>CAYRTS010000018.1:0-49431 GCA_964427285.1 uncultured Anaerolineaceae bacterium
CCGACCCCGTCCCCCACCCCGACCCCGACCCCGGCCCCGGCCCCGACCCCCACTCCGACCCCGAGCCCGACCCCGAGCCCGTCACCCACGCCGACCCCGAGCCCGACCGCAACCCCGTCGCCCACGCCGACCCCGAGCCCGACCGCAACCCCGTCGCCCACCGGCGAGGTTCAAGGCGTCGTTGAAAGTCCGTCGGCGGGTCTGCCACCTACTGACATGTCGCCCCTTCGATCTCAGGGCATGTTCGACGCCTGGTCCATCGTGCTTGGGGCCCTGGCCGCGATGTTCGCGATCCGCTCATTCGAGTTGTTGACCAAGTCAATTCGCCGCCGCTGAACGAGTGCTTTATCAGGCCGGCAAGATAACCGTCCGATGACACACCGGTAACGAGCGACGACCACGCTCATGGCCACAGCGTTCGTCAACGCCCTACGTTGGAAAGGACCCTATCTGATGCGCATCCAATCGCGGGGCGGAGTCTTCGCGCTAATCGTGATCGTGCTGGCGACCTTCGGGGGCGTTGCTGCAGTTTCCGCCGCCGCTCCTACCCTTCGGATTGTGCCAGCGACCCAGACTGTAGCTATGGGCGCGTCGTTTACTGTCCGGGTCGTCCTGAACGCCGACGTTCCGACTGCAGGAGTACAAGCCACTATCAACTTCGACCACTCCAAGCTGCAGATCACTGCGGTGACCAGGGGTGCGCCATTCGCGAGTGCTGGGCTGTTCTTGGGAGCAAGCGCAACAAACATCTCAACCGCCAACACCTCTGGCAAGCTCGAGGGAGTAGCCGCGAACTTCCTTCCACCGGCATCAGTGCCCTCCGGAGACGCCGACTTCCTCATCGTTACCTTCAAAGTGATTGCCTGCGGCGAATCCCTCCTGGGTCTGCCGGCCGGGCCTTTCGATGGCATCGCACTGAGCGGGGGCGAGTCTACGTATGGTGAGCCGCTTACTGTGACGACCACGGGCGGTAAGGTCACGATCCCCTGTGCCGGCGCTTCCCCGACGGCGACGCCTGCGGGCGCATCGCCCTCGGCGAGTGCGATCGGAGCGTCGCCCACGCCGACGACACCAGGCGCGTCACAAGCTGCCGCGCCTGCCGCCACGGCAGCGCCGACGGGTGCCGTCCAGGCGGTCGTGGCCGCGCCGGCGAATACGGCTCCGCCGACCGACACATTCACCGATGTGGTCGGGTCGGCGCCAAACCTGTGGCCGATCGTGGTGGGCGCGCTCGCAGCGATTCTGGCGATCCGGCTCCTGAGCGTCATGACTCCGGTCATTCGCCGGCGCCGCTAACGCTAGCGGCCCCGCCGGCACTGGACCCCGGGGCGACTGGTGGCCGATCCAAGTCGTCGTCGAGGCTGATCGCCGTGGGCGTCACATCCGGCTGTGGTCAAGGTCGGTCAGCAGCAGCCGTTTGCCCCGCAGCGCGGCGACCCAGCTTCAACTCGCATTGAGAGTAAGGGAGTGGGCAGGTTGACCGCCCGGATCGATGCCGCGGTCCAGCCGGCCGGCTTGGTCGCCTGGATGATCGCGCTGTGCAGGCCATCGGCCACCGGGTGGGTCGGCGTGACGGTGACGTCCACCAGCCCGACCGCGGACAGGCCCGCCCGGTACTCACTGAACGAAAGGGCACCGGCGATGCAGCCGACGAAGCTGCCCCGCGCCGCGCGTTCGGTCGGGCTCAGCGAATCCTCGGCGACGATATCGCTCACGCCCATCCGGCCGCCGTCCCGCAGCACCCTCGCGATCTCGGCGAAGACGACGCTCTTGTCAATCGACAGGTTGATGACGCAGTTGCTGATGACAACATCTACGGCCCCGTCGTCGAATGGCAGCGCCTCCATCCGGCCCTTTCGGAACTCAACGTTGGCGGCGCCAGCCTCCGCGGCGTTGCGGCGGGCGAGCTCGAGCATCTCATCGGTCATGTCCAGCCCATAGGCGAAGCCGCTGGCACCCACCCGCTGCGCCGCCAGCAGCACGTCGATCCCGCCGCCTGACCCGAGATCGAGGACGGTCTCGCCCTCGCGCAACTCGGCGACTGCGGTCGGGTTGCCGCAGCCCAGGCTGGCCAGGACGGCGGCGTCGGGAAGGCTCGCCCGGTCGTACTCGCCGTACAGGATCTCGCCGAACCCCGGGCTGTTCGAGGCCCCGCAACAGCCCGGGGCCGCCGTTGGCGATTCAGGGGATCGGTCGAGGACGGACCGAGCCGCCTCCGCGTATCGAACTCGGACCTGGTCGACGATCGGATCGGAGACGGTCGCGTCAGTCATGGTCATCTGATCTCCTCTACGGTTCGGGCCGCCGTCAGCAGGTGGCGCAGGCCCTTGTCATCGGATCCGTCGCCGCGGGTGAGCGCAGCGCAGCCCGGAAGTGCGCCGTCAGCCGTGCCAGTGGCGTGGGTCGATGCGCTTCACGGGCGTCGCGCCTGGCGTCACGCAATGCGATCAAGTGCTCGAGAGTCCGGGGATCGGGCTGGTCGTAGCGGGCTCCGCCCGCGATCATCCAGCTGGCGAACGACTCAGATGCCTTGTTCATGTGGGTGCTCTCCTGTTCCTTGACCGTTGGTGTATCGATCGGCGTCAATATGCCAGAGATATCGAAACTTGTCAATATAGACATGTGACGATATGCTGCTCCGTAGATGACTCGAACCCGCCCCGCCAACCTCGACCCGGAAGTCCGCCTGCTCGCCGCCCTCGCCGATCCCACTCGACTAGCGATCGTTCGGCAACTCGCGGCGGACACGGAGACGTGCGCCTGCGACTTCACCTCCTGCTGCGACGTCAGCCAGCCGACCGTTTCGCACCATCTGCGTGTCCTGCGCGAAGCCGGCGTTGTCGTCTCCGAGCGGATCGGCCAGCGGATCTATTACCGCCTCGCACCAGACACCGCGGAACGCCTGGGTTCGATCGCGCGGAGCCTCCTGCCAGGCGGGCTGGTGACGATGGGGGAACTTGTCGCCCGCCGCGCATCCAGGTCAGTGAGCCGCGATCGGAGCGACTCCATCGCCAACGCCTGAACCGTGGCGGAGTGCATCAGTTCGGGAAAGGCCCAGGGTCAGCGCGCCAGCTCGACGACGCCAGGCTCCCTTGCATGTCAGGGGGAGGTCGACCGGAATTCCAGTGGGGTTGGCGTACGCGACGGATCGGCCCGCCGGATGGGTCGATGCCTCCAGGGTCATTGGCAGCCGCGGCGCGTTTCGACGAGAACCGGTCGATGGCACCAACCCGGCTGGAGGAACCGACCCAGGCCTGTCGCGTACACCAACCAGGCTGGAGTCCGGGATCCGGGCGAACTGAGGCGTCAGGCGGCGGCACGACCAACCGTGGGCGACCGCTTGACCACTGCAGGCCCGAACACCATCATACGTCTGGCACAGCTACGTCCAAAGGACAGAACGTATGCCAAACGTCGTCGGGGAGCGGTACCAGATCACCATCGACAGGGCCGTCCGAGCCGTGCTCGGTGTCAAGCCCGGAGACCTTGCGGTCGAACGGGTCGAGGACGGGCGCCTCGTGGTGGACTTCATTCCCGCCCCCAAACGCGAATCGCTGTTCGGCCTCTTCCATCGAGACGGCATGCCGCCGTTGACGGATTGGGAGGCCGTTCGTGAGGGGACCTGGACCCAGCGGCAGCGGGAGCAGGAAGCGCGAGAGAAGACAGAGGGTTCCGATGACGAGCCGTGACGGTCTCCGCGTCTTCTGCGACTCGAGCGTCCTGGTTCGGTATTTCGTCGGCGACGATCCTCCAAGATCGCTTGCGGCGGCACGACTCGTGGATGGCGACGGGACGCTGGTCGTGTCCACGGCGGTCATTCTCGAAGTGGTGCACGCGCTCCGAACGTCATACGGGTTTGCCAATCCCGAGGTCGCGCGAGGACTGATCCGGTTCCTGAATCAGCCAAGTGTCGAGCTGGCCGATGCCGACCGCGCCACGATGATCGCCGCCTTGCAATGGTCTGAGCGCGCCTCCGCGCGACGAATCCCCGATGCCGTCATCGCCGCCGCCGCCGATCGTGCCCGGTGCGATCTCATCGCCACCTTCGATGCTTCGTTTCGCTCGCCGCATGTCCCGGTGCGGATGATCTGAGGCGCGTTCGTCAATCGTCCGCGCGGAAACCCTTGAGGAGATCGGGTGGGACGAGCCAGCGCAGCGTCCCGGTGCCGGCCGCGACCGGCCGCGCACAATCGATCCGGGCCAGGGCACCTTTTCGCATCGGGATCTGTGTCGCTCCGCACAGCTCCGCCACGAGGTCGCTGAAGTCTGGATCGTGGCCAACGAGGACCATCCGTTCAGGGTCCCCGGCATCGCGCAGGAGCGACTCGATGACATCCGGATTGAGCTCGCCGGCCAGGCGCTCGTCCACCCGAGCGCGGACAGCGAGGTGCTCACCCACGATCCGGGCGGTCTCGGCGGCGCGGACCCTGGGTGACGTCAGGATCGCGTCGGGCCGGAAACCGGAACCTGCCAGGAAGCGCCCCAACCGGTCCGCCTGGCGCTCGCCCTTGTCCGACAGCGGCCTGATCTCATCGGGTCCCTCCCAGGCCATGGGGTCCCCGGCATCGGCGTGGCGCAGCAGATACAGCTCCATCACGCCCGCGCGAGGCGATCGTCCGCGCGGCGCCCTTGCTGCGCACGGACGGCCAGCGGGATGAACTGGTTGACCCGCCCGCCCAGCTGGATCAACACGCGGCGGAAGGCGGCCAGGCGCTCCTCGTCCGTGCCCGTCGCTGCGGCCGGGTCCTCGTAGCCCCAGTGCATGGAGTCGGCCACGCCCGGGAAGACCGGGCAGACCTGCCGAGCCTCATCGCAGACCGTGACCACAACATCGAACGACTGGCCAAGGAACTCCGTGACGGACTTGGAGCGCGCCCAGGACGCGTCGATCCCCGCCTCCGCGAGCACCTCGAGGGTCAGCGGATGGATGCCGCGTGGTTCTGTGCCTGCACTGTGGACCTCGAACGCCGCACCGCCATGCTGGCGCACGAGCGCCTCCGCCATCACGCTCCGGGCCGAATTGCCCGTGCATACGAACAGCACCCGGACTGGCCGGTCCACTAAGGGTTGAGGTCCTCGACGTCCCCGGTGACCAGGTAGACCACGTCCTCGGCGATGTTGGTTGCTCGATCGCCGATCCGCTCGAGGTAATGCGAGGCGATGATGACCCGGGTGCCGCGCTCCACGTTGCCCGGATCCTGCCGCATCAACTCGACCACCTGGTCGAACGTGGAGTGGTACAGGCGATCGATCTGGTCGTCGTCCGCGGCAACCCGGCGGGCCCGTTCGGCGTCGGCGTCGACGAGTGCTCGAAGCACACCATGGACCAGCTGGGCGCCGAGCTCGGCCATCTCGGGCAGATGGACGTAGCCGTCGAGCGGCGGCTCCGGGGCCAGCTTCAGGACCTGCTTGGCGACCGATGACGCATGATCGCCCATCCGTTCGAGCTCGTACGTGACGTGATCCAGCGTCAACAGGTAGCGCAGGTCGCGGGCTACGGGCGCCTGGGTGGCGATCGTCCGGACGATGAGCGTCGACGCAGCGTGTTGGGCGTCGTTGATGGCCTCGTCGCCCTCGATGACCTCGAGGGCGGTCTTCGTGTCGTGCGCGGTGAGCGCTCGACTGGCCTTGCGGATCGCGGCTTCGACCAGCATTCCCATGCGCAGGACAGCTTCGCGGATCAGCTCCTCTTCGAGGTCGAGGGCTCCCCGCGGAAGGGGCTGGTCGGTGCGGCCGGCCTCGCTGGGCGCCGCTCCGTTGATCACTTCCTGGACATGTGCTTCCATGACGGCCTCCCCGCTCAGCCGAACCGGCCGGACACGTAGTCCTCGGTCAATCGATTCCGAGGGTTCGTGAAGATCCCGACCGTCTCGCCCTCCTCGACGACAAATCCAGCGCGATCATCGCCCATGGTCATGAACACCGTCGTGTCAGACGCGCGAGCCGCTTGCTGCATATTGTGGGTGACGATGACGATCGTGTAGGACCGCTTGAGTTCAGCCATCAGCTCCTCGATCTGGAGGGTGGACCGCGGATCCAGCGCCGAGCACGGTTCGTCCATCAGGATCACTTCGGGGTCCACCGCGATTGTGCGAGCGATGCATAAGCGCTGCTGCTGGCCGCCCGACAGGGCCATCCCGGACTGTTTGAGCTTGTCCTTCACGTCATCCCACAGAGCGGCGCGGCGGAGGCTCCTTTCCACCAGCTCGTTGAGGTCGCCCTTGTAGCCATTGATCTTCGGTCCGAAGGCCACGTTCTCCCAGACGGTCTTGGGGAACGGGTTCGGCTTTTGGAAGACCATCCCCACGCGACGACGCACGGCGACCGGATCGACCGCCTTGCCAAAGAGATCCTGGCCGTCCAGCAGGAGTGAGCCCTCGGCGCGGAATGACGGAATCAGGTCGTTCATCCTGTTGATGGTCCGAAGCAACGTCGACTTGCCGCAGCCGGACGGGCCGATCAACGCGGTGATCGCGTTCTTCTGGACCTTGATATCCACGTTCCGCACGGCGCGGAACGAACCGTAGAAGCACGACACGTCGCGCAATTCGATGACGTTCTCGCGGTCCGCCGCAGAGATCGCGGGCACCTCGCGCGTCATCGGGACGATCCGGATGGATGGACCGGCGCCGGCGTTCGGGGCGGTCTGCGCCGGCGCCTCCGGGAGGGCGATGGACACGGCTTGCTCCTCTACCACTGGATGTGACGTGAGAGTCGAGCGCGCACGACGAGCGCGAGCGCGTTGAGCACGAGCATCATGGCCAGGATCACGATGATCGCCGCCGCGGAGATGCCCTGGAAGTCCTCCTGGGGGCGCCCTGCCCACTGCAGGACCTGGATCGGCAGCACGGTGTAGCTGCCCGCGATCGGGTTGGGCAGGAAGGTGACAAAGACCGATGCGCCGATCAGCAGCAGCGGCGCCGCCTCGCCGATGGCCCGCGCCATGGCCAGGATCAACCCGGTCATGATCCCGGGCGCCGCAGCAGGAAAGACGGATCGGCTGACCATCTGCCAGCGAGACGCGCCGAGGGCATAGGCGCCCTCTCGCTGGGGATCGGGGACGGCGCGCAGGGCTTCGATCGAGGCGATGATGACGACCGGCAGAATGAGCAAGGTCATGGTCAGGCCCGCGGACAGCGCAGTCGGTCCCAGGCCAAGCAGGCGCACGAACAGGGCGAGCCCCAGGATCCCGTAGATGATCGAGGGCACGCCCGCGAGGTTGCTCATGTTGGCCTGGAGGAGCCGGTTGACCCAGCTATCGCGCGCGTACTCGGTCAGGTAGATCGCCGCCGCCACGCCGAGCGGGAAGCTCAGGACGCCGACGATCACGCCAACCTGGAGCGACCCGACGAGGGCGGGGAGGATGCCGGCGCGCTCGGGCCGACGCGACGGGACGCCGCTGAGGAACTCCAGGTCCAGCCACGGCAGGCCGCGCGAGAAGATCTCGACCAGGAGGAGGGCCAGCGCCAGGAGGATGACCCCGATCGCCGCCAGGCAGGCGCCGTAGAACAGGGTGCCGGTCAGCTTCCGGCGCATCAGGGCCGGCTCGAAGCGCCCAATTTCGGGCGCGGCGGACGGACTGATCGACGACGTCATCGCCATCAGTACGCTGTCCGGAACTTGCGCACGAACCAGCCGCTCAAGAGGTTGAGCACCAGGGTCATGACAAAGAGCGTCGTCCCGACCGCAAAGAGCGACTTGAACTCGATCGATCCCTGGGCGGTCTCGCCGAGGCTGATTTGCGCGATGAACGCGGTCATCGTCTGGACGCTCTCGGTCGGGTCAAGGGTGAACTGGGGCTTCGTTCCCACGGCCAGCAGGACCGCCATCGTCTCGCCGATCGCCCGGCTCATGGCCAGGATGATCGAGGCCATGATCCCTGACAGCGCGGCCGGAAAAACGACCTTGCGCACGACCTCGAACTTGGTGGCGCCCATGGCATACGCTCCCTCGCGCATCCCGCGCGGGACCGCGCGCATGGCATCCTCGGAGATCGACGCGATCAGCGGCGTGATCAGCAGCCCGACCACGATCCCGCCGGCAAGCGCCGAGAACCCGCCGATGTGCTCCTTGCCGATGATCGGGATCAGCAGCTGCGGGGAGATGAAGTTGATGGCGAAGAACCCCAGGACGATCGTCGGCACCCCGGCGAGGGTCTCGAGGATCGGCTTGAGGATCGTGCGCAGTCGCTGCGGCGCGTAGTCCGCGAGCAGCACGGCAGACAGGAGCCCGAGCGGGATGGCGATCAGCAGGGCGATCCCGGCAACGAGGATGGTTCCGGACACGAGCGCCAGGACACCGAACGCGCGCGGCTGGATGGAGGCCGACCAAAAGGTCCCGGTGAAGAAGTCGATCGGGCTGATCTCGGCGAAGAACCCCAGCGTTTCGACCGCCAGCACCAGGACGATCCCGATCGTGGTCACTACGCCAAGCACGGCGGACAGGAGCAGCAGGGTCTCGATCACCCGCTCACTCATCGGGCGTCGGCGGGTCAGGGTTCTGGCGGCGCTCGTCATTCGATGCGAGGTCCTTGTCGGTGGTCGGTCGAATAGCCTACGTCACCCGCGCTCCGGCGGGAAGGGCAACGCACCGGCTCGATCCGAGCTTCGAGCCGGTGCGTGCTGGGAGGAGGGAGCCTGATCCGGATACCGGGTCAGATCGACTGGTCAGCCGTCGCGGATCAGCCGCCGACCGCCGCCGCCCACTCGTCCTTCTCCGCCTGGAGAAGGTCCGCGGGCATGGCCACATAGCCGACTTCTGCGGCAAGGGTGGTGGTGTTCTCGAGATAGAAGTCAACAAAGGCCTTGAGCTCGGGGCGGGCCTTCGCCTTGCCCACGTCCGGGTAGATGAACAGCGGACGGCTGAGCGGGGCATACGTGTTGTCGTTGATGGTGGCCTCGGTCGGCGCCACACAGCCGAACGACGATCCACCGTCGACCTCGACCGCCTTGAGCTTGTCCGTGTTCTCGACGTAGTAGGCGTAGCCGAAGAACGAGATCGCGTTGACGTCGCCCGCGACACCGGTCACCAGGACGTTGTCATCTTCGGACTGGGTGGCGAACTGCGTGGCGGAATCGGTCTCGCCGTTGATCACCTCGGTGAAGTAGTCGAAGGTGCCTGAGTCGGCGCCGGGCATGAACCGGTTGACCGGTTCGGCCGGGAAGCCGGCCCGAACGTCGCTCCAGAGAAGATTCTGGGATGACTCTGGCCCGTAGATCGCTGAGAGCTCCTCCACGGTGAGGCAGGTTGCAAACGTGTTGTCGGGGTTGACGACGACAGTCAGTCCGTCGATGGCGATCTGGAGCTGGACGTACTCGACGCCGTTGGCCTTGCAGGCCAGGCCCTCGCCCTCGTCCTCCGCCTTGATCGGGCGCGATGCGTCGTTGATGTCCGTCTCGCCGACGCAGAACTTCTTGAACCCGCCGCCGGTCCCGGACAGGGAGGTTGGAACCTGGACACCGGAATTGGCGAGCTGGAACTCCTCAGCGACGGCCTCGGTGATCGGGTAGACCGTGCTGGAGCCGTCGATCGTGACCGTGCCGGACAGGGTTGGAGCGGCTTCGGTCGGAGCGGCTTCCGATGGGGCAGGCGATGCGCCCCCGCCGGAACATGCACTGAAGGCGATGGCCGTCAGCAGTGCGAGTGCGCCGAGGCGCCCTGAATTCGTGATGGTCATGCGGCCGTTCCTCCTGGGTCCGCGCGGCTCGGGCGCGGGTCTGGACCCCGGGGCAGTCCCCGCGAGTATCCAGGGGGATCGTCGAGGCGGCCTGTCATCGGCCGTTTACCGGATTGTTAACAGGCCGTCAATTCAACGTCGGCGGGCCGCAGGCAGCGGCCGGCGCGGCTCGCCCGGAGCAGGATTCCAGCCTGGTTGGTGTACGGGACACGCATCGGTCGGAATCACAGCCAGCCTGGTAGTTCCGACGTGTTTCGGTCTAGATCCGTCAGGGATACCAATGGCATTGGAACCATCGACCGCGGGGGTCGATGATCGGTCGCTTACACCAGCCGTGTTGGAATCCCGTCCCGGCCCCAGCGCGGGCGGGGCCGCTGACCCCGCGTCCCGGCCCCGCCGGCCCCAGCGCGCGCGGGGCCGCTGACCCCGCGTCCCGGCCGCCGCGCTCCCTCTGCGACTCAGAACAGGGTCAGGTACTCGTCGATCTCCCACTGGCCGACGGCCGCGTGGTAGCGGGCCCACTCGCGGCGCTTGACGGTGATGAACTCGGCGGCCAGCTGTGCCCCCAGAGCCCCCTGGACAACCTCGTCCTTCTCGAACTCGTCGACGGCCTCGGACAGGGACTGCGGGATGACCTTGAGGCCAAGCCGCTTCATCTCGTCCAGCTCGATTTCGTACATGTTCCTGGCGACGAAGGGCTCACCGGGGTCGAGTTCACGCTCGATCCCGTCAAGACCCGCGGCGATGAAGCCGGCCGTCGCGAGGTACGGATTGGCGGCTCCCGACACGGCCCGGCATTCGAACCGGCCCGGCTCCGGGACCCGGAACATGTGGGTGCGGTTGTTGTCGCCATAGGTGACGAAGGCCGGCGTCCAGGTGAACCCGGATCGGGCGCCGGTGAGGTAATGCCCGATCCCCAGGCGCTTGTAGCAGTTGACCGTGGGCGCGAACAGGGCCGACAGCCCGCGGGCATGCGCGAGCAGTCCGCCCAGGAAGTGATACGCCAGCTTCGACTGGCCGAGGCCACGCGGATCCGGCGCGTCGGCGAGGAACGCGTTCTGGCCATCCTTCCAGAGGGACATGTGGAAGTGGCTGCCGCTCCCGGTGAGGCCGCTGAACGGCTTGGGCATGTGGGTGGCGATCGCCCCATGCCGCGCGGCGACCTGGTTGGTCATCATCTTGAAAAACGTGTAGCGATCGGCCGTCGTCAGGGCGTCGGCATACTTCCAGTTCAGCTCGAACTGGGCGGTGCCGTCCTCGTGGTCCGAGGCGTACGGCTCCCAGCCGAGCCCCTCCATCGCGCGGATCAGCGTTCGCAGGTAGTCGAGGTTGCCCGACAGGCTCTTGAAGTCGTAGCACGGCTTTTCGAGGGTGTCGAACCCCGACGGGTCATGCGGCTTGATGGAGCCGTCCGCCGCCCGGGTGACCAGCATGTGCTCGGCCTCGACCCCGACCGCCATCGTGTAGCCGGCCGTCGCCAGTCGAGCGATCTGCGCCTGAAGCGCGGTTCGCGAGCAATACGGCCAGGCTTCGCCGTCGACCTCGATGTTGCAGGCAAACCGGGCGACCCCCGTCTCCCACGGAACCACCGTGTAGGTCGACAGGTCCGGCATCCCGATCAGGTCGTGGCTGTGGGGACCCTGGCCCATCCCGACCGTCGCCGCCCCGGCGAACCCGGCGCTGCCGCCGAGGAACTGGTCGAACGCGCTCGCGGGCACCCCCTTGCAGCGTGGCGTCCCGTGGATGTCCACCCACTGGGCCAGCATGTAATCGATCCCGTCGGCCGCGAGCTTGGCGCGGACTTCGTCGGGGCTGGCCGCCGGCGCCGCCATCATGGTTGCCATCGTGCTGCCCTCCTGTTGCCTTCCCTCACCTGGTTGGCGGGCCCTCGGCGGCCCTCGCGCGGATGTTGCTCCCTAGTGTGAGACCGCCGCCGCGGCCTTCTCCCCGAGTGGCTCGTTGCGGGCGAACCGTTCGAGCGAGAATGGTGCGATCACGTCCGGCGTGCGTCCGGTCGCAATGAGCTCGGCGACGCGACGACCGGCGGCGGGGATCGCCTTGAAGCCGTACGTTCCCCAGCCCACGTCGACGACGAACCCCTCGACTTCGGTGGTGCCGATGATCGGCCCGAAATCCGGCGTCATGTCGCAGATGCCCGCCCACTGCCGGAGGACACGAACGTTGGCGGCCGCCGGCAGGAGTTCGAGGGCGTGACGGGCGCTGGACTCGAGGAACGGAAAGGTCGAGCGCATCGAATACGACGCATATGGGTCGATCTCACTCCCGATCACCAGCTCGCCACGGTCAGTCTGATTGACGTAGACATGCAGGGTCGCAGAAACCAGGACCTTGTCAATGAGTGGCTTGAGCGGCTCCGTGACCAGCGCCTGGAGCGGATGGGTGACGATGGGCAGCCGGACGCCGGCCATGTCGGCGATGGTCGTCGCCCAGCCGGCGGTCGCATTCACGACGGTGCCGGTGGAGATGGTGCCACGGGTTGTTGTCACGCCGGTCACGCGGCCGCCGGTTGTCGTGATCCCGGTGACCTCCGTGTGCGGGAAGATGGAGACGCCGCCCCGATGCGCTGCGCGGGCATACCCCCAGACCACCGCGTCATGACGAATGATCCCGCCCGGCGGGTGGTAGAGCGCGGCGAGGATCGGGTAGCGCGGTCGATCGGATAGGTCGAGCGCCGGCACGAGCCGGCGGATCTCGTCGCGGTCGATCACCCGGCTGTCCACCTTGTTCATCACGTTCGCCTCCGCCCGGACCCGGAGCCCGGCGATCGCCGATTCGGTATGGGCGAAGGTGAGGTGGCCGTGCTGCGAGAACAGGAGGTTGTAGTCGAGCTCGACCGCCAGCTGTTCGTAGATCTTGAGGGCCTCGTCGTAGAAACGAACGCCCTGCTCCGTCCGGTAATTCGAGCGCAGGATGGCGGTGTTCCGGCCGCTCGCGCCATACCCGAGGTATTCACGCTCGATGACGGCGACATCGGCGATGCCCCGCTTGGCGAGTTCGTAGGCGATCGCCAGGCCGTGGCCGCCACCGCCGATGATGATCACGTCGTAGCGGTCGCGCAGCTCGCGACTGCCCCACATGGGCTCCTTGCGGAACAGGTTGAGGATCATCGGGATCCTCCGGGGAGCGCGTCTGCGCCAACCCGGCTGAGTCCATGTCGGCCCCCGGCCTCCAGCAGCCCCTCCCACAGGGCGACTGCGAGGTCGCGTGCCACCAGAAGCGTGAATGACGGGAGCCCGTCTCGATCCACGCGGCCGACCACCGTCCGGATCCCGGCGACGGGACCGCTCGCCAGGTGCCGGTCCGCGAGGGCACGCGGATGGACGTCGATCGGAACGACGTCACGGAGGACCTCGCGGGCGGCGGGCCCGATCAGGATGAGCGCGGCAATCCCCGAGGACTGTTCGACCGGCGCAAGGCCCGCGGAGCGAAGGGCCGCGATCCCTACCGTCGCGGCCGCAGGATCGGCTGGGTCCGCGGGCCGGTAGACGATGAGGACCTCGTCGGGTGCGATGTGCCAGGCGTCCACGGAGACCCCCGCGAGCGTCCCGGCCGTGATCCCGCCGACCTCCCCGCCGAGTCCGATCCGGCCAAGGCTCATCGCGATGTCCGGACCGCTCACGGACAGTTTGACCAGCGGCCCCACGTCCGCGAGGCCAGCCGCGGCGCGCACGGTCTCACCTTCGCGCTCCGGGGACGCGTAGCTTGCCGGCCAATGCGAGCGATCCGACACCCACCGCGCGCCAAGCCGCTCATGCACGGAGGCGAGCGGGCTCCGCCGGATCGGGGTCACGCTGCCGGCCAGCGCTGACCCGGTCGTCGTCGTCATGATCGGAGCCGCTCCCCGTCGGGGTCGTAGAACGGTCGTGTGACGACCGTCGCGCTCAACGTCCGGCCCTCGTGGCGGATCGCGAGCCTCGTGCCGTCGGCGGTCGGTGGCTCCGTCAGCCAGGCCATCCCGATCGTCCGCTTGAGGTGCGGACTCCACTTCGCACTCGTGACGCGGCCGATGAGCCGGCCCTCGCGGACCATGCCTGCGCCCTCGGTCGGCACGGTGGATTCGTCGACCATGAAGCCGACCAGGGCGGGCTGGACGCCGCGCGCGATCGCCTCCGTGACTGCCGCTCGCCCGACGAAGTCCGGTTTGTCCAGCTTGACCAGCCAGCCGAGCCCGGCGCTGATCGGATCGGACAGCGCGTCGGTGTCCTGGCCGACGATGAGGTGCTGCTTCTCGAGTCGAAGGATTCGCTGCGCCTCCACGCCGAAGGGCTCGATCCCATGGCCCGCTCCGGCAGCCATCAATGCCTCCCAGACGTGCGCCCCGTAATCCGCCGGAACGTGGATCTCGTAGCCCAGCTCACCCACGAACCCGATCCGCAGGATCACCGCGTGGACGCCGGCGACCAGGCCCTCAACCGCGCTGAGATAGGGCATCGCGGTGCTCGAGACATTGAGGTCAGTCAGCCCGGCCAGGACCTCCCGAGCCCGCGGTCCGGCCAGGTTCATCGCGGCCAGCTCCGAGGTGACGTTGGTGACCGTGACCCGCCGATCCGTGCCCGCCAACCACCAGCGCAGCCACTGGTCGATGGCGTCGAGGGTGCCCGTGGCGGTCGTCAGCAGGAACCGGTCCGGGCCGAGGCGGGCGACCGTCCCGTCATCGATCACGACGCCGGCCTCATCGAGCATGGCCCGGTAGCGGACGCGGCCCTGGCGGAGGTCGCTGAACCGGTTCGGGTGGAGCCAGTCGAGGAACTCGCCCGCGTCAGGCCCCGACAGCTCGATCTTGCCGAGGGTGCTGACATCGATCAGCCCGACGCGCTCGCGGACCGCGGCGCATTCGATCGCCACCCCACGATGGATCAGCGGGCGGGTCCACTCGCCGAGGTCCACCCAGCGACTGGTCGTCGGCCCGTTCACGTCGTGCATCGCGGTCCGCCGGGTGGGGGTCTCGTTCGGCCCCGCGATCACGGCCAGCGCAACCGGCTGGTATGGCGGGCGGGCCGTGGTCAGGCCGACGTCGTCCGGAGATCGGCCGGTCAGCTGCGCCTGGGTGCAGGACGCGAGGCCCGCGCACATCTTGCCCTGGCATGGACCCATCGTGAGCGTGCTGTAGCGCTTCATCATCTCGAGGTCGTCGAAGCCCTCGACAATGCCCTGCTCGACCTCCTTGACCGTGACGTCCTCGCACAGGCACAGGAACCGCTTGCCGCTCGATCCGAGGCTGATCGGGTCGACCTGTGGCGCCGACACGGCGTGTCGCTCGCGCTCGCGGTCGGCGGCGGCGGAATCCGGGTCAGCGTTGTGGAACCCGGCCGAGTGTGCCGCGGCGCGACCGGCGTGGATCCCCGCGGCACAGGCATGGCGATCGCCCGCGACGCCCTCGATCGCCCCGGCGACATGGACATGGTCCGGAACGCGGGCCGGGACGAAGCGTTGTGATCCCGGGTCAAACCTGCGGGTCCCCCCGTCCTGGGCCAGAAGGGCAGTCACGGGTTCCGGCCGGTTCGAGACGGCGACGACATCGACCGCGAGGCGACGCTGGCCGCCCGGCGTGTCCACGATCAGCGCGGTGACGCGGCCCCGACCCGCCGCGGCGCGTGGAGTGCCGATGATCACCTCGACGCCTGCCTCTGCGACTTGCCTGGCCAGGGCCGGATTCGTCGGGACGGCCCGTCCTTCGCCGCCACGGGCGTCGACGATGGCGGCGACCTTGAGGCCGGCCAGGATCAGTTCGCCGGCGACCGCCCAGCCCGCGTCATCGTCCGTGACGACGGCCACGCGACGACCGGCCGCAACCCCGTACTGCCGTGCTAGCTTGAGCACGCCGGTTCCGAGCATCACCCCGGGCAGGTCGTTGTTGGCGAACAGCGCGGGCACTTCGGCCGCACCGGTGGCCAGGACCAGTTGTCGCGTCCTGATTCGGAACAGGGTTCCCTCGGATGAGGCTGCGACCAGCGGTCCCTCGTAGACCCCGAACGCGGTAGTGCCCGTCAAGACTTCGACGTCCGGGTGCTCGGCCAGCAGCTCGGCCAGGCGCTTCGCGGCAACGTGCCCCGGCAGCCCTTCGATCCGTCCGTCGCCGTCGACGCTGGCCTGCGTCGCCCGCCAACTGCCGCCGATCTCCTCGCCCTCCTCGACCAGCACGACCCGCGCACCGGCGGCGGCCGACTCGAGCGCGGCCAGACAACCGGCCGGCCCGCCACCGATCACGGTCACGTCCGCGTGGAGGTGCCGGGTCCGGACGTGTGGCTCGGGTCGAGCCGCCGGGTCAATCCGACCCAGACCGGCCACGCGCCGAAGGACCGCCTCGAACAGCGGCCACAGGAAACGCGGCCGATGGAAGATCTTGTAGTAGAACCCGATCGGGAGGAACCGATCGAATCGCCCGGTCAGGCTCATGATGTCGAGGCCGAGTGACGGCCATGCGTTCTGGTGGCGGACGGTCAGGCCCTCCCGGGCCGGCGTAATGCAGGCGCGAACGCTTGGCACGCCGTCGATGTCGACCAGGCAATTCGGGCATCGCCCGCCGCAGCACAGCAGGCCGCGCGGCCGGTGGTACTTGAAGCTTCGCGAGATCGTCCGGACCCCGGCTGCCGCTAGCGCCGAGCCGACGGTGTCGCCCGGATGAGCCCCGATCGTCCGCCCATCGAACGTGAACGAGATCTGCCGCTCCCGGTCGATCTGTTCCGCCGGGCCGGCGGGGAGGCGGTCAGCCACCATCCGGCTCGCCCGCAGTCGTGGCAGCCGAGGAGGCGACCCTGCCCTTGCTGCCAGCCCTGCCCTTGCCGGCGGTAGGCGTCGACACCGCCGTCGCTGAGGCCGTCGCCACCGTCGCCACCGTCAAAGCTGTCGCTGAGGCCGGCGATGGCCGTGAGCCCGGCCACCACGAGGCCATCACGACATTGGATACCGTGTCCCGCTCCGCCTGGAACCAGCGCCGACAGCCCGCCCGATGGAACCACCACTCCTGGGCCGGTCCCGCCGCGTTCGTCCGAAGGTAGCGGTAGGCGCTCCAGGCTTCGCCGCCGGCATCGGGGAGTGGCCGGCGCAGGATCTCGCCACCATAGCGAAACTCGTAGACGTCACGAGGCCCGCAGACCGGACACAGCAGGAGGAAGGACATGCGCCGGTCGGTCGTCTGCGATCCGCGATCAGTCGGCGGAGCCGCGGCCGGGCACCCAGTGGGTCCCGACGAGCGGGATGCCGGTGATCGCCGCGGCTTCGATGGTCAGGGCGCGCATATCGTCCGGATCGAGATCGTGGACGTTGGACTTGCCGCAGGACCGCGCGATCATCTGGACTTCGAGGGTCATCGACAGCAGGAAGTTGGCGACCCGCTGGGCGGCCTCCTCGATCGGCAGTCGCGCCACCAATTCCGGATCCTGCGTCGTGATGCCGACCGGGCAGCGTCCCGTGTGACAGTGGTGGCAGCGGCCGGGCTCGGTGCCGAGCGCCCGGTAATCGTCGAGATAGATGGGCTTGTTGCAGTTGAGCGCGATCAGCGCCGCGGTGCCGATGTAGCAGGCGTCCGCCCCGAGCGCCAGCGCCTTGGCGACATCGATGCCGCTGCGGATACCCCCGGCGGCGATCAACTGGACCTGGCCGTACATCCCGACGTCCTCGAGACCGCGGCGCGCCTCCACGATCGCGGCCAGGGTTGGGATCCCGGTGTGATCCTGGAGCACCTCCGGCGAGGCGGCGGTGCCGCCTTCCATCCCATCGACGACGATCACATCGGCGCCACACTTGGCGGCGAGTTTGACGTCATCGAAGACCCGCGTCGCACCCATCTTGACGAAGATCGGGACCTTGCCCTCGGTCGCCTCGCGGAGCTCCTCGATCTTGATGACCATGTCGTCCGGTCCCAGCCAGTCCGGGTGACGGGCGGGTGATCGCTGGTCAACGCCGGGCGGCAGATCACGCCAATTGGCGATCTCCTCGGACACCTTGGAGCCGAGCAGCAGGCCGCCGGTCCCGGGCTTGGCGCCCTGGCCGATGGTGAGCTCGATCGCGTCGGCGGCGCGCAGGTCGTGGACGGAGAACCCGTAACGCGACGGCAGAACCTCCACGATCATGGTCTTCGAGTGCTCACGCTCGGCGGGCATCATGCCGCCGTCGCCCGACGTGGTGGATGATCCGACCATCGCCGCGCCCATCGCCAGTGCCACCTTCGCGTTGTACGACAGCGCGCCGTAGCTCATCCCGGTGATCATCACCGGGATATCCAGGCTGAGCGGCTTCTCCGCAAAACGCGTTCCGAGGACGGTCGTGGTGACGCACTTCTCGCGGTAGCCTTCGAGCACGATCCGGGTCAACGACCCGGGGAGGAAGGTCAGATCGTCCAGCGACGGCAGCGGCTTCTCACGAAGCGTGCCGAATCCGCGAATCAGGTAACGGCCCAGACGGGCCTTCTCCTGGATCTCCGAGATGACATGGGGCGTGAAGATGGCGCTGCGGCGCTCGTCGGGCAGCGTCGCCTCGGTTTCGGGCGGCGCGATCACGGGATCTGCGGTGTCCGTCACATCGCCTCCCGCCAGGTCTCGATTTCGGAGTGATGAAAGTTCCACAGCTTCCGACCCGCCACGATTCGCCGCAACTTCGTCGGGGGGGTGATGCCGTTGGCGCGGCACGTCTCGGTAACCAGGGCCAGCTCCTCCGCCAGCGGTTCCTCGATCACCGCGTCGTTGCCCAGCGAGGCGATCTCGCCCGCAATCAGGATGACGCCCGCATACATGGAGTCTGCGAGGGCCTCGCCAGCATTGCCGAGGATCGCCACGATCCCTTTCTGCATCATGAACCCGGTCATGTAGCCGGCGTCACCGGCGATCAGGAGCAGCCCGCCCTTCATGGAAACCCCGGCCCGGGACGCACTGTCGCCTTTGACTACGACCGTCCCGCCACGGATCGCGGCCGCGGCGCCGTTGCCGGCATTGCCCTCGACGACGACCGTCCCCGACAGCATCCCCTCGGCGACGCCCCAGCCGGCCGATCCGGTGATCCGGATCGTCGCACCATCGTTCATCCCGCCGCAGTAGTAGCCGACGCTGCCATCGAAGGCGACCCGGCCCGGCTGGATGAGTGCGACTCCGAGGTTGTGACGGGCACCCGTATTGGAAACCAGCACCTCGCGACCTTGGGCCAGTGCGCCGCGGATCCCGACGTTGACCTGGCGCAGGGTCAGACTGGCGGCGTCGAGGTGGACCGTCGAGCCGGGACCAGCCACCGCGGGCGCGCGCGCTTCGAGGGTCACGCGGCGGCGTCGGCGACCGAACCCGGCCGGTCGAAGATTCGATAGACATGGCCCGATGGCTCGTGCGCGACGCCGGCTGTGCCCAGCGCAGCCCGGATGGCGACCTCCTCGTTGGCCACGGCAACGTAGGCCGGCGTCTCCACCGTGATCAGCGGCTTGAGCGCAAACGGGTCGCGGGCGTAGCCGAAGGCATCGGGTGTGGCGAATAGATAGGTGAATGAGCCGTCAAAGTCATCGAGTGAACTCCTGACCGCCTCATCGAGCGAAGCGCCGTCATGGAGCCGGTCGGCAAGGTAGACCGCGATCACTTCCGAATCGTTGTGGGTGAAGAAGCGGTAGCCCTTCTGCTCATAGATCCGGCGCAGTCGGTCGTAGTTGGTGATGTGGCCGTTGTGGACCGTCGCCAGGTCCTCGATCCCGCGTGCCCAGAACGGCTGTGAATGGGACAGGTCCACCCGGCTTTCCGTGGACAGGCGCGTGTGGCCAATCCCGTGGCTCCCCCGGAAGCCCTTGACCCCGAAGGCCGCGTCGAGGTTGGCTGGGCTGCCGACCTGCTTCATCAATTCCAGGCGCCGCCCCAGGCTGACCACCTCAAACCCGTCGCTGCGGCGCTCGATCTGGGCAAGGAACGCCGGGAGCTCACTGGTCCGCTCGATGACCAGCCGTACGACCCGGTCGACCCGACGATGGCGGATGACGCGGCCGACACTGGCAACGCGATCGAGCAGCTTCGCTTCGCTGATCTCGGGATCAACCTCGTCCGGGAGACGCACACAACAGACGGCCCCATCGGGTTCTCCATGACCGAACATGGCGATCCCGGCCGAGTCAGGCCCGCGCCGAACGAGCGCTCCGAGCATGTCGAGCAGGACGGCGCCCACCGGGACGTCTCCTTCTGTCTTCGCCAGGTAGCCGGCGATGCCGCACATGGGTCACTCCACCGTCATGAAAAGTTGGCAGTGGCGGTACAGGGGCTCCTACCGCTCCCTTCACCGACAGTGGATAATCTACTCGACGCGCGGGTCGTCCGCAAGGTTCACGATCCAGCCGCCAGCGCACCAGGGTGTCCGCTAGCATGAGGGCGAAATGACGGCGATCTGGCGATTCTCGGCACTCGTGGATCGGCACCGGGCCCTCGGCTCAGCCCTTGAGGACTGGAGCGGGATGGGCACCGCCTGGACCTACGAGAAGGATCCTGACGTGGAGCACGTCGCCATCCGCACGAAGGCCGGACTGATGGACGTGTCCGGTCTCAGGAAGGTCCATGTCGTCGGACCGCACGCGGCACACGTCATCGACCTGGCCACGACCAGGGACGTCAGCCGGATCTACCCCGGCTGCTCGGCGTATGCGTGCATGCTCAACGACGCCGGCAAGTTCACCGAGGACTGCATCATCTACCGCACCGGACCGACGGCGTGGATGGTGGTTCACGGGTCCGGGACCGGGCACGAGGAGCTCCAGCGCGCCGCGGTCGGGAAGAACGTGGCGATCCTGTTCGACGACGACCTGCACGACCTGTCGCTGCAGGGGCCGTTGGCGGTCGAATTCCTCCAGCGACACGTGCCGGGCATTCGCGAACTGCCCTATTTCCACCACATCCAGACGCGATTGTTCGATGCACCGGTGATGCTGTCGCGGACCGGCTACACCGGGGAGCGCGGCTACGAGGTCTTCTGCCGCGCCCAGGACGCGGTCATGCTGTGGGATACGATCCTGGCCGAAGGGGCGGAGATGGGGATCATCCCGTGCCGGTTCACCACGCTCGATATGCTCCGGGTAGAGAGCTACCTGCTGTTCTATCCCTACGACAACTCCCAGATGTACCCGTTCGAGGACGAGAGTCCGGGCGACACGCTGTGGGAGCTCGGGCTGCAATTCACCGTGACACCCGGCAAGCGGGGTTTCCGCGGTGCGGAGGAGCATTACCGACTCAAGGGCAGGGAGCGGTTCAGGATCTTCGGGGTCCTCGTCGAGGGCGATCTGGCCACCTCCGAGGGCGACGAACTGTGGGCCGACGGCCGAAGGGTCGGCGTCATCACCTGTGCGATGTACTCGACGTTGACCAGAAAGTCGATGGCCATCGCACGTATGGATGTGGACCGGGCGATCCAGGGCAGCCCGCTCGAGGTGCGCGGCGCCAGGGTCAATGGGCCGGCGATCGCGCACGCCCTGCCCTTTGACGATCCCCGCAAGACCAAGCGCAATGCCGTCGGCTGAGCCACGGTCCGCGCGGCCCGGGCTGCGATCCACGAGCCCGCGCCCAAGGTGACGGGTGTGCTCGCGGCCGGCATCAAGAGCCGCCCCGTCTACGCACCACTGACGCCCCGGCCGGGCCGACTCCACCTGGTCGTGGCCAACGACGAGGGTGGCATCTCGGTGGCCGACCTCGCGGCGACGGCGCCGGATGGGTTCCTGACCAGGATGCGAATCACCTATGTTCCGGGCGAATCGGCCGCTGCCAACCACGGGGCGCGGCTCGCGTCACTGGGGGCGGCGGACTGCGTGGTGGTCCCGACCGATGCCGTGGCCGTTGCCCGCCTTCGGGCGGACCTGGCGGGTTCGCGCATGGGGACCCAGGTCTACGTGTCGGGTACGGAGAACCTCATCAGCCAGGTCGTCCAGGCGGCGCTGGAAGCGGGCGTGGAGCTTGGCGCCATCAGCGCCGAGCATCGCGGGTCATTGGAGCGCCGCGTCCAGTGCGCCCACTGCAAGGCGATCACCGAGCACGTCACGACGCAGCCCGCGACCTGCAGCGGCTGTGGGTTGTCGTTGCTCGTCCGCGACCATTTCTCCAGGCGGATCGGGGCCTTCGCGGGCGTCTGCATCGACGCCGAGGAGCCGGGGACGGCACCGCCACCCGAGTCGGTGTTCGCATGACGGCGGCCGCCACGTCCGCGCCCCGCGGCCAGACGCCCAAGCTCGCGGTCACGGTGAGCGAGGTCACCGACGTAACTCCGATGATCAAGCGCTTCCGGCTCGAGTCTGCCACCGGCGGGCCGTTACCGCCCTTCTCCGGCGGCGCCCATGTCATCGTGGAGATGCAGGATGCCGAGACCCTCCGCCGCAACCCGTACTCACTCATGAGCCCGCCGTCCCAGACGTCCAGCTACACCATCAGCGTCCGTCGCGATGACGTGGGACGTGGCGGTTCGCTGTTCCTGCACCGCGTCGTTCGGCCGGGCCATCAACTGACGATCAGCCGGCCGGTCAATCTCTTCCCTGTCGACTGGCGGGCGCGCAAGCACCTGCTGATCGCCGGCGGGATCGGGATCACCCCGTTCCTCGCCCAGATGGTCCAGCATGAACTGACCGGGAGCCCGTTCGAACTCCATTTTTCGGTTCGCGGGCGTGCTCATGGGGCCTACCTGGATGATCTGGAGGCGAAATACGGGAACCGGGTCCACATTTATTGCGACGATCGCGACGAGCGGATCCCTCTGGCGCGCCTGCTGGACGAGCAGCCTCTCGGCACGCACCTGTATGTGTGCGGACCCGCGGGCATGATGGCCTGGGTGCTCACCGCCGCGCGGGATGCCGGCTGGCCCGCGGGGAGCCTCCACAGCGAACGGTTCCTGGCTCCGGCTTCCGGCAAGCCCTACGAGATCACGCTGGCGTTGTCACGAAAGACGGTCCGGGTCAGCGAGCACCAGAGCATGCTCGACGCCATCGAAGCCGCCGGGGTGGAGGCTCCGTACATGTGCCGGGGTGGCGCCTGCGGGGAATGCGAGACGCCCGTGCTGGCCTGCACGGGAACGATCCTGCACAACGACGAATTCCTGTCGGCGTTCGACAAGGCGTCGAGCCGCAAGATCATGCCCTGCGTATCGCGGTTCGAGGGCACGACCCTCGTGCTGGAGCGCTGACGACGTGAAGGAGAAGCGATGACCTCGAGCGCGATCGACTTCCGCGATGAGACATTCCGCGACGACTTCACGTTCCGGAACAGCCCGGCCGGGATCCGCCGATACCCGTTCCCGTTCCACGAAGACAAATACATGTATGCGGTCAACATCGAGCCGCACACTCCGGGACCGACCGGGACCGCGTATGAGCATCTGATCGACGTCGACGAGCACTACGTCGCCGAGATGCGCGATCGGGCGATCGTCCTCGCCGAGGATCCGCTGCGCTGCCAGTCACTGCCGCACATGACCCTCGCCGGCTGGGATCTGCTGGAGCTCCTTATGGAAGCGCAGGCCGGCTCCTACCCGGCCCACTTCGAGCTGCACCGCGACGGCGACCGATGGCGCTGGATCAATCGCCCCCTCGGTATCGATGACACGTTCACGTTCGGGGACGAGCGGACCCTGCCGTATCGGCCGATGGAGTACATCACCCGCCAGAGCCAGGGCGACTTCTGTATCGTCGACCAACGCGACGGGAGCCTGTGGATGGATGCCGGGATGGTCGTGACCCAGGCCGACTGGTCGCTCGACTTTGACATCGGCATGAACTTCATGGAATGGCACGGTCCGGTTCCGCTGGCGCACGAGATCGGTGTCTTCGACCGGGCCCTCAAGTTCCTGCTCAACATCCGCCAGGGCCAGCCCGTTCGCCGTCTCAACTGGACGATGACCATCAACCCGCGCCTGGACACGAGCCCCGAGCGCTACCCGGGCTGGGGCCCCGACCGCATGACGGTCACGCCCGACAATGTCGGCGAAAAGGTCCACCTGCGTTGCGAGCTCCAGAGCTTCTGGCGTCTGCCCCGCTCCAACGCCATCGTCTTTCCCATCCGCTGCTACCTCATCAGCATGGCCGAGCTGGTCACGATCCCGAAATGGGCGCGCCGGCTGCACCGTGTGCTCGACACGCTGCCCCCGGAGCTGGCCGACTACAAGGGTCTCAGCCGCTACCGTCAGACGACGGTCGACTGGCTCGCACAATTCGACGATGGGGCTCCCACGTCGCCGGGCTTCTTCCCGGACTGAGCGGAAGTCGTGGACGAGCCGATCGCTGACCCCAACGTCGAGATCCTGGAGCGAGCGATCAGCCGCACGCTCGGGGACCGGGTCAAATCGGAGCGCCGACGCCTCGGCCTGACACTCCAGGAACTGGCCGGGCGATCGGGGTTGTCGCTGGGCATGGTCTCGAAGGTGGAGAACGCACAGGCCTCACCCAGCCTGCGCACGCTGGCGCGCCTGGCGCAGGGACTTGACGTCCCGGTGACGACCTTCTTCCGCGGTCTCGAGGAGGAGCGCGACGCGTCGTTCGTCCGGGCGGGGCAGGGGATCGAGCTGGTACGCCAGGGCACGCGCCACGGTCACCGGTACGAGCTGCTGGCCGCGCCGAAGGGACCGCTCCGGCGGATCCAGCCGTTCCTGGTCACGCTCACCGACGAGAGCGAGGTCTTCCCGCTGTTCCAGCACAACGGCACCGAGTTCCTGTACATGCTCAGCGGTCAGCTGACCTATCGCTTCGGGCAGCAGACCTACGCCATGGAGCCCGGCGATTCGTTGCTGTTCGATGGCGCCGTCCCACACGGACCGGAGGTGCTCGCGGATCTGCCAATCCGGTTCCTGTCCATCACGATCGAACTGCCGGGCGGTGACGAGACTTCGGGGTCGACGGGGAGCTGACGGGCCGGATGTGTGGGCTGGACGCGATCCGCTTACCCAGCTTCACCGACGACGACTACTGCAGCGTCGGAGTTTCGCAGCCGACGTGCGACGCCCTCGACGGGGTCGCCCTCGATCAGTCGACGCCAGCGCGCCGTCACGCTTGCATCCATAACCACGGCCTCGACAGCCCGGCGTTTCGCGGTGTTGGCGATGGTCTTGGCCTCGGCGCGGGTGATCGCCACTTCACCGTCGGCTTCGATGCCGCGTGCGGCGAGCCGGTCGATCGCCGCACGCACAATGGCAAGCTGCGCCGCCCGCTCTTTCTTGGTGGGCAGGAGCCCTGGATTTGGGAGCCCAAACCCGTACCCATGCATCCGGGCGATCGTGATCACGCCAACCGGCCCGTCCCCGGCGAGGTCGGCCGCCCGATCGATCGCCGCGGGGCTGAATGGCGCGCCAGTCGAGGCCAGCAGAACCCGGCAGGGCGTCGCGGGTGGGGGATCCCCGCGACGCCGCCAGAACAGCAACCGGGCGTTTCCGGCGCCGCTCGACTAGGCCTTCGCCATCGGGTCCATCTTCTGCCGCCACCAGTAGAGCGGCAGGTACAGAGACAGAAGGGCGATCCCAAGGAAGAACAGCCAGCGCTGATCTGCACCCACCGCGTAGTCGGCCGCGAAGTAGCCGCCGTAGACCCAGATCACGAGGCCGAGAATCCCGGCGACGAGGGCCAGGTACTGAACGAACCCAGGCAGGCGGACCGGTCGCGCGAGGTCGGGTCGGCGCGACCGAAGAATGTAGTAGCCGATGAAGGCGAGCGAACAGGCCAACATGTAGCCCATGTTCGAGAAGACGTAGATCTGGAGCGGCGATCCGAAGAAGAGCACGACCGCCGAGCAGATCACGTTGAATGCCATTGCGTTGCCGGGCACCCGGTTTCGGTTCAGCTTGCCGAACCAGCGCGGGATCAGGCCGTCCTCGGCAATCTGGTAGAGCGACCGGGCGCAGCCCATGATCGCGTTGAGCACGGACAGGAGCAGCGCCACGACCAGCGGGATGCCAACGATCAGGGTGACCGGCGAATCGGGTCCGAACAGCGCCTTGGTGAAGTCCGTGTAGACGGTCAGCGGATCGAAGGTGGAGGCTCCCCCGAGTACGCCCACGAAGGCGACCGGGGTGAGGACGTAGATCGCGAAGCCGTACAGGCCGGAGGCGGTCATGGCGATCTTCGCGTCGCGGGCCGGGTTACGGCACTCCCCGATGTAGCAGGCCGCCGCCTCCATGGCGAGGACCGACCAGGACATGATGAAGATCCAGGCGGCGTACAGCTCGAGGCTCGGCGCCGTTCCCTCGGGCAGCGCGAACGAAGTTACGGCAGCGGCGTCGAACTTGTCAGCCTGGAAGAATGGCAGGATGACGAGCAGGGTCAGCGGGACCATGGACACGATCCCGAGCACCGTCGCGAAGGTTGCGCCCAGGCGAATGCCCAGAAACGACGGGATGAACAGCAGCCCCACGCCCACCAGGCCGATGAGGATATTGAGGATACCGACCTCTGTCCCCAGGATCGGGGTCGTGATCGTTCCCATACCGGTGAGCCCGAACAGGGCGATGATGTAGCTCGCCGCCAGGATCATGTTGATCGGCGCGACCGGGAACCAACCCAGCCAATAGCCCCAGCCGGAAATGCCGCCTGCGTGGCGGGCAACGGTCTTGCCGAGTGGCAGGAACGTCTGGTCCGCATACGACGGAAGCCCACCCGCGCGGTCGGGCATCATCGCGGCAAGCTCGGCCAGGCAGAGCGACAGGAGGACGCCCACGGCCGTCACAACCACGAACAGCGGGATTGCGCCGGCCCCCAGGACCTGCACGGCAAATGGGGCGATCCCGGTGACGAGGATCGTCCCCGCCAGACCGATGACAAACGCCCCTCGCCAGTCTGTCCCTCGCTCGAGGCTGTTGGACTCGGCCATGGCGCTGCCAGTGCTCGACATGATCCCTCTCTCCTCTGCCCGGGACGCCAGCGTCGGCACCATCTGGGCCGATGCCCCGTGGGCCCACCGATTGTGCGCCTTCGTCAAGTCCCATGTCGGGCGCTGGCGACAGTGGGCACGTTCGCGGCCGGGCGAACGAGAGACCTCGATCGCCGGTAGGATCGAAATCGTGACGACCCCCACCTCCCGTGGCCTGCTGATTGCCGCCGAAGGGCTCGATGGGTCCGGCAAGTCGGCCGGGCTGGACGCGCTGGGGCGCTGGCTCGAGCGAAAGGGGCGACAGGTCCACCTCGTCCCCTGGGAACGGTCAAGGCTGATCGCGCGGGCCGCCGCGGAGCCCCGAGGTCGCCAGGTCCTGACATCGCGGGTAGCGGCGCTGCTCGGTGCCGCCGAGGCTGCTGACCGCCTGGCGCGTGAGGTCCGCCGCCAGCTGGATCGTGGTGATGTCGTGCTGGCGGATCGATATGTCTGGACCGCGGTGGCTCGGGAGGTTGCGCGTGGCGTTGATCCGGACTGGGTCGCCGCGGTCTATCGCTTCGCGCCGCCACCGAACCTCGTCATCTTTCATCGACAGGATGCGTCGGCGGCCCTGACCCGCGCGCTGGCGACTCGACCATCGCCGGCCGGCACGGAAGCCGTGGGGGCCGCCTACGCCGGCTTCCTCGATCGACTCATCGGCGCCTACGAGTGGCTGCTCGCGGGCTCATGTCCCGATCCATGGACCGTGCGGACGTTGGTGGTCGACGCGGACCTGCCGTCGGCCGCCAGGTTCACCGCGATTCGCGAGGCCATTCGACCGATGCTCGATGAGCCCGCTCGATTGGCGGCGAGTGCGTGACGGCCTCGCCCGCGGCCTTCGCCCCAAGCCCTGGCGCACACGGACATCCAGGTGTGCTGATCGTGCTCGAAGGGATCGACCGTTCGGGTCGTTCGACGCACGCCCGCGGGCTGGAAGCAAGGTTTCGCTATGCCGGGCTGGGCGTCACCCGGACCTCGCTGGCATCGTCGCTTCTGAGCGGTGACCAGATTCGCGCAGCCAAGCACGAGGGAGCGACCGACGCGACGAGGATGGCCCTGCTCTACGCCGCCGATCTGGCCGAGCGGATCGAGCAGGTGATCCTGCCCTCGCTCCGGGCGGGCCTCGTCGTCATAGCGGACCGCTACTGTTGGACGCCGATGGTCAGGGCCGAAGTCCGGGGCGCCGACCCGGGCTGGCTGGATTCGCTGTTCAGCTTTGCCGTGAGACCGGACGCCGTCTTCCTCCTTGAGGTCGATGCGGAGACGTCGCTTACCCGCCGCTCCGGGGAACCGGACCCGTACGAGGCGGGCCTTGACCTGGGTCTCGCGGCGGACCTGCACGACAGCTACCGGCTGTTCCAGTCGCGCCTGACCGCCTGCTTCGATCGGTACGCCGCGCGTGACGGATTGATGCGGATCAACGCCGTCGGCACGGCCGAGGAGGTGGCCGCCGAGCTCGGACCGATCGCTGATGCCGTCCTGGCCGGCGCGGAGCGCGCCAGGCGCTCGACCATTGGCGGTTCGGCGCCGTGACGACGATCGTCCATCTGTCCGACTTCCATTTCGACGGCTCGGCGGAGTTGCGGGAATCCCTCCGTGCTCTCATCGATTCGGCGCGAAGCTGTCAACCGGATGTCGTGGTGGTGACCGGTGACCTGTCAGCCAATGCCCGGTCCACCGAACTCGCTGAGGTGGCGCGGGCATTGGCCCGCTTCGGTGGCGTCCCCCGCGTGGTGATCCCGGGTAACCGCGACCTGGAGCCTTCAAGTGGACCACCAGGTGAGGCGCGTCGCCTGCCGGTCGAGTCGGATCTTGAGTACTTCCTGGCCCTGGAGCCCGCGCTCACGCTGGGGTTCGACGAGGCGGGGCGTCCTGGAGCCAGCAAATCGGGCGGCGGCGATTTCGACCCCGAAGCGGCCTGGGTCGCGCGCTTCGGCGGCCTCAATGCCGTGCACTCGAGTCCGGCCGTCCATGTGGTGGGGGTCAACTCGACTCCAAGACTTCGGTCAGAAGCACTGGAGATCGCCGCCCGTGAAATGCGCCAGGCGCCGCCGACCGCGCTGCGCGTGTTTGCCCTCCACCACGGCTTGCTGCCGGTCCCCGGACGAAAGCTGCGCGAGGGTGACCTGAGCCAGCGTTCGGGCGATGTTCTGGCCCTCCTGACCGACCTTGGCGTGGATCTTGCCCTGCACGGGCACGTGCATCGTGCACACGCTTGGGCCATCTCCGACGGCCTGGGGACCCTCGTCGTCGCAAGCGCTGGCGCCCTGGTCAACGACGGTCGGCTCGACGCAAGCTACCTGGAGATCACGGTCGACCACGACCGGATCGCCGTCTGGCGACGCTCCGTTGCAACGAGCCGCCCCACGCTATTGTACGAAGGCGCGCGTTCAGCGCGGCGCTAGGCTGGAGGGATCGATGGCCAGAAACGACGGTGGATCGGGCAAGGGCAAACCAGCCAGGAATGCGCTCGTCGAGGCTGTGACGCAGCTGATGGGCGAGGCCAGGACCGCCGCCGGCCCGCTCTCGAAGCGCGCCGGCAAGGAACTGCGACGGCTCGAGAAGCGGCTCGCTGCGGCGCGTGCGACCGAAACGAAGCGGCTGGCCCAGCTCGCCGCGGCGCAAGGAGCGAGCGGAGGCAAGGAGCTCGCCAGGCGGTCGAAACAGGCCGCCGAGGCCGCCCGGGAGGCAGGTCTGCTCGCCGCGAAGGTTGCCCGGCTTGCCGCCTCGGCGGCCGGGAGCGTCGCTTCAAGCGTTGGAGGCAAAGTGAGCGGAGCGGCTAGAGAGGTCGGCTCCGCGGCGGCGAAGGCCGTCGAATCGGTGTCTCCGATCAAGGCACCTGGGCCAGTCACGCCACTAGCGAATGCCGTCGCGCCTGCGGCTACCAAGGGTCCGACGCCGAAGCCGGCGCCCAGGAAGGCGGTTCCGAAGCCTGCCCCGAAGCCGCTCGCCCGGGCCGCAAGGGCGGCGACGACACCGGCGGGGGCCGCCGCTGTCAAGCGTACGACCATGGTGAAGTCGGCCGCCGCGCCGGTCGCCGCGAAGAAGCCGGCCGCGAAGAAGCCGGCTTCCGCGAGTAGGACGGTGGTCGCGCGGTCGGCGACTCCCACGGCGGGCGTCCGACCGGCGAAACCGAAGGCAGCCGCCGCCGCGACGCCCGTCCGCAAGTCGGCAGCCGCAACCTCGACTCGCAAGCCGGCAGCAGCGGCGCCAGTGCGCAAGGCAGGGGCCACGCCAATCCGCAAGGCCGCCACCCGGGCTGGCTCGACGACGACGCCGCGCAGATCCACGCGCCCGGCCACCGATGCCGGCGCCGACGAGACCTGATCTGGGCCACGGAGGCGGAAGCTCCTCCGACGCCCCTGCTCGCACGGTGATCGGAGCCTCGGTCGACCTCGGCTCGAACTCGGTCCACATGTTGGTGGCCGTCATTGCGGGCCATCGCGTGCAGCCGCTCGTCGATGAATCCGTGTTCCTTGGGCTTGGCGCGGCCGTCGCAGAGCGAGGCTACCTCGGTCGGGTGGCCCGTGCCGAGCTGACCGCCACCCTGGTCCGCTATGCCGACGCCGCCCGGCGACTCGGCGCGACCGACGTCACCTTCGTCGGTACCGAGCCGATCCGTCGCGCCGCCGACGCCGGCTCCATCGTGCACGAGGTCACGCTCGCGACGGGCGAGCCAATTCACGTCCTGGCCCATGAGGAAGAGGCGTTGCTGACGATCATCGGGGTGACCGAGGGCATGCCAGTGACCCACGAGACCCTGGTCGTCGATATCGGCGGCGGCAGCTCCGAATTCTGCGTCGTCGATCCGACGCACCCACCCCGGGCCGCAGGTCTTCGCCTTGGGTCTGCCCGTCTGACGGATCTGTTTGCCCACCACGACCCGCCGCTCCCCTCCGAGATCGACGCCATGCAACGGGCAGCGCTCGCCGCCGTCCGCGAAGCCCCCATGGCGACCCAGGCGGAGATCGTCGCCGTGGGTGGGACCGCGTCCAACCTGCTCAAGGTGCTTCCAGCCGCGGCCCTGGATCGGATGTTGACGCGGGAGCGGATCGAAGAAGCCCTCGCGATCCTGGCCACAGAGCCTGCCGCCGTGGCGTCGGAGCGCCACCTCGTCAAGCCGATCCGCGCCCGGATCCTCCCGGCCGGGGCCGCGATTCTGGGCGCGATCCTGGATCACTACGGCCTGGATCAGCTCCGCGTCTCAGGGGCCGGGGTCCGCGAGGGAACCGTGCTCGCGGTAACACACGCCGGACCGGCCTGGCGGGACCGGCTCGGCGGACTAGCCCATGGATGGCGTACCTGACCGATGGCGCATCACCACACCAACGGTCAGGGTACGGAGACCCAGGCCGATCGGGCGGGCCAATAGTCCAAGTCCACGCTCAGGTACGTCCCGAATTCGGCCTGCCTCGCCCGATTCCGGGTAGATCAGCCCAGTTTTCGCTTCCTGGCCCTAGCCCGACGTTCCGCACGCGACGCGACTGACCGTCGACAACGGAACGCTCAGGCGTAGTCCCGCAGCACTCAGGCGCAGTCCCGAAGCACTCAGCATCGATTAGCGCGACCAGCAGTCACGAGATGTGTCCGAGGAACTTGGTGCGGAGATGCTCGATTCCCGGCGTCGACTGTGAGTCGCGGAGACGCTCCTCCGGACCGTCTGCGGCCTTCGAGACTGCCGCCTTCGAGCCCGCGGCCCTCACGCCCGCCGAGCCGAGCCGCGCCGAGCCGAGCCGAGCCCAGCCGAGCCGCGCCGAGCCCGCGGCCCTCATGCCCGCCGAGCCGCGCCGCGCCGAGCCGAGCCGAGCCGAGCCCAGTTTTCGCTTTCGTAGCAGTCTCCCGGCGCGGTGATACGGAAATCCGACCCGTCCGCGGAGGGTGAACAACGTCCGACTGAATCCCGCCTACAGCCCGGCCATCACTCGCCCGAGCGCTCGTCGGAAGCCGATCCCGACGACGCCGCGCCAGGCCGGCCCGACGGAGCGCTGCAGACGTGTCACCTCGCGCTCGCGGCTGACCAGATAGCGCCCGATGGCCGAGCTCTCCAGGTCCGATAGCTCGCCCGCGTGCTCCAGGAGAAAGGCCCTGGCCCTGGCGGCGCACACGTCCGCGTCGTTCAGCAGGCCCAGGTGGTCCTGGAGTGCCGTCACGCGCGCGACCAGGAGCGTGGACTCGTCGCCCAACGCCTCGCACACGAATTCGAGCGTATAGCGCAGCCACTTGCCGGCGATCCGCAGGTCGTGGAGGGTCACGACATCCGCCCAGCGAAGGACGGACTCGTAGCTGCGTACCTGCTCGTAGGCCGCCCAGATGCGGGTCGCGGTGGTGTCGCGGATTCGATGCGGTTGGGTTGGGGCGACCGGCAGCACCGCTGCACCCTCGGTCTGGACAAAGTTCCGGTAGTCGTCGAGCCAGCGGAGATAGCGGGCCGAATCCAGCTCACGCATCAGCAGCACACGGGCTTCGTCACGTTCCGTTCGCCACCTGGTCAGGAGCGGCTCCAGGGCGCGCTGCTCGGGGATCGGCAGGTCCGCTCGGTACCGGTCGGCGCCCTCGAGGAGCACGTCCAGGTCTCGCACCGCGCCAAGACGAGCGGCTACCTCGCGCAGACCGTTGCGGTAGCGCTTCGTGCGGCCGGGCCGGTAGGCCGACCCGAAGACGCGCCAGGCGGCCCGCTGTCGGCGGGTTGCCACGCGCATGGCGTGGACGTCCTCGATGTCGCTGCCGGAGCGCACTCCGGGTTCGCGCGCGATCATCCTCGCGAGGTGGAAGCGCATGACCTTGCGCCCAGCCTCGGCGACATGGTCATTGGCGGTGACGCCCGGGGTCTTGCCGACGATGAGTCGGTTGTCCGGCTCGGCCGGAGCAGCCTCGACGGCGCTCGGGGGCTCGCCGGGCGCAGCGTCCACGGCACCGGGTTGCCCGCCGGTCTCAGCCGTCGGCTTGGACTTGGACTTGGCTTTGGGCTTCGTCCTGGGCTTGGGTTCAGGTCCACGTCCAGATGCAGCCGCTTCGTCCAAGGGCAGATCGATGACCTCCGGCCCTCCGTCCTGGTCCGTCGCTGCGTCCGGGTGCGCCCCCGCGCTCGCCGCGAGGACCGCCAATGCCGCCTCGAACTTGCTCTCGGATGTCGCCGTCATCAGCGGATCGGCCCCGAAGACGTCGGCCAGACCCGCCAAGCGCTCCTCAGGTCCCTTGACCAGTTCCGCCTCGAGTTCCACGAAGTGGGCAACTACCAGCGCGCCGGCCATGACGTCGACCTCGTCGAGGCTCAGTTCCACGCGCGTGTCGCCATCGCTGATCAGTCGCTTCCGGCGAACCTGCCGAATCGTGACGATCTCCTCGAGCGGCGCGTCCCCGGCGTTCTCGAGCAGCAGCGCCCGTGCCTCCGACTCCGGCCATTCGAATGGCGTGGTGGTCGCGTCCGCCGGACCTTCGATTTCCTCGCGCCGAAGCGACCCGCCGGGGCCCTCGGTCGCCGTGAGGGCCTTGATCGACACGATCGTTCCGCGTCCGCCCTGCCGAATACGCACCGCGAACCCGGCGCGCGACATGGCGCCGTCCGCAGTGTCCACGTACCGATCCTCGAACTGGACGGTGCGCGCCGCGCTACCGGAGAGAAACGGTCCGATCTTGTCGGCGAGCAGGTATCCCTCCGCAGTCGCAATGTCGGCGACCCGGTACTTGAGTTCGACCTCGATGGGTCGTCCCGCGGCGTCCGTCACGCGTGCGGGTCCAGCGAGCCGGCGCCGGCGCCTGGGCGATGCGGAGCAGCAGCCAGGTGACCGCGGTCGAGCGCCTCCTCCTTGAGCGTCTCGAACGTGTCCATGGTGCCCGCGCGGCTCAACAGCGCTTCGGTGCGGACCCAGCTGGCGTCCGGCTGGAGCTGCCATGACCGACGGTCGTCGGCGAGCATCAGCTCGATGATGGCCGCGATTCGCGCCCGCGCCTCGGGATCGTCCACCGGCGTCACCGCCTCGATCCGCCGGTCCAGATTGCGATCCATCAGGTCCGCGGAGCCGATGTACCACTCGGGCTGACCGCCGTTGTCGAAGCCCCAGATCCGGGAGTGCTCCAGGAATTCGCCGATGATCGAGCGAACCCGGATCCGTTCGGAGACCCCCGCTAGCCCCGGCTGGATCGAGCAGGCGCCGCGAATGATCAAGTCGATCTCGACCCCGGCCTCGGCCGCGCGGTAGAGCGCCTCGATCACGGCGACATCGACGATCGCGTTGAGCTTGAGCACGATCCGCCCGGGTCGCCCGGCCGCTACGTGCTCGATTTCGCGTTCGACCAGCTCAAGGAAACCGGACCGTAGGCTGTGCGGGGCGACCAGGATTCGCCTGAAGACGCGCTGACGCGACAGCCCGGTCAGCACGTTGAACAGGTCTGTGACATCGGCGCCGATCTCAGGCCGGCAGGTGAGCAGGCCCAGGTCCACGTAGACCCGGGCGGTCTTGTGGTTGTAGTTGCCCGTCCCGATGTGGACGTAGCGGCGCAGCCCGGAGCCTTCACGCCGGATCACGAGTGCCGTCTTGGAGTGGGTCTTGAGTCCCACGAGCCCGTAGACGACGTGGGCGCCGGCACGTTCGAGCTTGCGCGCCCAGATGATGTTGGCTTCCTCGTCAAAGCGCGCCTTGATCTCGATCAGGACGACCACTTGCTTACCGCGCTCGGCCGCCCGGATCAGGGCCTGGAGGATCGGCGAGTCGCCGGTGGTCCGGTACAGGGTCTGCTTGATGCTGAGCACGTCCGGATCGTCGGCCGCCTGGGTGATGAACCGCTCCACAGACGCCCCGAACGACTCGTACGGGTGGTGGATCAGGATGTCACCGGCCCGGATGGCGGCGAACACGTCGGCCGGCTCGTCCTCGTCCGGCGGCATCAGCCGGGGCGGGATGACCGGGGTCCAATCGGGGGGTTTGAGCTCGGGGCGGTCCAGGTTCGCGATCGCCCACAGGCCGCTGAGGTCCAGCATGCCGCTGACCTCATAACAGTCCGCATCCCCAAGGCCCAGACCGCGGAGCAGCAAGGCGCGGGTTGACGCCGGCATCGAACGCTCCACCTCCAGGCGGACCGCCTCACCGAACCGACGACGCCGCAGCTCTTCCTCGATGGCCAGGAGGAGGTCGTCCGCCTCGTCCTCCTCGAGCGCCAGGTCGGCGTTGCGCGTCACCCGGAACAGGTGGTGCTCCACGACCTCCATGCCGCTGAACAGGGTGCCCAGATTGGCCTCGATCAACTGATCGATCAGGAGATACCGCGACGGCTCCACCTCGAGGAGTCGCGGCAGGATCTGTGGCACCTTGACCCGCGCGAACAGCCGCTCGCCGGTCTCGGGATCTCGCAGCCCCACGGCGATCGACAGGCTGAGCGTGGAGATATACGGGAAGGGGTGGCCAGGGTCGACCGCCAGGGGGGTCAGAACCGGATGGATCTCGTCGAGAAAGCGCTCGCGCAGCGCCTCATGGTGTTCCGGGATCGCCGCATAGTCGACGAGTTCGATCCGCTCGGCCACCAGCGCCCGGCGGATGGAGGCGAAGACAGCCGAGTGATCGTTAATGAGATCAAGCACCCGCTCGCGTACCGCGGCGAGCTGTTCGCCGGCCGTCCGGCCGTCCGGCGAGCGGGCCGCCTTGCCGGACTCGACCTGCTGGCGCAGGCCTGCGACACGGACCTGGAAGAACTCGTCGAGGTTGTCCGCGAAGATGGCCAGGAACTTGACCCGCTCGAGCAGCGGGTTGCGCTCGTCGCGCGCCTCGAACAGGACCCGGGCATTGAATTCGAGCCAGGACAGCTCGCGGTTCAGGTAGGGGAATGGCGGCTTTGTCCGGGGGCTGCGACGCGGGCGTCGCGTGGTCGCCACTCGCGCCGGAGTGGCGGTCTGGATAGCGGCCATGGTGGGCTAGGGTCCTCGAGTGCGGCCGCGCAAAGCGCTACCGGCCGGCGAGGATAGCATGTTGGTGTAAACGGACAGTCGTCCGTGTCCGCCGTCCGCGTGCCGATGGTGCGGGGGTCCCTGGCTATTCCTCTGCGCGGTAGCGCCGCTCGCCGGTCGCCCGGTCAAGCCAGACGCGCATCTGCTGGCCACTGGTGGGATCGATGAAGACCTCTCCCGTTCGCTGGAACCGGCCCTCGATTGGATCGCCGATCGGGTCGCCGCCGCCGGGTCCGATCGGCGTGCCGAACGCCTCGGCGGAGTCGGATCGGTAGCGCTGGCGTTCCACCAGCGCGGCGATGACGATCGCCAGGCCGATGGCAACGAGCCATGCGCCACTCCACGCTGACGCAGCGCCCTCGGCGATAACGGCGAAGCCCATCAGGATCGTCAGTGCGCCGATCCCGACGACGATGGCGCGTCCCACGTAGCCCGAGGCGCGCATGGCTATTCGGCGGTGACCGCGGCTGCGCTGGGGTCAGGTTCCACGACGACCGCCGTGCCATAGGCCACGATCTCGGTCATGTACCCGGATAGTTCCGAGCTGTCGAACCGCATGGACAGGATCGCATTGGCGCCGACCAGCGTGGCGTTCTTGACGAGCCGATCCATGGCCTGTCGGCGAGTGTCCTCGAGCAGGCTGGTGTATTCGTGGATCTCGCCACCGCCAACGGATCGCAGCGCCGCCATGATGTTGCCGCCGAGGCCACGGCTGCGGACCACGAGTCCAAAGACCATTCCCTTCGATTCGGCGACGCGATGGCCGGCCAGGAATGGGGTCGTGACGACAATCATGCGTGCTCCTCGTGTCGGTTGGCCGGTTCGGTCGCCGTTGAATCTGCGTGGCGTCGACCGGTGCATTCTGAACAAGGACAGCGCGTCCGCAGCAGAGCATACGTGTAGTAACCGGTGTGGTGGCCGTCGCCCCAGGTCGGCGAAATGGCGTAGCTGCCCACGAGGGCGATGTCGACGAGGCGGGTCTGCTCCGCGGTGAGCGTCGGGCCGCTGTCCAGCCAGCCGGGCATCCCTGCCTCGCCGCGGCAGAAGGCGCAAGGGCAGAGCCAGCGGAGTGTGACCGTGTCGTAAACCGTGGCATGCCCGTCCGGCCAGCCGATTTCGAGCCGTCCCGCGGCCCGGTCCGCGTGAATGGAAGACGGCGCCACCTGGGGGACGTGGCTGCCTGTGGGCGACGGCTGGCTCATCTCCTCGATGCTACGCCCGTTGAGCGATCATTGCGGTTGATGACGCTGCCGAGCGCCGCCATGGATCCACTCGCCCACGCGCACGCCCACGCCCGCAGCGCCGGGGAGGTTGCGCAGGCCCTGGGCGTTGACCGCGCCGTCGGCCTCGATCGAGCCGAGATCGAGCGACGCGCGGTCGCAAGCGGCCCCAATGCGCTGGAGCCGGCCCAGCGAAGTTCCATCCTGGGCATGATCCGGGAGGCCGCCACCGAGCCGTTCGTCCTGCTTTTGTTCGCGGCCGGCGTGCTGGCCGTCGCGCTCGGCGAGGTTCGCGACGGTCTCCTGGTGCTGGCCGGACTCATTCCGATCGTCGGGGCGGATGTTGTCACGGAGTACCGCGGCGACCGAGCACTGGAGGCTCTGCGCGATGCCTCTGCGCCTCGGGCCCGGGTACGCCGCGCCGGGATCGTTGAGGACGTCGACGCCACCGAGTTGGTGCCCGGGGACATCATCCTGCTTCGCGCCGGCGACGTCGTTCCCGCCGACCTGCGAGTCCTTCGTTCGGATCGGCTCCTGCTGGATCGGAGTGCCTTGACGGGCGAGTCCGTGCCCGAGCCGGCGACCGTTACACCCGACCTGCCCGATGCTCCCCTCGCCGACCGACACGCGATGGCGTATGCCGCGACGAGCGTGGTCGGCGGGCGCGGCGAGGGGGTCGTGGTGGCCATCGGGCAAGGATCGGAGATCGGTCGGATCGCCGGCGGTCTGCGCGAGCGGGGGCGTCGTCGATCGCCCCTCCAGCTGGAACTCGACCGGCTTGTCCGGATCCTCCTCATCGTGGCCATCGGGCTCATCGTGATCGTGAGTGGCCTGGGCTTCATTCGAGGGCAGGAGATCGGCGCAAACCTGCTCGCCGGGATCTCAGCGGCGATCGCGTCCATCCCGGAGGAGCCGCCCATCCTGCTGGCGGTGATCCTCGGGCTGGGGGCCTACCGGCTCCTCAGGCGCGGCGTACTGGTCCGCCGTCTCAATGCCCAGGAAACCCTGGGCGCGATCGACCTGATCCTGACCGACAAGACCGGGACGCTGACTCGAAATCGCCTGGACGTCGCGTCAGTCACGGGGCCGGACGGCCCGCTCGGGGGCGCCGCACGGCTGGACATTCTCGACGAGGCATTGCGAGCCGAGGACGACGCGTGGGTACGAGCCGAGGGAACCCTACCTGGCTCGTTCACCGCGTCGCTCATCCGGGCGATCGTGGCGGCCGGCGGCGATGCCCGGCTCGATCCCGAAGACCTGTTCGACACAGAGCCGGTGGACGATCGCCGGCCGATCTCGCGGACCCGCAGTCGCGGGCGTGCGGGCGCCGTCGAACTCGTGATCGGCGCGCCGGAGGTGGTCCTCGGGCTCTCCGTCTCGACCGAGCGGGAGTTGGAACTGGTCGCCTGGCACGAACAGATCGAGCACCTGGCCGCGAGCGGGGAGCGGCTGGTTGGCCTGGCGCGCCGGCCAGACGGCGGCCACTGGCAGTTTCGGGCGCTCATCGGCTTCGCCGATCCCTTGCGTGACGGAATCCGCGAGGCACTGGAGACAGCGCGGCGGGCCGGGATCGAGGTCATCGTGGTCACCGGCGATCATCCGGTCACGGCGGCCGCCATCGCCGCCCAAGCCGGGCTGGATCGCGAACGCGTGGTCCTCGGGGAGCAACTTGCGGCCCTCGATGATGCCCAGCTCACGGCGGTCCTGCCGGGTCTCCAGGTGGTTGCCCGCTCAACACCCGAGCAGAAGGAGCGTCTGGTGCGGATCGCCCGCGCGGCGGGTCGGACGATCGCGGTCACCGGCGACGGCGTCAACGACGCCCCCGCTCTCAACGGCGCGGACGTGGCGGTGGCGATGGGTTCCGGGACAGCTGTTGCGCGCGAGGCCGCGGACCTGGTCCTGGGCGACGACTCCTTCGCCACGCTCATGTACGGCCTCGCCGAGGGACGCCGGATCGTCGACAACGTCCAGAAGGGCCTCATCTTCCTTGTGTCGACCCATGTGGCGTTGCTGGGGTTCATCCTGATCGCCACGATCTATGGCTTCGGCCAGCCGCTTCTCCCGATCCAGATCCTGTGGCTCGAGCTGTTCATCGACGTGTCCGCCTCGGTCGCCTTTGAGCTGGAGAAGCCCGAACCGAACCTGATGCGCCGGCCGCCCCGTCGCCAGGGCCAGCCGCTGCTCACCGGCGGCCTCCTGGGGCGGATCGCGGTCGCCGGGGGCTTTAGCGCCGCGGCCGCCCTGTTCGTGATGGTCACCGATCCTGGTGGTCCGGCGCATGCCCAGTGGCTGGCGTACACCATCCTCGTATGCGGCCAGGCGGTTCGCGCCTACGCGAATCGGAGCATCCGCGAACCGATCTGGCGCCTGCCCGCCAACCGGTTCCTGCTGGCCGCCGCCATCGGTGCGATCGGCATCCAGGCCGTCATTCCGTCCGTGCCGTTCCTCGCCGACGCGTTCCGAGCGACACCGCTCGACGTGTCGGACTGGGCCGTGGTCGCCCTCATCGCGCTCGCGCCGGCTGCTGTTGCCCAGGTGGTGCGCAGCGTCACCGCTCGGATTTGGGTTGCCTGAAACGCGACTATCCTCCCGGACGTGAGCCTCGAGATCGATCACGTCACCAAGCGCTTCGGGGCGACCGTGGCGCTTGACGCCCTGGCCTTCGACGTCGCACCGGGCGAGGTCTTCGGCTTCCTCGGCGCCAACGGCGCGGGCAAGACGACCACGATGCGGATCTGTCTGGGGATCATCGCCCCGGACAGCGGCGAGATCCGCTGGAAGGGTCGGGCGGTGGGGGAGCTACCGCGCCGGACGTGGGGTTACCTGCCCGAGGAACGCGGGCTCTACCCGCGGATGGCGGTCCTCGACCAGCTGGTCTATTACGCGTCGCTGTACGGCGAGACGCCCGACCGAGCCCGCCGCGCCGCTCTTGCCTGGCTCGCCCGCTTTCGAATTCCCGAGTATGCCGACCGGCGTGCGGAGGAGCTGTCCAAGGGCAACCAGCAGAAAGTCCAGTTCATCGCGGCGATCCTGCACGGACCCGAGGTGCTGCTCATGGACGAGCCGTTCACCGGGCTCGATCCGCTCAACCTGGTCCTCCTGCGCGAGGCGTTCATGGAGCTGCGCGACCAGGGTCGGACGCTGATCTTCTCGACCCACCAGATGGAAGCGGCCGAGGCGATGTGCGAATCGGTCGCGATCGTCGACCGCGGCCGGCTCGTGGCTGGTGGGCGACTGCGCGACCTCAAGCGAGCCAGCCGGCGAGCGTGGGTCCGCCTGGCAATTGATGGCGCGAGTCCCGCTCCCGACTGGTTTGCCGATCTTCGCGGCGTCGATGTCGTCCGGCGTGACGCGTTGGGGGCCGAGCTGGAGCTGCTTCCAGGGGCGTTGCCGGAGGCGATTCTCACCGATGTCCTCGGGCGAGGTGGCGTCGTCAGCCGCTTCGAGGTCGTGGAACCGAGTCTCGAGTCCATCTTCATCGAGCTCGTAGGCCGACCGGCGGAGGATGAGATCGTCGTCCTGCCGGCCGGGGTGTCCGGCGGGCCGGCGTCCGCCGCCGGGCAGACCCCGGGCTCCGCGCCCGCAGACGGGGCCGCCTGACCCATGGCGCGCCTTGATCCGCTGTTCCCGAACGCCGCCATCATCGCCAGGCGCGAGTACCGGGATCGAGTCCGCGGTCCGCTTTTCCTGGCATCGACGGTCGTGCTCATGGGCCTGGCGCTCCTCGTGGCGCTGGCGCCCATCGCCGTTCGGTACCTCGATCGCGACACCGTGACCAACGTCGCCGTGGTCTCGAGCGACCCGGCGTTGGCGCAGCAGGCGCTGTCCATCGCCGACAGCCTGCTCAATGTCTCCGGGCGGGTGGAGGGATCCGGCTCGGCGGAGCGGCCATTTGCGGTCAGGGTTGCGGATCCCGGCGCTGCCGCGCGATCGTTGGCCCGGGGCGAGGTCAGCGCCATCATGGTTGTCGAGCGAACCACGGCGGGTGGCCTTGATGTCGTTCTGCAGACCAACGGAACGGCCAACCTCACCCAGGTGCAGACCTTCAGCGTGGTGGCGTTCGGTCTCGGCGTCCTGGACTGGAACTCGCGCAGACCGGCGGAATCAGGGGGCGAACCGTTTCTTCCGGCCACCTTTGGGGTCAAGTCACTCAACGCTGCCGTCGAGGATGGGCGGGCCCTCGATCCGCAGGAGACTGCCAGTCGCGGTTTCCTGGGGGTGGTGTTCGTGGTCCTGCTGTTCATGTCGGTCGTGATCTACGGCATGTGGGTGGCGACGGGCGTAGCCGCCGAGAAGAGCAGCCGCGTGATGGAGTTGATGATCAGCGCGGCATCCCCTCGGCAAATGCTGAGCGGCAAGGTGCTCGGGATCGGCGCGGCCGGGTTGACCCAGTACTTCGGAATCGCCGTGCCGTCACTGGCCGTGCTGGCGTTCCAGGATCAGATCGCGCTGGCCGTGCTGGGGCCCGCGGCGGCAGGGGCCCCGCTGGTCGGCCTCACCCCGATCCTGCTCGCGGGATACGGCCTGTTCTTCCTCCTCGGCTTCACGCTTTTTGCGCTGATCTACGCGGCAGTTGGCTCCTTTGTCAGCCGCCCCGACGACCTCCAGACCCTGTCGTTGCCACTCAGCCTGCTGGCGCTGGTCGGCTACCTGTCGGCGGTCGCGGCGCTGAGCGGCGGGGGCGGACGGTGGATCACGATCGCCTCCTTCGTCCCACCCTTCAGCCCGTTCGTGATGCTCGCGCGTTTGATGGTCGCGGCCGTGGAGCCGTGGGAGGTGGCGCTGTCCATTGCCCTGCTGTGTCTGGCGATTGCGGTCATCGCCGTGGTAGCGACGCGGATGTACGCGGCCGGGGTGTTGCTTTACGGCCAGCGTCCCGGCTTGCGGACGTTCGTGGCGGCGGCCCGCCGGGCGCCCTGAGGGAGAGGCGGCGGCCGCGGTTGGGCGGGTCGTACCCGAGCTTCAGCGATCTTCGAGGGGTAGCCGACTGATCAACGCGAGCACCGGAGCTGACGCGGCGGCAGCGGGGCCCGGCTCCGCTCCCGAGCTCGGTCCCGTCTCGGCCGCGTGCGCTCCCGCCACGTCCGTCTCGGCCGCGCCCGCGCCCACGCCCGCACCCGCGGCGACGAACCGCCAGAGCCGACTACGGACCCCCGCCAGATAGGGACTCGACCGATGTCGAGCGAGCACCCCGGCGATTCCCTGCGCCTCGACCGCCGCATACAGGGCAATCCCTTCCGTGGCAATCGCCGGCACGGCCACCACCTCGTCACCGGGCCGCAGCACGCGCCGCAGCGCCTCTCGCCGCCGTACGAGCGGCCACGCCATCAGCGATCGGCCGTCCAGGTGCACCAGGTCGAAGGCCAGGAACGCCGCCGATCGTCCGGCCTCGCCCGCCAGCCGACGCTCCAGCTCACCCGAATCCGCCCGCCCCGATCCGTCGACGACGACCAGCTCCCCGTCGAGGATCGCCGACCGCGCTGCAACCCGCACCGCCAGCCCGGCCAGCTCGGGCAGGACTGGGGTCAGGTCGCGTCCGTCGGCGCCAACGATCCGCACCGCGCCCGTTCCCGCCAGCTCCGCAGGTCCAATCATGGCCAGGGCCCGTTCGCCGCCCCACCACGGTTCGAAGAGGTGCTCGTCCGAATCGAAGGGTGCCGGCAGCATGCGCGGAAGCATCGGCCGCAGGTCGGGGAGATCGGGGAGCTGGTCCGCCTCGAGGTGCAGCGAGAGCTGATCGGCCATCGTGCAGTCGATGGTAGCCGGTAGACTGCGGCCGTCCCCCATGTGGAGTGTCTGGAGGAGCCCCTCGCGTGCCACGGCCGCCACGCCCCGACGACCTGTACCGGCTGCGAATCGCGACGCAGCCGCGGCTGTCGCCGGACGGCCGCCTTGCTTTGATCACGGTGCAGACGGTCGCGTCCAGTTTCGATGGCTATCGGCGGGCGCTGTGGCTGATCCAGACCGCCGGCGAAACCCCGCCGCGCCAGTTGACCCTCGGGGCGCGGCACGACCATCACGGACGCTTCGCACCGGATGGGCAGAGTCTCGCCTTCCTGTCCGATCGCCGAACGCTGATTGAGGACGCGCCAAACGGATCGGCCGGCCAGGATCAATACGAAGCGGCCTCGGCCGGCAACGGCAACCGCGGCAACCGCGGCCACGCCGGCAACGGCCTGGGCGGCAACGGCCTGGGCGGCAACGGGGTGGGGCCTCGCGAAGACGCCAGCCAGATCTACCTGCTCACGCTCGACGGTGGCGAGGCCCGCCGGCTGACCGACCTGCCGCGCGGCGTCGAATCGTTCGAGTGGTCCCCGGACGGGACGCGCCTGGTCGCCATCAGCGCCTCAGTCGACGCGATGCGCGCCGAGGGCGCCCGCCGCCGAGGCATCGGCGGTACGGAGGGGACCCCGTGGTCCGGCGGGCCGCCGCCGTCGGACTATCGGTTCATCGATCGACTCGAGTACATGCTCAACGGCAGGGGATTCACCTACGACCGAGTCGTCCACCTGTGGTTGATCGATGCGGTCACGGGCACGGCCAGCCGCCTGACCGACGGCCCAGTCTCGGACCAGGAGCCGGCCTGGTCGCCCGACGGCCGGCGGATCGCCTTTGGCTCGAACCGCCGGCGCGATGCCGATCTCGTCAATCGGCAGGACATCCATGTCGTCGACGTCGAGACGCGCGCCGTAACTCCGATCACGCGCGGGCCCCGCTCGGTGTTCGAAGCCCCGGCGTGGCTGCCGGATGGAGGGACGATCGCCGCACTCGGGCATCGGCTGGAGGGCCGCGCGGGTAGTCGCAACGACATCTGGCTCTTCGCGGCCGACGGCTCCGATGCGACGGCCACCGGCGGGCGAAATCTGTCGGCCCGCCACGATCTGATGCCCCGGGCAACCGCGACCAGCGACGTCACGATCGGCGAGAGCGCCCCGATCATCCCGTCGGCCGACGGGCGCTGGCTCCATTTCAGCGCCCCGATCGGTGGCGCCTACGAGCTTTGGCGGATCGCGCTGGAGGACGGACGGCCCGAGCGGCTCACGGAAGACCGCCATACGATCTCGGGCTGGCACGCGATCCCGACGACGGTGGAGGGGCACGCAGCCGACGCCATGCGGATCGCCTACCTGCGCTCGACGGCCACCAACCCGCCAGACCTCTGGCTGCTCGATACCGGCGACGCCCGAGACACCAAGCCCCGCAGGCTCACCGATCTCAATGCCGGGCCTCTCGCCGAGATCGATCTCCGCGCGCCGGTGGAGCGTCACTCGACGGTCGACGGCCGCGATATCCAGGGTTGGTTCATTCCGGGCGGTGACGGTCCGGGCGGCGATCGTCCGGGCGGTCCGGGCGGCCGCGACGGTCCGCGCCCCCTGGTCGTCGAAATCCACGGTGGGCCACACACGCTCTATGGCTGGTCGATGCTCTGGGAGTTCCAGGTGCTCGCGGCGGCCGGGATCGGGGTCTTCTACTGCAACCCGCGCGGGTCGGAGGGGTACGGGCAGGCGTTCAACGACGCGAACCATCGCGACTGGGGTCCCGGGCCCATGCGTGACGTGCTCGCCGGCGTGGACTCGCTCGTGGCGGATGGCCTCGCCGACCCGGAGCGTCTCGGCGTCACGGGTGGCTCCTACGGCGGCTATCTGACCAACTGGATCGTCGCCCACGACCACCGGTTCCGGGCGGCCATGACCTGCCGCAGCGTGTCCGATATGACCACGCTCTTCCTGACCGGCGACATCAGCGGCGGCGACTGGGCCCGGATCGAGTTCGAGGCGGCACCGTGGGATGACCCCGCCTACTACCGGGAGATCTCGCCGATCACCTACGCCCGCGCGATCACGACCCCGCTGCTGATCCAGCACTCCGAGCGCGACCTGCGGACGACCATCGCCCAGGCCGAGGCGCTGTTCACGGTCTTGCGATCGCATCGCCGTCCGGTCCGCCTGCTCCGCGTTCCCGAGGAAACCCATGAGCTGACCCGCTCCGGCACCCCGTTCCGGCGAGTTGAGAATCTCCAGGTCCTGGTGGATTGGTTCCGCCACTTCCTGGTCAAGGGCCGGCGCAGCTTGCCGCCACTCCCCAGGGTTCGCGGCGGCCGATAGCGAGTCGCCGTCGGACGATGGCGCGGGCGGCAGCCGCGTACCGCCCCGAGAAAGCCCGCCGCACGACCGAAACCAGCGCTGACCCGGTGTATCCTCTCCGTCCCATGACGGCTACCAGGCGACCTGAGTCCGCGGCTCGTGAGCGTGCGCACGAACTGATCCGTGCCTGGGACGCTCGCCCCGGCCCCCTGGGCAACCTGCTTGGCCGAGTTACCGCGGTCGACCAGGTCGGGGTCGAACAGCGGGTGGAGGCGCTCCAACGTCGCTCGATCAAGAAGGCCTCGAAGCTGTGGGCGCTCAACCTCGCGATCTCGATGATGGACCTGACCACCCTTGAGGGAAAGGACACGCCGGGCAAGATCCGGGCGCTGTGCGTGAAGGCGATGCGGCCGCAGCCGGGCGACCCGACGATCCCGTCCGTGGCCGCGATCTGCGTCTACCCCGCGCTCGTGCCCGACGCGAAGGCGGCCCTCCGCGGCTCAACGGTCAAGGTCGCCAGCGTGGCCACCGGCTTCCCGTCGGGCCAGACCTTCCGCGACATCAAGCTCGCCGAAGTGCGGGCCGCCGTCGAAGCCGGTGCGGATGAGGTCGATATGGTGATCGATCGCGGCGCGTTCCTGTCGGGCGACTACCTGACCGTCTTCGAGGAGATCGTCGAGGTCAAGGAGGCGTGCGGCGAGGCGCACCTCAAGGTCATCCTCGAGACCGGCGAGCTCGAAACCTACGACAACGTCCGGCGCGCCAGCGTCCTGGCGATGGCCGCCGGCGCCGACTTCATCAAGACGTCCACCGGCAAGGTGACCCCCGCCGCGACGCTACCCGTCACCCTGGTCATGCTCGAGGCGATCCGTGACTTCGAGCGATCCACCGGGCGGCAGGTCGGGATGAAGCCGGCCGGCGGGATCCGCGTCGCCAAGGAGGCGATCCAGTACCTGGTGGTGCTGTACGAGACCCTCGGTCCGCGCTGGATGTCGCCCGCCTGGTTCCGCTTCGGGGCCTCGTCGCTGCTCAACGATGTCCTGATGCAGATCGAATTCCAGCGCACCGGCCGCTACCAGGACCCGGACGACTTCACCCTCGACTGAGGCACGACGAGCGACCTTGGGCAAGCAGTCGGTGTTTCGAAATCGCGGCCTGGCCCATTCTGCCTCTGTCAGTCGCTAATCGCTGAGTATGCCAGTATGCGCAGATGAAGCGCACCACCATCAGTCTGCCCGACGACCTTGCGGCCGCCGTCGAGCGCGAGGCACGACGCCGCCGGGTGCCCGTTTCGCAAGTGGCGCGGGAGGCTCTCGAAGCTCGATTGGGTCGAACGGCTGCCCCGCGCCGCGAACTCCCGTTTGCCGCGCTCGGTCGAAGCGGTCATCACTCGACGGCGCGAGATATGGACGACATCTTCGACGCCGAGTGGACCAATGATCGCGATCGTTGACGCCGGCCCGTTGTATGCCGCCGTTGACGCCGACGATGACGACCACGCGCGGTGCGTTGACATTCTTCAGCAATCCGATCTTGATCTCGTCGTCCCGGCGCTTGTCGTCGCCGAGGTCACGTATCTCGTTGGTCGGCGCCTCGGCCCCAAGATCGAAGCGGAGTTCCTGCGCGGTCTGGCCACCCTCGAGATCGAAGCGCCGGCGGCTGAAGAGTGGCCAGCGATCGCAGCTTTTGTGAGGCGCTACGGCGATCTGCCGCTCGGAGGCACGGATGCGTCCGTCGCGGTTCTTGCCGAGCGTCTGGGCACGGACCTCGTGGTCACCCTGGACCGCCGCCACTTTGGCGTGATCCGCTCGTCGCAGGGCCGCCCGTTTCGACTCCTCCCGGCCTGGTAGTTGGAACCCGATCGCGCAGGACGACGTCGGGCAGCCATGAAATTGCGCGCCGCGACCGCCGTCTGCCTTGCTCTGCTCGTCGCGGCCGGGTGCACCGCGGGCGCGAGCCCATCGGCGATCCCGGCTGGTCCGCCGATCACCGTTGCCGCGCTGAAATTCGTGCTCATCGACGCGCACGGGCCGCTGTGGTACTGCGATCCGGACTTCTATCCGATCCAGCGTGCCGAGGAGATCGACAGCGCCCGCGAACGCTGGCCTGAGGTGGAGGCCGAAGCGGAAGCCTTCGCCGCCATCACCGGGAGGCTGGGGTTCGGCGCCGCCGCCGAATTCACCGACGACCAGAAACTGACCGTCTACCAAGCTTGGAAGATCCTCAACGCGATCGCGCTGGACCCGAATGGCAACGACACGTACCGGTTCGACTATCTCGCCCAGCCGGCTGCCGGCGCCGCCGAGGGCACTCGAACTGCGGGCATCATCACGCAGGCGGGCGCGATCACGATTGAACAGCAGGCCCCGGCCGGGGGGCCGATGTGTCCGATCTGCCTGGCGATCGGTACCGCGATCGATACCCCGGGCGGGCGAGAGCCCGTCGAGGGGCTCCGGATCGGCGACGTGGTCTGGACGCTGGACGAGCGCGGAGCGCGGATGCCCGCCACGGTGATCGCACTCGGCTCCAGTGCGGTACCGGCCGGTCACCTTGTCGTGCGGCTGGTCCTCGCCGACGATCGCGCGGTGATGGCCTCGCCCGGCCATCCGCTGGCCGATGGTCGTAGCCTCGGCGATCTGCAGGTTGGTGATGCGCTTGACAGCTCGCTGGTGATCTCCGCCGACCGCGTCGCCTACGAGAACGCGCGAACCTTCGACATCGCGGTCAGCGGACCGACCGGCACCTACCTGGTCGACGGGATCCCGCTCGGGTCAACCCTCCGGCCGTAGCCGCAGGTAGACCGCGCTCGACGAGCCCGCGGTCGAAGCGGGTCAGGTCCGTCTGAGTCGATCGGCGGCCGAGTGCAGGATCAGTGCCACCAGCCGCGCCCCGGCGTCCACATTGCCAGCCGCCCGCCCAGCCAGCCAGGCGGCTCGACCGACCTTTGGCTCCATCGTCCGGGTGGCTTCGACACCTGCTGCGGCGGCGGTCGCCGCAGCTAGAAGTGCCTGGCCGATGGGGGTGCCGGATGCCGCGCCGGTGTGCAGGGCAGCCACCGCCGGACCCAGGGCATCGAGCATGGTCCGGTCGCCGAGTGACGCCTTGCCGCGCTCGGAGATCGAGTCGAAGGCCGCTGAGCCGGAGCGCGCCACGAAAGCCGTGAGCGCCTCACCGGGCTCCATGGATAGTCGACCGGCGGCCATCAGTGCGGTCGCGACCAGCGTTCCCGAGGTGGACGGCGCCGTCCGCGCGAGCTCCCGGCCGCACCGGCGCAGCAGCGGGCCGGGTTCCTCGTCGGCGAGGTCCGGCAGCAACGCCTGAAGCGCCGCGCAGCCGGCCGCGACCGTGATGCCGAGATCCCCATCGCCGGCCACCCCATCGAGCCGGTTCAGCTCGTCACGGGCGGCCGCCAGGTCCTCGGCCACGCCGGTAATCAACGCGGTCAGGACAGTCATCGGCGCATCAACGAACCCAGAATGGCGACCGAGCCGGCGCATCGAGCAGCCGGACGAACTCGTCGTCGAGTCGGAGCAGCGTCAAAGAGGCGCCGGCCATCTCGAGCGACGTGGCGAATTCGCCCAGCCAGACCCGATCGACCCTGATGCTTCGCTCGCCAAGGAGCTGATGGACCCGTCGGTAGAGGATGTACAACTCCTCTTTCGGCGTGGCGCCCAGGCCGTTGACCAGGGCCGCGACGCGATCACCCGCGGCAAGATCCAGGTCCGCGACGATCGCCTCGACCAGCTCATCCGCGATGGAATCGGCCGGCGCCAGCACCCCGCGGCGGACGCCGGGCTCCCCGTGGATCCCCATGCCGATCTCCATCTCGCCCTCGGGCAGTTCGAAGGTTGGTCGACCCGCCGCGGGCACGATGCAAGGCGACAGGGCCACGCCCATCGTGCGCAGATTGGCGGCAGCGCGCTCCGTGACGGCGACAACGTCGGCCAGGGACGCACCAGCGGCTGCCGCGGCGCCCGCGATCTTGTAGAGGAAGAAGATCCCCGCGATCCCGCGCCGGCGGCTCTCCTGGCCCTTGGGCGCTGAGGCCACGTCGTCCGCCCCGCGGATCGTCGCGACCTCGATCCCGTCGTCCGCGGCCAGTTCGGCGGCCAGATCGAAGTTCATGATGTCGCCGCCGTAGTTGCCGTACAGGTACAGCACCCCGCGTCCGCCGTCGATCGCCTTCGTGACCTCGAGCATGGTGTCCGCGGAAGGCGAGGCAAAGACGTTGCCGACCGCCACCCCGTCCACCAGTCCGGCGCCCACGTACCCCAAAAAGAGCGGCAGATGCCCTGATCCGCCACCGGTCGCGATGGCCACCTTGCCGGCGATCGGGGCATCGGCTCGCACGATGGCCCGCGCATCACCCGCCGCCCGGAGCTCGTGCGGGTGGGCGATCAGAATTCCGTCGAGCATCTCGTCGACGAACCGATCCGGGTCATTGAGGATCTTTTGCATCGGGCGAGCTCCAGGCTGTGGGTTGTCTGCCCTGATGATAGGGAAGCGCCCACGCACGAGACTGGCCCGGCCGCGTGGGTCCGGACGAATGCCGTTGGTGGGACCATGTATGGCATGAAGAAGACCACCGTCTACCTCGAACCCGAGCTGGACCACGCTCTGGGCCGCTTGGCCGCCAAGCGGCGGGTTTCGAAGGCCGAGGTGATCCGGGCCG
>CAYRTS010000019.1:0-45188 GCA_964427285.1 uncultured Anaerolineaceae bacterium
ACCTGCGGGCGATCGGAGGCGGGAGCATCGGCGACAGCGGCCACGTGATCATGACTACCGCAGACGACGACGGCACCAGGGCCGTGCTCGATCACGGCGGCTACGTCTACGTCGAAGGCGACTCGATCCTTGCTGAGGTGGACGACAAGCCGGGCGGCATGGCCAGGATGTCGCGCGCCCTTGCCGATGCCGACGTGAACATCCTGGGCCACCTCTTTCTTGGCCGCTGGGGTGACCGCGCGATGTTCACCTTTGTGGTCGACAAGCCGGAGGTCGCGCGTCCCATCCTCGAGCGCAAGGGCTGACGCCAAGGCGTATTCGACGCTGCTCCGGGTAGAAGCATCCCATTCTCTGTGCTGGCTTCGGGTCGTCAGCGGCTGCGCGCGTGCGGCGCGGCTCGGCGACGTTGGCCGCGACCCGTACTCGAGCCGGCTATGAATCCCATTCCTACAGCCAGGGGAGCGACCCCGATATCGACGCCTCCGGGTGCCTCGCCACGCTTGGGACGTGCTCGTTCGAGCGTGCTCCGGCACTCCAGCCGGGCATTGTGCCGCTCGATCCCCAGGCCATAGGAATCTGGTTCATCAAGGCGCCCGCAGCGCGGCGACCGTCGACGCGGCGGGTCATGGCCGCGGCGAGCACAGACGTTGGGATGCTTACGCTCCGGGTAGTAACCCTGGCCGACTTCCACGAAGTCGGCTATGCTCCCTTCCTTCGTGCTCGAACTGGCGCTCCGGTCAGCGCCGCGGTACCACACACCGTCCGATCTCGATCCACCTACGCCCAGACCGGGTCCCGCCAGGCGGGAGGGCCCCGATCAGGAGCGTCTTTTTCATGTCATTCGATGGTCTCGGGCTGTCGCCCGAACTCCTCCGCGCCGTAGCCAGCCAGGGCTACACGGTCCCCACCCCGGTTCAATCCGAGTCGATCCCGCTCGTCCTCGCAGGTCGGGACATCCTCGCAGGCGCCCAGACAGGCACCGGCAAGACGGCCGCGTTCGTGCTGCCGATGCTCCAGCGCCTCCATGCCTCGCGGCCATCCGCCGGGCCACGGGTCATTCGCGCCCTCATCCTGACCCCCACGCGCGAACTCGCCCTCCAGGTCGAGGAAAGCGTGCGCACGTACGGCGCCCAGAACCCGATCCGCTCGACCACCATCTATGGCGGCGTCGGTTTTGATCCGCAGGTCCGTGCCCTGCGGGCCGGCCCGGAGATCGTCGTCGCGACACCAGGGCGCCTCCTCGACCATCTCGGCCAGGGCACGATCAACCTGTCGCGGGTCGAGATCCTCGTCCTGGACGAGGCCGACCGGATGCTGGACATGGGTTTCATCCGTGACATTCGCAAGGTGCTGGCGGTCTTGCCGCCACGCCGCCAGAACCTGCTGTTCTCCGCGACCTTCTCGGATGAGATCCGGCGGCTGGCCGACGGGCTCCTCGACAATCCGGCCTCGGTCCAGGTCTCGCCCCGCAACAAGGCCACGGACCTGGTGACCCAGGTGGTCCATCCGGTGGATCGCGAGCGCAAGAAGGAGCTGCTGGTTCACCTGATCCGGACCGGCCGGATCGATCAGGCGCTGGTGTTCACCCGGACCAAGCACGGCGCAAATCGCCTGGCCACCCAGCTCGAGCACGACGGGATCCTGGCGACGGCGATCCACGGCAACAAGAGCCAGCCCCAGCGGGTCCGAGCCCTGGCCGACTTCAAGGCCGGCCGCTTCACCGTGCTCGTGGCCACGGAAGTCGCCGCGCGGGGGCTCGACATCGACGCGCTCCCGCATGTCGTGAACTACGAGCTGCCGATGGTCCCCGAGGACTACGTCCACCGCATCGGGCGAACCGGGCGAGCGGGCGTTGACGGCGATGCCGTCTCCCTGGTCTGCGTCGACGAACTCAAGCTGCTCCGAGACATCGAAGCGGTGCTCCACCACCCGATCCCCACGGAGACGATCGAGGGCTTCGAGCCGGACCCGCGCATCCGCCCGGAACCGATCCTGCGCGGCGGGCTCGGTGGGATGCGCCCGACTGGCCTACGTTCGGGTGCCCCGCGCTCGGGTGGTGCCTCGCGGCCAGGCGGTGCTCCGCGCCCTGGTGGCCAGCCACGTTTCGGTAGCCTGCCGCGCCCGGGGGCGCAGCCGCAGCTCCAGGCACCACGGCCAAGTGCCGGCACCAGACCTCATCCGCAGGACCAGCGATTCGGTGGCGGTCCGCGATCGACCGAGGACTCGCGTGCCGGCAGTGGGCCACGACCCGGCGGCCCCGGTCGGGCGGCTCCAACCCATGGCGGATTTGCCGGGCCACGACGTCCCGGCCAGGGAATCGGCAACGGCGGACCGAGCCGCCCCGCCAACGCCCCGCGACCAAACGCGCGCCCCTCGGCGCGGCCGACCGAGCAAGGCCGAGGATCCGACTGGACAGCCCGGCGCCCATCGCAAGAAAGCGGTTCCGGGCGCCCGATGCCAGGAGAGCGGTTCGCTCGAAACGTCGGCCGCAACGACCGCTGACCCGGCCGCCTACGGCCCGGCGTTTCGGTCAGCCTGTCGCTCGGGATCACGTCGTGAAGCGTCGCCCGTCCACGCGAAACCACGACAAATGTCGTGTCTGGCCTCGCCACGGGCCCTCGGCTTTCATCTTCGGACCAAATCCGACGCCCAGTCGCCCGCCACGATAGGATCGCGCTGGCACGCGGGAGTAGCTCAGTTGGTGGAGCGCCAGCCTTCCAAGCTGGATGTCGCGGGTTCGAGCCCCGTCTCCCGCTCCATCCCCTCGCGTCGAACTCAGGATCGGGCCGGGTCCTCCCCGTCGAAGCCCAGTGCCCGGGCCAGGAATGCCCGCCGATCGGAGCGGATCTGATCCAGGCGCATGTCGTGGCCGGTTTCGTAGATGAGCCGCTCGGTTCCGGCTGGCGCCGCCCGGTGGAATTCGAGGGCGCTCATCGGCGCGATCTAGAAGTCGTGATTTCCGAACTGGAGCAAGATCGAGGCGGGTTCGGCATCGCCGATCCGCTCGATGGGATCGAGGGCACGGAGCGCTCCAAGGTACTCGATTCGATCGTCGGCGATCGGCCAGAACGGCAGGAACCAGTCGCCCCATCGTGGCGTTGCCGCGACGACCACCAATGCCCGCAGACGGGACTCCTCAGCCGCGACCACGGTCGCGAGCATGCCCCCGAAGTCGTGCCCAACAACCCCCAGCCGTGCGGCGTCGACGTCCGGCCCGGCGGCCAGAAGATCGAGGCCGGCACGGAAGCGCGCGACCTCGGCCCGGATCGCGGCCGCATCGGCGGGGGCCGCGACCGGCGGCGTGGTCCATGGGAATCGACCCTGTGGCAGCAGCGAGACGACACCAACGGTGGCGAGTTCAGCGGCCTCGACGAGATACTGGGTTCGATTGCCGTCCAATGCCTCAGAGTCCAGCCAGTGCCACATCACCAGCCCGGGGCCAGGTCGCGCAAAAGCCTCTGCCGGCCGCACCAGGAACGCTTCGACGTTCAGCCCATCGGGTCCCACGAACACAATGTCGAGCACGAGCGCATCGGCGCGCCGCTCCGTCCCGAGGGTTCGAAATTCGACCATCAGGTGACGGCTTCAGCGCGACGGCGGGTCGGCTCGGACCCGTCCGCTGCGGCGCCTTCTTGATCGATGTCGTCGGGGTGTCCCCGTCGATGCGTGTCGCATAACAAATGATCTCGCGATCGCTGTTCGCCCAACCGTCGATCGTCGGGGCGAGGTACCCGAACGACCACGTCGGGTCATGGTTGATATCCAGGCTGCTGTAGCTGTCGAAGGCAGGGATGCAGGCCCGAATGCCAGATACCGTAACCGATCGAGAAAACGCTCGGCATCGCGAGTTCCGAGCAAAGCCGGGTTCGCCCGCGCTTGACGGTTCGGGTGGGGCTGGGTAGATTCCCGGATGACAAGGGGCCTTGCATTCAAGTGTCATGCTTCCTTGCCATACTCGGCGGCGGAACAACCGGCACAGGAGACATAACCGATGGACGCTGGGGCCTTTTCGAGCGGGCTTCTGACCGGACTGCGCGAAGGCGTCGAGGCGGCGCTGATCGTCAGCATTATCTGCGCGTACTTGGCGCGGACCGGCAATCGCGCTCACTTCCCGAAGATCTTCTCCGGCGTGGCCGCCGCGGTCGGCCTGAGTGCCGTGCTCGGCATCGCGCTGTTCGTCACCGTCGGCAGCTTCGAGGCCCCGTACGAACAACTGTTCGAGGGCGCCACGCTGTTGCTCGCCGCAGGCGTGGTGACCTGGATGCTGTTCTGGATGCGTCGCCAGGCGGCCACCGTCAAGGGTGAACTGCAGGCCGCCGTGGATCGGGCGCTGGATGATGGGTCCGCCAAGGCCCTCTCACTGCTCGCGTTCGTGGCCGTCATCCGGGAGGGGATCGAGACCTCGTTGTTCCTCACCGGCCAGGCCGCGTCGGCCGACCAGGGGGCGGGCTCGGTCGCGGTCGGTGCCGTCATCGGCCTGTCGATCGCGCTGTTCCTGGGCGTTGGCTTCTACCAGGGGTCACGCCGGCTCAATCTGGCCTCGTTCTTTCGATGGACGGGGATCGCCCTCGTCTTCATTGCAGCGGGCCTGCTTGGCGTGGCCGCGCACGAGTTCATCGAGATCGGCGTCATTCCGTTTGGCACCGGAACCTTGTTCGATCTGAGCGGGATCCTGCCACATGACCCGGCTGCGGGCAGCCTGGTCGGGCAGTTCCTGCGGGCCCTGTTTGGCTACACCGCGACGCCCGAGGCGACCACGTTCGTCGTGTGGCTCACATACCTCGTCGTCGTCCTCACCCTGTACCTGCGCCCGATCTCGCCGCTCCCCGGCCGGTCTGACGGCGCCATCGCTGCCGCCCGGAGCTGACCGGCCTCGACCGCCCCCGCCTGCCCAGGCGACCGGTCAGAAGGGCAGGAACGCCCCGAGGTCCGGCAGGCCGCCATCCAACCCAAGCAGGAAGATCGAGCCGACCACCAGGCTGAAGACGCCGGCCACCGCCCCGAACGCGACGTAGACGCGCTCACGCGCCTGGCTCGATACAAACCCGACTGAGCTGATTAGCACGATGGCGAAGTTGGAGATGAGCAGCCCGATCACGAACGCAAGCAGCATCGGAATACCGAGCCCGGCACTGGACGCGCCACCAACAGCGGCGATGAGCAGCACCTGGCTGCCGGTCTCGGCGCCGATCCCGTGGATCATCCCGACCCCCAACGCCGTGCGGGCGCCATACGAACTCATCTCCAACGGCTCGACATGCTCATGGCCGTGCAGCCATGCCTGGAACCGGCGCCATCCGAGTCGGACTCCGTCGAACACGAGCATCCAGCGGCTTCGCAGCCGAAACGACTCGCCGGCCCGCGCGTAGCGATAGATCGAGTAGATGACCCACACCCCGAGGCCGACGAGGGTCAGCCCGACGATCCGCCCCATCAGCGGGTCCAGCCAGTCGGGCAGGAGCGCCCCGAAGGTGAGCGCAACGAGCCCAAGCGCGATCACGACGAGGCCGTGGCCGACCGCGTAAAGCGTCCCAAGGCGGATGGCGTCGATCTGGCCCGCCAGAAGTCCCTGGCTTCGGAGGTTGGGATGGGCCGCCAGCGACGGCGCGAGCGTCGCGGCCCCGGGCCGCCCGTCGTGGGCGCGGACCTCGAATGCGCCGCCGTGGCCGTGACTGTGGCCGACGGTGGCTTGGTGCTGCTCCGTGTGAGCGGCCTCCGCGATCCGAGCTGATGCGGTCGTGCTGGTGATGTCGGTGATGGCCGCGATGTGGTCCCAGTCAATGCCGTGACGGATGCCCAGGAAGAGGCCCGTGAGCAGGACGCCGAGGCCGACGCCGGTCGTGGCGGTGGTCAGGGCGGCGACGGTGGATTCGATCACGTCGGGTCCTCAATGGGATTGCTGCGAGCGTACCGGATTGGTCACCCATATTGCAACAAGTTGCAAGTGCAATGGCATGCGCTCATCGATGTATGCTTCACACGATGTCGACCAACAGTTCATACGGCGCCCCGCCCCGGGCGGACTGGCCGAACGTCCGCCAACAGCTGCGCGCCCACGGGTTGCGCTGGACGCCGCAGCGCCGGACGCTCATCGAGGTCCTCGCGCGGACGGACGGTCACGTCACCGGCGCCGGCCTCATCGAGCGTTGCCGAGCGGTGGACCCCGCCACGATCCCGTCGACTGTCTACCGGACGCTCGACGTCCTGGAGGGACTGGGGCTGCTCAGCCACAGCCACGGTGCGGACGGGCGCGAGGAGTTCCACGTCCAGCCGCTCGCGGCGCACGGCCATCTGCACTGCGATTCGTGCGGGACGACGTGGGAGATCATGGCCGATGAGGCCGCCGCCGTGGTCGATTCGATGCAGCGTAGCCGCGGCTTCGCCGTCGACCTGAGCCATCTGTCGGTCGCCGGCCGGTGCGCCGGCTGCTCGCCGGAGCTAGCCGGCTGATGGGCCGCATGAAGCTGACGACATGGCAAGACTAAACGGAGGCCGCCAGGTGTCGGCCGGGACGCGGCCTGGTCCGGCCGAACGGGTCGTCCCTGGGCCCGACCAGGAATCCGTCTGGGACTACCCGCGCCCACCGCGGGTTGAACCTGTTCCAGAACGGCTTCGAGTGATCGTGGATGGGGCATTGCTCGCCAACACCATGAACGGCCTCCGGGTCCTGGAAACCGCCGGAGCGCCCGTGTACTACTTCCCACCGCAGGATGTCCGGATGGATCGGCTCGTGGATGGTCCGCACCGCTCGCACTGCGAGTGGAAGGGAACCGCGAGCTACCACACGTACGTGGAAGGGTCGCGTCGGATCGACAACGTCGCCTGGTCGTATGCGGCACCGAACCCTGGCTACGAGGCAATCCGGGGCCACCTGGCCTTCTATCCCGGACGCGTCGACGAAGCCTGGGTCGGCGAAGAGTTGGCCACCCCGCAGCCCGGCCATTTCTACGGCGGCTGGGTGACCTCGCGGATCGTCGGCCCGATCAAGGGCGAGCCCGGCTCCTTCGGCTGGTAGACATCAGTCGGCCGTCGGCACGCCCAGGATGTTGAAGCCGCCGTCGACATACAGGATCTCGCCGGTGACCGCGCTCGACAGGTCCGAGGCGAGGTAGACGGCCGTTCGGCCGACGTCCTCCGGGGTGATGTTGGCCCGCAGCGGCGCCACCTCGGCGAACTCCCCGTACATCTTCTTGAACCCGGCGATCCCCGAGGCTGCGAGGGTCCGAACCGGGCCGGCACTGATGGCGTTCACCCGTACGCCGTCCGGCCCCAGGTCCGCGGCCAGGTAGCGAACTGAGGCTTCCAGGGCCGCCTTGGCCACGCCCATCACGTTGTAGTTGGCGACGACCTTCTCGGCACCGTAGTAGGTGAGGGTCACGATGGACGAGCCGGGACGGAGCAGCGGCCGCGCCTCGCGGGCCAGGGCCACCAGCGAATAGGCCGAGACATCCAGCGCCAGCGCGAAACCCTCCCGCGACGTGTCCACGAAGCTGCCTTCGAGGTCTTCTCGACGGGCGAAGGCGAGGGCATGGACCAGGATGTCAAGTCGATCGTGCGTCTGCGCCCAACGCGCGAAGACCGTCCGGATCTGATCGTCCGACTGCACGTCGCATGGCTCGACGAAGGTCGAGCCGATCGAGGTGGCCAGCGGCCGGACGCGTCGCTCAAGCAGGCTCTCGACCGACGAAAAGCCGACCTCGGCGCCCGCATCGTGGAGCGCCCGGGCGATCCCCCAGGCGATCGAATGATCGTTGGCGACGCCGAAGATCAGCGCGTTCCGGCCGGTGAGCAGCCCCATCCCATGCACCTCAGCATTGATTTCCGCGCGAGGCGGCCCATGGCAGCCTACCATCGGGCGATGCCTGCGACCGACCCTGCTGACCCGGCCGCCCTTCGGGCCGCCCTGCTGGGCGTCGAGGGCTTCATCCTCGATGCCGACGGTGTCATCGTGCTCAAGGGCGAGCCGATCGAGGGCTCAGTGCAGGCCCTGGCGCGTCTTGATGCCCGAGGAACGCCGTATCGCGTGGTCACCAACTTCTCAGTCGCGCATCGGACGACGCTGGCGGCATGGTTCACCAAGCGGGGTACGACGCTTGACCCGGAACGGATCATCACCGCCGCCTCAGCCTCGGCGGAGTACACGTCCACGATGCTTGAAGGCCGGCCGCTCTACGTGATCTCCGCTCCGGACGCCCTTCGCGAATTTGCTGGCCAGGCCATTCTCTCGAGCGAGGAGGCGGCCAAGGCGGCGCCCGGGGACGTTGCCGCGGTCGTGATCGGGGATGGCGGCGACGATCTCTCGTACGCGAACCTGGATACGGCGTTCCGGCTGATCCTGGGCGGCGCGGCGTTCCTGGCCATGCATCGGAACCCTTGGTGGTTGACACCCAAAGGGCCAACCCTGGACGCAGGGGCTGCTGTCGCGGGCCTCGAATACGCGACCGGGATCCGGGCCACGGTCCTGGGGAAGCCGTCGCCGGAGGTCTTCCGCCAGGCGCTCAACGGACTTCGTCGCGATCTCGGACGACGCGTGCCGGCTAGCGCGGTCGCCATGGTCGGTGACGACCCCGATGCCGACGTCCGCGCCGCCCAGCGGGTCGGCCTGCGGGGGATCCTCGTGCTGACCGGCAAGACGACGCCGCAGCACCTGGAGGAACCGACCCTCGGCCGCGGCCGCCGGGCCCCGGACGCGATCGCTCCCTCGCTGGCCGAGATCGTGGCCGCGTTAGACTGACCGGAATTCGCCCAGACCCTGCTGCCACGAGGTCCACGCCGCCATGACCACCGAGTCCACGCCGCGAATCAAGATCACGTACGCCACCCTTCGCGCCGACAATGAGGCGCTCCACACCCAGTTCGAAACCGCCCTCGCAACGGCCCGGACCCAACTCGGCGGGCAGCACCGCAATTACGTGGCCGGTGCCTGGCGCGACGGTGCCGGGACCTTCGAGGTCCGCTCGCCGATCGATACCGAGATCGTTGTCGGGACATTCGCCCGGGGCACGGCCGGGGACGTTGACGACGCCGTCGCGGCGGCGCGCCGAGCTCAGCCGGCATGGGCGGCGACCCCGTGGCGGGAGCGCGTGGCGATCATCAAGCGAGCCGGGGACCTGATCAGCGAGCGGCTGATGGGCTACTCGGCGCTGATGGCGATCGAGGTCGGCAAGAATCGGATCGAGGCCCTCGGCGAGGTCGAGGAATCGGCCGACCTGCTGCGCTACTACGCCTCGACGATGGAGGCCAACGACGGCTACGACCACCCGATGGACAACCTGGGTGATGCGGCGGTCCACACGCGATCCGTCCTGCGACCGCACGGCGTGTTTGCGGTCATCAGCCCGTTCAACTTTCCGATGGCGCTCGCCGGCGGCCCAACGGGCGCGGCCCTCCTGGCTGGCAACACCGTGGTCCTCAAGCCGTCCTCGGCGTCGCCGCTCTCCGCCGTCAAGCTTGTCGAAGCGTTCATCGATGCCGGAGTGCCGGCCGGCGCGGTCAACCTGGTGATGGGCCCAGGCGAGTCCGTCGGTCAGGCGCTTCAGGATCACCCGGGCGTCGACGGGATCGTGTTCACCGGCTCGTACGAGGTGGGGATGCGTCTCTTCCATTCGTTCTCGACGACCTGGCCGCGGCCGTGCATCGTGGAGATGGGTGGCAAGAACCCGGCCATCGTGTCGCGCAAGGCGGATCTCGACGAAGCCGCCGAGGGGATCATGCGCAGCGCCTTCGGCTTTGGCGGGCAGAAGTGTTCGGCGAACTCGCGGGTCTACGTCGAGCGGCCGGTTCACGACGAGTTGATTCGCCGCCTTGTTGAGAAGACCGAGGCGCTCGCGGTCGGCGACCCGCTCCTGCGCTCCAGCTGGCTGGGCCCGGTCATTGACCAGGGCGCGGTGGACCGCCATCAGGCCGCGGTTTCGGAGGCGCGTCGCGACGGTACGGTCTTCGTCGGCGGCGAGCGCCTGACCGACGCCGGCCTGGAGCGGGGCTTCTATGTCGAACCGACGGTCGTGGGGCTGCCTGCGTCGCACCGGCTGTTCCGCGACGAGCTGTTCGCGCCGTTCACAGCCGTGGCGGCGGTCGATTCGCTCGACGAGGCGCTCGTGTTGGCAAACGAGTCTGTCTACGGGCTGACGGCCGGCGTCTACAGCGAGGACCCGGCGGAGGTGCAGCAGTTCCTCGACCGGGCGCAAGCCGGCGTGCTGTACGTGAATCGACGCGCAGGCGCCACGACCGGGGCCTGGCCGGGTGTCCAGGCCTTTGGCGGCTGGAAGGGGAGCGGCTCCACCGGCAAGGCCGGTCTGTCCATGTACTACGTTGCCCAGTTCATGCGCGAGCAGAGCCACACCGTGGTCGATTAGGTCGCTCGACGAATCCGCCTGCTCGTTGGATCCGCCACGGAGGCCAGCCTGTTCAAGGGTGAGTGGTTCAAGGGCCCCGCCACCGTCACCTATGAAGTGGCCGCTCTCCCGCCCGGCAGCTACGTATTCTTCTGCACGCCTCACTCGGCCACGATGATCGGCACGCTCGAGGTCAAGTAAGTTGCGGGCTCCAGATCGATCGGCTGCGGGGAGGTCCCGGAGCGCGTACCAGATGTCCTGGCGGGAGCCGAAGGTCGGCCGGGAGGTCCGGTTTCTGACGGAGCTGGGCCGGCGCCTGACAGGCACGCATTCTGAAGATCTGAGCGTGGCCGATGCCGGCTTCGTGCAGTCTCAGCAGCATCCGGGGTCCGGCCACGCTCGAATGTCGGCGAACTGCGCCTGGTGCGAGCACATGGGGGCCTGGTCGGACTGCGCGGGGACCCGGCCGTGACCGCTGGGCCGATGGCTGCCCCGGCGCCGGCCCCGCGCGCGGACCGGTCCCCGGCTATACTCGCCGGCGAGTATCCAATCTGCATACTCCTTATGCATTCAGCCTGAGGTGGATCTTGTCGTCGGCCGCGTCGAGCATCGCCGGAGGTCGGCCCGTCCCGCACATCGTGACGGAACTACCGGGTCCCAAGGCACGCGCGCACGTCGCGTTTGACGAGACCTGGACGTCGCCAAGCCTGCCGCGCGCCTACCCGATCGTGCCGATTCGCGGAGAGGGCCTGACGATCGAGGACATCGATGGCAACCTGTTCCTCGACTTCGCGGCGGGGATCGCGGTCACCTCCACCGGTCACTCCCATCCCAAGGTCGTCGCCGCGATCAAGGAGCAGGCGGCGGACCTGATCCATTTCAGTGCCTCTGACTTCTACCTGCCGATCTACGCGCAGGTCTGCCGTGAGCTGGCGAGGATCGCACCGATCTCCGGTCGGGTCCGCGCCTACCTCGGGAACTCGGGCACAGAGGTCGTGGAGGCTTCGATCAAGCTGGCGCGGTTCGCCACGAAGCGGCCGTACATCGTCTCGTTCCTGGGCGCCTTCCACGGGCGAACCTACGGTTCCGTCTCGCTGACGGCCTCGAAGGCGAAATATCACGCCGGCTTCGGCCCGCTCCTGCCGGGAGTCTTCCACGCCCCGTATGGTCGAGTGGAGGACCTGCGCTGGTTCGATGAGGTTCTGTTCGACAAGCTGGCACCGGCCAACGAGGTCGCGGCGATCATTGTCGAGCCGATCCAGGGCGAGGGCGGCTACATCGTCCCCGAGGACGGGTTTCTCCAGGGCCTGCGACGGATCTGCGACGCCCACGGGATCCTGCTGATCGCCGATGAGATCCAGTCCGGGGCCGGCCGGACCGGGAGGATGTGGGCAGTCGGGCACTGGGGCGTCGAGCCGGACATCCTGCTGACGGCCAAGGGGATCGCGTCGGGAATGACGCTCGGCGGGTTGGTCGCCCGGGCAGAGCTGCTGGAGACCTGGGGTCCCGGCGCGCACGGCTCGACCTACGGCGGCAACCCGGTCGCCTGCGCTGCGGCGCTGGCCACGATCGAGCTACTCGAGGGCGGACTCGTTGCAAACGCCGCTGTGCGCGGGGAGCAGGCGATCGCCGGCCTGACCGCGCTCCGATCGCGCTTCCCGGCATTGATCGCCGACGTCCGTGGCAAGGGACTGATGCTCGGGATCGAGTTCGACACCGCGGAGCACGCCGAGGAGGTCCAATGGGCCTGCTTCGAGCGCGGCCTGCTCGTCCTCGAATGTGGCAAGTCCAGCGTCCGGATGTCGCCGGCGCTGACCGTCACGGCAGCCGAGATGGTGACCGCGTTGCGCATCTTCGAGGATGTGGTTGCAGCCATGAGCGACGAGCACGGAGAGGTCCTGGCTGCGGCGATGGCGGCCGGCGCAATCAACGAGGTCGAGGAAGCGGTCTGACTCGGGACCAGACCGCGCGGCTGTGGCAAATCCGGTACTGACGGTCCCGCGCTCGGCGATACTGGCCCGATGAGCGGTCCCTCGAAGGTCGCGAGCATGCGCGACGCAATCGCCGGCCTCGTGCGCGACGGGGACACCGTGGCGATCGAGGGGTTCACCCACCTGATTTCGTTTGCGGCGGGCCACGAAATCATCCGCCAGGGTCGCCGCGACCTCACGCTCGCACGGCTCACCCCGGATCTCATCTACGACCAGATGATCGCGGCCGGCGTTGCCCGCAAGCTGGTCTTCTCGTGGCTGGGCAATCCGGGGGTCGGGGGCCTGGGGGCCATCCGCCGCCGGATCGAGGGCGAGGTCCCGGAAGAGCCACTCGAGATCGAGGAATACAGCCATTTCGGGATGGTTGGGCGGTATACGGCCGGAGCGATGAACCTGCCGTTCTTCCCGTTGCGGAGCTATTTCGAGACGGACCTGCCGGTGGTCAACCCGCTGATCCGGCCGATTGCCTCGCCCTACGGTGACGGCACGATCTACGCGGTTCCGCCGCTGCGGCCGGATGTGACCATCGTCCACGCCCAGCGCGCCTCGGCCGCCGGCGACACCCAGGTCTGGGGCCTGCTCGGCTGCCAGAAGGAGGCGGCCTTTGCCGCAGACCGAGTGATCGTGGTCGTCGAGGAGCTGGTCGATGAGGCGGTCATCCGCGCCGACCCGAACCGGACGATCATTCCCGGCCTGATCGTGGATGCGGTCGTGGTTGAGCCCTTGGGTGCGCATCCATCGTATGTCCAGGGCGCGTATGACCGCGACAACCAGTTCTACCTCGACTGGGATCCGATCTCGCGCGACGAGGCTGCCACCCAGGCCTGGCTGCGCGAATGGGTCCACGGGGTCGAGGGTCGCGCGGGTTACCTCGACAAGCTCGGGGCCGAGCGGATCGCGTCGCTCCGCCCGAGCGCGACCGCCCCATCTGGCTCGGTCGACTACGGGGCCTATCGGTGACCACCGAAGTCGAGGGGGCGACCTTCTCCAAGTCGGAGATGATGATCGTGGCGGCCGCCCGCGCGCTGGCCGGCCAACGCGTCTGCTTCGTCGGCGTGGGTCTCCCGAATATCGCGGTCAACCTGGCGAAGCGGACCGTCTCGCCCGAGATGGAGCTGGTCTACGAGGCCGGCGTCTTCGGCGCACGGCCGGCGCGCTTGCCGCTCTCGATCGGCGATCCGACCATCGTGACCGGTGCCACGGCGGTGGTCAGCATGGTCGAGCTGTTCGGCTACTACCTCCAGCGCGGGCTGATCGATGTCGGTTTTCTGGGGGCTGCCCAGATCGATCGTTTCGGCAATATCAACACGACCGTGATCGGCGACTACGCGCACCCGACGACGCGGCTGCCTGGTTCCGGGGGTGCCTGCGAGATCGCCATCAATGCCCGCGAAGTGTTCGTGATCATGCGCCAGAGCAAGCGCAGCTTCGTCGAGACGATCGACTTCCGGACGTCGCCCGGCAACCTGGGCGGGGCTGCCGAGGCCGAGCGGATCCGGCGCGAAGGCGGCTGGCTCGGCCGGGGGCCGACGGTCGTCGTGACCGATCTCGGCATCTATCACTTCGACGAACGCGGCGAGATGCGCCTGGATTCGCTGCATCCGGGCGCGACGCTGGAGGCGGTGCGGGAGACCATCGGCTGGACGGTTGGCGTCTCGCCGGAGCTGGCTGAGACGCCGCCGCCGACCGCCGAGGAGCTGCGACTCATCCGCTCGGAGCTCGACCCCGGTGGCGTCTACACGAAGTAGCGCGGGCAGGCCCGGGGCTCCGTTCAGCCCATCGAGGCGAGCAGACGTACAGAACCGACCAGTCCGGGCTCAGCGCCATGGCGTGCTGACCAATGAGGCATCCTGACAAATGTGCACCGTGTGCACCTTCGCGCTGGTTCTACCTCGATCCAGTCGGTCGACAGCCGGTTCGCGCTGGCCGACCACTCGTCGTTCACGCTCAAATCGGGACGACGGCATGGTGGCTGAGTTCGGGCGACCCATCGAATCGGTGCTGGATCGACGCCAACGTGCACTCCTTGCGCATTTGGCATGGTCGCCGCGATCGGACGATGCCGGCGATCCCTCGACGCGCCCGGTCGCCGGCTGGAAACGCGCCGCCCAAAAGGCGCCGCCCGAAACGCGCCGCCCGAAACGCGCTCGACGTTCCGCCCGTAGACTCGGGCCCATGCGAATGGTGTCCGCCGCAGAGGCCGTCGCCGGAATTGAGTCCGGCCAGCAGGTCTACCTGCAGTGCGCGGCGGCCACGCCCTCGGTTCTGCTGGACGCGCTGGTCGCGCGGGCGCCGGAACTTGCCGATGTCCGCGTCGTCCACCTGCATTGCGAAGGCCCGGGCCCGCACCTGGCACCGGAGATGGCGCCGCATTTCCGTCACCGCGCGCTGTTCATCGGGCCCAATGCCCGCGCCGCCGTTGCGGAAGGTCGCGCGGACTATGTCCCGGTCTTCCTCTCGGACGTGCCTCGATTGTTCGATACCGGGCTGCTGCCGCTCGACGCCGTCTTCGTCAACGCGACCCCGCCGGACGCCCACGGGTTCTGCTCCCTGGGGACCTCCGTTGAGGCCATGCACGCCGCCATCCGGGCTGCCCGCACGGTCATCGTCCAGTTCAACCGGGCCGTGCCGCGGACCCTTGGCGAGAGCTTCATTCACGTCTCGCAGATCGACCTCGCCATCGAGTGCGACGTCCCGCCGTATGAACACCAGATCGGCCCCATCGGGGAGGTTGAGCGGAGGATCGGCGAGTACATCGCGGAGCTCGTCCCGGATGGCGCGACGATTCAGCTCGGGATCGGCGCCATTCCGGCGGCGACGGCCCTGGCCCTGCGTAGCAAGAAGGACCTCGGCGTCCACACCGAGATGTTCACCGATTCGGTGGTCGACCTGGTCGAGGCTGGCGTGATCACCGGCGCGCGCAAGGAGCGCAACCGGGGCAAGATCGTCACGGCCTTCCTGATGGGCACCCGACGGCTGTACGAATTCGTCCACGACAACCCGATGGTCGAGATGCGCGCCGTGGACTTCACCAACGACACGCACGTCATCCGCTCGTTCAGCAAGATGGTCGCCATCAACTCGGCGATCGAGGTGGACCTGACCGGCCAGGTGGTGGCCGACTCGATCGGGCATCGGCTCTACAGCGGTGTCGGCGGCCAGATGGACTTCATCCGCGGAGCGGGTTTGGCGGAGCAGGGCCGGCCGTTCATCGCCCTGCCGTCGACCGCGGCGGGTGGGTCGGCATCACGGATCGTCTCGTCGCTCAAGGAGGGTGCCGGGGTGGTGACCACGCGGGCGCATGTGCGGACCGTCGTGACCGAGTGGGGGGCGGCCGAGCTGTTCGGCCGGAGCCTTCGGGAACGTGCCCTTGAACTGATCGCGATCGCCCACCCGGACTTCCGCGAGGGGCTGACTGCCGAGGCTCGGGCGCTCCATCTCGTCTAGCCGTCGGGCAAGGACCGGCAGGCAGGCCTAGCGGGCAAGGACCGGCAGGCAGGCCCGGCAGGCAGGCCCGGCAGGCAGGGAGAACGGCCGCCGGAGGGGCAGCGGCCGTTGGAGGAAAGCGGAGGCGCGAGTTGCGGCGGACGTCGGGCGTCCCCTCCGACGTCCACCGTGCCCGCATCGTAAGGCCGCCCGGCTGACCCACGGCAGGACCGTTCGGCCCGCAATTCGGGCCGAACGGCCGGTTCCAGGCCTGACCCTCGTGGGCCACTCTGGGGGCCGAGAGAGGTGTGGCCACGCTCAGATCATCGACCCTCCACGCGGCGCTGACCGGCGGCTGGTTCGGGGCCGGCCTGTCCGCTACGGTCAGGGCGCAGCTCGCCGGACTCGCCACGGAAGCCAGCTACCCGGCAGGCGCCACCATCCTCGAGGAGGGCGCGCTGGTGGATGCCCTTGGCATCGTGGTCGATGGCCGCGTGGCCGTTCGGCTCCATGTGCCGGGACGCGGCACGCAGACGATCCTGACAGTGGAACCCGGCGACCTCGTCGGATGGTCGGCCCTGGTGACGCCGCACCGGTCCACCTCGACCGTCATCGCGCTCGAACCCGCGACCATCGTGAACTTCAACGGCCCGGCCTTGCGGGTGGCCCTCGAGGCAGATCCGATGCTTGCCGCCGCGGTCCTGTCGCGAGTATTCGAGGCTGTTGGTCGGCGTCTGACAGCAACCCGCACCCAGCTGCTGGATCTGTTTGCCCGGTCCGCGGAGGAGCCGTGGTGATGGAGCCAGAAGTGGTCCCCACTGAACCAGTCGCAGCTGGTCACCGGTGGCTGCCGGCTGAAGACCTGGACAGACTGCTCGATTCACTACGGGCTGATGGCCGCGCGATCATCGGACCCACGATCCACGACGACGCGATCATCCTCGCTGAGATCGACGGAATTGCGGCACTGCCGACCGGCTGGGGAGCCGAGGCGAGCCCGGGACGGTACCAGCTGATCGGGCGCGATGACACCCGCCGGTTCGACCACGCCGTGGGCCCGATGTCCTGGAAGCGTTGGACCTTTCCACCGCGCGCCCCCATCAGGATCGCGCGCCGAACGCCCGACGGCGTCGCGTTCACGACAGCGGAGCCGGAGCGGCGGCCGCTGGCCTTCGTCGGCGTGCGTGCCTGCGAGATTGCGGCGATGGCGATCCAGGACCGGGTTCTGCTGGACGGGTCGGCGGTCGACGGCGACTACCGCGCGCGGCGTGCAGCGGCCTTCATCGTCGCGGTGGAATGCGCCACGCCGACCTCGACCTGCTTCTGCACGTCGGCTGGGACGGGGCCCGAGGTATCGGGCGGCTTCGACATCGCGTTGACAGAGCTCGACGACGGCTACGTGGTGCGGGTTGGTACGGCTCGCGGTGCGACCCTGATCGACTCGCTCGACCTTCCGAGCGCGGATCCGTCCGCGATCGAGGGTGCGGGCGCCGTGGTCGCCGGTGCGCGTCGGGCGATGGGTCAAGAGCTCGACCTGGCAAAGGCGAAGGACGGCCTGGCAGCGGCGCCGGACCATCCCGGTTGGGCCGCGGTCGCCGAGCGCTGCCTGGCCTGCGCCAACTGCACCCTGGTCTGCCCGACCTGCTTTTGCACCAGCGTCGTCCAGCGCTCCGATCTCGATGGCACCGTCTCGACCGCCGAGCGGACCTGGGACTCCTGCTTCACTGATGGCTTCTCGCGAGTCGCCGGGGGCTCCTTCCGGCCGGAACGCAAGGACCGCTATCGCCAGTGGCTGACGCACAAGTTTTCCACCTGGTGGGACCAGTTCGGGTCCACGGGCTGTGTCGGTTGCGGTCGCTGCATTGCCTGGTGCCCGGTCGGGATCGACGTCCGCCAGGAACTGGCGTTCATTGCCGGGGTTGGGCCCGTGCCCGCGCCGCCGGCCAGTGACCCAGTTCCCGTGCTGCTCCCAATCGGCCCGGCTCCCGCGGCGTTCACCTCCTCGCCGCTCGCGCCCGAGTCATTCGTCACGGCACGCGTTGCCGCCATCACGCGCGAGACCGTCGATACCGTGACGTTGCGGCTCGAAACCCGCGATGCTCGTCTCCTCGCGGGCTTGCCGGGCCAGTTCGTGATGGCCGCGCTGCCCGCCATGTCGGCGGCGCCCATCTCCATCTCGCGCTTCCGGCCGGACGGTCTCGAACTCACGATCCGGGCAGCAGGACCCGCAACACGGGCGCTTACGAAGCTCGACCGCCGTGAAACGCTCGGCCTGCGCGGCCCACTTGGCCACGGTTGGCCGGTGGACGCCGCGAGCGGGCGCGATGTGGTGATCGTCGCCGGTGGCATCGGTCTTGCGCCGCTGCGGCCGCTGATCGACGCCTGTCTCGCGCGACGCGAATCGATCGGGTCCCTTCGCCTGTACCTCGGTGCGCGAACCCCGGCGGACCGGCTGTACGTGGCTGAAATCGGGCGACTCGCGGCGCGCTCGGACATCGAGATCGCCGAAACCGTGGATCGGGCGGGGGCCGACTGGTTCGGCCGGGTGGGGATCGTCACCCAGCTATTCGATCGCGCCACCTGGGACGGCCGGAACGCCGTGGCGTTCATCTGTGGCCCGGAGCGGATGATGCAGGCCACCGCCGAAGTGCTGTACGGCCGCGGACTCGAACCGGACCGGACGTGGGTGACCCTCGAGCGCAACATGAGCTGTGGCGTCGGTCTGTGCGGTCATTGTCAGTTGGGACGCTTCTTCGTCTGCCGCGACGGTCCCGTCTTCAGCCTCGCCGAATTGGGGCCGGCGTTCAGCACGAGGGGCCTGTGATGGCCACTGGAACCCGCAGCGACGCCCGACCGCGACGGCGTGTCGGCGTCGTCAAGTTCGCCTCGTGTGACGGATGCCAGCTCACCCTCCTCGATCTGGAGGACGAGTTGCTGGCACTGGCCGAGCGGTTCGACATCGTCGAATTCCCCGAGGCCACGTCGCGTCGGTCTGCGGGGCCGTTCGACCTGCTCCTCGTCGAAGGCTCCATCAGCACGCCTGAGCAGCTCGACGAACTCTTCAAACTGCGCAAGGTCACCAGGACCTTGATCACCATTGGAGCCTGCGCGACCGCCGGCGGCATCCAGGCCATCCGCAACTGGTCCGCGTTCGAGCCCTGGGCAGCGGCGGTCTACCCGCATCCCGAGCTGGTCGAATCGCTCGCGACGGCCACCCCGATCGCGGACCACGTGGTCGTGGATGGCGAGCTGCGCGGCTGCCCGATCGATCCGGGGCAGCTGCTCGAGGGGTTGACCGCCGCCCTGGTGGGGCGCCGGCCGCAGTTCCCCGATGAGTCGGTCTGCCTGGAGTGCAAGCGCCGGGGCGTCTCCTGCGTCGTGGTGGCACGCGGGATCCCATGCCTGGGCCCCGTCACCCGGACCGGCTGTGGCGCGATCTGCCCGGCGTTTGGGCGCGGCTGCTACGGCTGCTTCGGGCCCCGCGAGCAGGCGAACGTGGCAGGCCTCGTGGCGCACGCCGCGGGCTCCGTTGGCCCTGGTACCGGCGGCCACGGGGACCTTGACGCCGACGTCGCCCGCCGATTCGCCGGTTTCACCGCCTGGGCGGAGCCCTTCCGCTCCGTCATCGATGCACACGGTGGCCCGCCCGGCGCCGCACCCGCAGCGCGCGGGCCAAATGATCCGGAGGCTTCCGATGCACAAAACGCTCACTAAGCCTGGCCGCCGGGGCCGCCTGCGCCGCTTCGACGTCGCCGGGCTGACCCGGGTCGAAGGCGAGGGCTCGCTGCACCTCGCGGTCCGGGACGGTGAGGTCGTCGAGGCGCATCTCGGGATCTTCGAGGCACCTCGCTACTTCGAGCGCCTGGTCAGGGGCCGCACGCCGGACGAGGTGCTGGACATCGTCGCTCGGATCTGCGGGATCTGCCCGGTTGCGTACCAGATGAGCGCCGTCCATGCGTTTGAGGGTGCGGCCGACATCCGGATCGACCCGGCCGCCCGCCTGCTGCGCCGTTTGCTCTACTGCGGCGAGTGGATCGAGAGCCACGCCCTCCATGTCTATTTTCTCCACGCGCCGGACTTTCTCGGCTACCTGAGCGCGATCGAGCTGGCCCGGGACCATCGGACGCTCGTCGAGCGGGCGCTGCTGCTGAAGAAGGCAGGCAATCACCTCGTCGCTGTCATCGGCGGCCGGCCGATTCATCCGGTGAGCGTCCGGGTCGGTGGGTTCTACCACGTACCGTCGCGCGCGGAACTCTCGGCACTCCGGCCGGAACTGGAAACAGCGTTGGCGGTCGCGCTCGAGACGGTCAGGCTCGTCGCAGGCTTCGAAACGCCAGAGTTCGTGCGCGAGCCGCGGCTCGTCTCGCTCCGCCATCCCACCGATTACCCGATGAACGAGGGCCGGATCGTCTCGACCGACGGCCTTGACCTCGCGCCGACCGACTGGGAGGCGGCGTTCCAGGAGGACCAGGTCGGCTGGTCCAACGCGCTCCAGGCGCGGACCCACGCCGGAGAGGTCTACCTGCTGGGTCCATCCTCGCGAATCACGCTGGCCGCCGACCGGCTCCATCCGCTGGCCGCGGAGGCGCTCGCGCGGACTGGCCTCGCGGACGCCATCAGGCGCAATCCGTTCCGGAGCATCGTGGCCCGCTCGATCGAGCTGGTCCACGCGACGGCCGAGGCCCTTGACCTGATCGAAGCGTACCGCCCGCCGCAGCGCGCCGCCGAGCCGTGGACCCCGGGTCCGGGGACCGCTGCGTGGGCCACTGAGGCGCCGCGCGGTCTGTTGTTCCATCGCTACGAGCTCGATGAGCGGGGCCTCGTGGCACGCGCCCGGATCGTCCCACCGACCAGCCAGAACCAGGCCGCCATCGAGGCTGACCTGTCCGGGTTTGCGCCGTCCGTGCTCCATCTGCCGCACGAGGCAGCGACGCATCGCTTCGAGCAACTGATCCGGAGCTATGACCCCTGCATCTCCTGTGCGACACACTTCCTGGATCTCCGCGTGGAGCGACTGCCGTGAACGCGGCCAGGCCAGTTCGGCTGCTCGTGTGCGGCAACGCGGACCGCGGCGACGACGGAGCGGCGCTGTCCGCGGTGGCCGGTCTGCTCGCCGGCCTGCCGCCGCACCTGCTGGGTGTCCTCGAGGTCAGGCGCTGCGAACAACTGCAGCTGGAGGACCTGCTCGAACTCCCCGATGGGGCTGCCTGTGTCATCACCGATTCGGTCATCGGGCTCCCCGTCGGCGAGGTCGTGACCATTCCGCTGTCGGAGCTGCCCGAACGCGACGCGGCCGCCGCGCCCACGCCGAGGTCGTCGCATGACCTGCCGATCGGCCAACTGGTCGGCATCGCCCAGGTGATGCGCGCAGCACCCCTGGCCGGCGCGTTCGTCGGCATCGGCGGCCGCTCATTCGGTTTCGGGCGGGCGCTTGGGCGGCCGGTTCGAGCCGCGCTGCCGGCCTTCCGCGCCGCGATCGAGGCCGCCCTGATCGACGCGGCCGCGGTCGCCCAGGAGCGAACCGTCTGACGTTCGCCGAGCCCCCTTGTGAAGCCACCCTGGGCGCCATGGCCCGGGCGGCCATGCCAAACGGCCCCCGAAGTTCGGGCGCCCAGTCCCTGCCGTCGGTCCGCCTCGGCCACCACCCTGAAGCCATGACCAAGACGGCGCCAGCGCCCCCCTTTCCCGGTCTGCCCGCCATCGTCGACGGCTCCGAGGCAGTTGGCCACGTGGAAACCCGACTTGCCGAGGTGGCCTGCGTCTATCCGATCACGCCATCAACCACGATGGCTGCCATCTTCCAGGCTGCCGTGGCTGGCGGTGCGAAGAACCTGTGGGGCACGCCGCTGCGCTTCATCGAACCCGAATCGGAGCACTCCTCGGCCTCGGCGGCAGAGGGGGCGGCCCTCGCCGGCGCCCGGGTAACCAACTTCACAGCGGGCCAGGGCCTGATCCTGATGAAGGAGGTCCTGTATGTCATCAGCGGCAAGCGCCTGCCGGTGGTTTTCCACGTCGGGGCCCGCGCGCTGACCAGCCAGGCCCTCAATATTCACGCCGGCCACGACGACGTGATGGGCGTGGCCGATACGGGCTGGGGGATCCTGTTCGCCCGCAACGCCCAGGAAGCGGCCGATCTGGCCGTGATCGCCCGGCGCGTCGCCGAGTCGACCGAGACCCCGTTCATGGTCGCCCAGGATGGGTTCCTGACCACCCACACGCTCGAGAACGTGCGCCTCCCGGAGGATCGACTGCTGCGTGACTTCGTGGGTGACCCGCGTGAGCGGATCCGCGACCTGTTCGATCCGGCCGAGGCGCTCATGACCGGCACCGTCCAGAACCAGGACGCCTACATGAAGGGAAGGATCGGCCAGCGTGCCTACACGGACCGGATCCCGGCCGAGCTGGCCGGGGCCATGGCTGAGTGGACCGCATTGACCGGTCGGCGAACGGGGCTGATCGACGCCTACCGCTGCGACGACGCGCGCGAGATCCTGGTCGCCATGGGCACGATCGCCGATGCCTCGATCGCCGTGGTCGACCACCTCCGGGCACTGGGCCGTCGCGTGGGCTGTGTGGCGGTCACCAGCTTCCGTCCGTTCCCGGTCGATGACTTCGCAGCGGTCATGAACCATCACGTCCGGGTGATCGGCGTCGTGGAGCGAACGGACGAACCCCTGGCGGCGGCCAACCCGCTGACGCGCGAGGTGCGATCAGCGCTGTACGGCACGGCTCCCGAAGGCGCCATGATCCCGCGTGTCGAGTCATTCTCCGCGGGGCTCGGCTCGCGCGACGTGTCGGCTGGTGATCTGGTCGCCGTGTTTGACCGGCTCGCCCAGGTTGAACGGCCCACCCAACGTCACGCGGTGATCGGCATCCGTCACCCGCTCGCCCTCAAGACGGTCCCGACCGACCTGCGACCGCGAGGCGCCTGGTCGCTCCGCGGCCAATCGATTGGGGGTTTCGGCTCGGTGACCACCAACAAGCTGGTGGCGACCCTGGCCGGCGAGCTGTTCGACAAGTTCGTCCAGGCGTATCCGCGCTACGGATCAGAGAAGAAGGGCCTGCCAACGACCTACTACCTGACCATCGCCGACGAGCGGATCCGTCTTCACGCCGAGCTGGATGAGGTCGACTTCGTGCCGCTGCACCACGTCTCCGCGTTTGCGTTTGGCGACCCGCTGGCCGGCCTCGTCGACGGCGGCTCGGTCTTCATCCAGTCGGCGCTGCGCGACCCGGAGACCATCTGGGCATCCATCCCCGCCGCTGCCCGCGCCGACATCATCGCTCGCCGGATCCGGGTCAGCGCCCTTGACACGGCTGCGCTGGCTGCCCTCCATGCCCCCCGCGGCGACCTCCAGGTCCGGATGCAGGGCGTCGCGCTTGTCGGAGTCTTCCTGCGCGTGTCGCCGTTTGCGGCCCGCGCCGGGAAGGGCCGGAGTGACCTGATGGCCGCCGTACGAGCGCGCCTTGGCCGGTTCTTTGGCAAGCGCGGCGGCGCCGTGCTGGACGCCAACATCGCCGTGATTGAGGCCGCGTACGACGGCCTCATCGACGTCAGTGCCGGCCTGGGGTTGCCGGGCATCGTCGCGCCGGACGACGCGGTTCCTGCCACGCCAAGCCCACAGGACGCGGAAGGAGCCGGCCGATGACCAACGCCGCCGCTCCAGCTACCGTCGGGCAGTTGATGACCATCGATCCGATCGTCATTCATGCCAATTCATCCCTCGACGAGGCCGTCGAACTGCTCGATCGCCACCACATCAGCGGAGCCCCGGTCGTCGACGCGGGTGGTTCTCTCGTCGGCGTGCTCAGCCAGACGGACCTCCTCCGCGCCCGCTCGACCGAGTACCTGTGGGCGAACTGGCCGGGTCTCGCCGTCCGCCACCTGATGACCTCACCGGCCGTCACCGTGCAGCAATCGACGCCAATCGCCCTGGCCGCGGCCCGCATGGAGCGTCATCACATCCACCGCCTGGTCGTTGTGGCGGACGACGACGTGACAATGCCGATCGGCATCCTCTCGATCACGGACCTGGTCCACGCCATCGCGGAAACCGTCCGGGATGCCACGCTGTCGTCGAAGGAGCCGGATGGATCTGCCGATGCCTGACGTCGCGCCGCTGATCAAGGAAGCCGGCGAGCCGAAGGAGCTCCACGAAACCCGCCTCGGGGCCGCCCTGCCCGTGCTGGACATGCACGCCTACGTCGAGGAGTTCGGGCGTTCCGTGGTACCAGCCTACCGCCGGGGGGTCGCGGACCGGGAACTGCCGGCCGACGCCGGCCTGGCTCGCTCCGTCGTCCCACCCGGAACGTCGGCGACGCGCGATTTCAGCCGGCTGGCGCCGCGGATTCCGGAGTTCCTGCTCGAGAAGTGCGTCGGCTGCATGGCCTGCGTAGCTGCCTGCCCGGATACAGCCATCCTGGCCAAAGTCGTGCCGGAGCCGCAGGTGGATGAGCGGATCGCCGCGTTCGCCGCGACCCAGCCGGACCAGGCCGCCGCCATGGCCAGCGCTCACGCACGCTTTGCGCCGACCACCAAGTACGGTGATGTCCCCGGGCGCAAGGGCCTCGATCGCGGCGCGTTCGGGATCTTCGTCGACCCGGTCCACTGCAAGGGTTGTGCCGAGTGCGTCGAGGTGTGTGCGGCGCTCGGGCACGACGCCCTGTTCATGATCGACAAGGATGAGCACGAGTCGAGTGGTGAGAGCACGCTCGAGCGGTTCACCCGCGACATGCGCTTCTTCCGGGCCCTGCCGCCAACGCCGGAGGTCTACCGCAACGACCGAGCGCTGGCCGACCTCCTGCTCGGTGAACACGCCATTGGCTACGTCGGCGGTGCCGGATCGTGCGCGGGGTGCGGCGAGGCGACGGCCCTTCGCCAGATGATTGCGGCTACCCGCCAGATCCATGGTCCGCAGTCGATGGGGATCGTGGCCGCGACCGGCTGCAACTCCGTCTACGGCGCGACCTATCCGTACAACCCGTACCTGGTGCCGTGGACCAATTCCCTGTTCGAGAACGCGCCTGCGGTCGCCATGGGGATCCGGGAGGCCTGGAATCAGGCCGGCCACCCCGAGCGGCGCCTGTGGGTCATCGGCGGCGACGGCGCCATGTTTGACATCGGCCTCGGCGCCCTGTCACGAATGGTCGCATCCGGTGCGGACATCAAGGTGCTCGTCCTCGACACACAGGTCTACTCGAACACCGGCGGCCAGGCGTCGACCGCTTCATTCGGTGGACAGGTCACGAAGCTGTCCGCCTTCGGGGCGGCGCTGCACGGGCGGGCGGAGCCGCGCAAGGAACTCGGGCGGATCTTGATGGCCCACGGAGAGGCGTACGTCGCCCAGAGCACGCCCGCGCATCTCAATCACTTCCTGCGGGCGATCAGCGACGCCAACGCCTACCCGGGTCCGGCCGTGGTGATCGCGTACACACCCTGCCAGCCCGAGCACGGGATCGACGATGACGCATCCGCTCGCCAGTCGAGGCTGGCCGTGGAGTCGCGCGCGTTCCCACTCTTCACGTACGACCCGCGACGTGGCCCGTCGCTCGCGGAGCGTCTCTCCCTCCAGGGCAACCCGGCCTTGCGCGGGGACTGGGCCACGGCGCCGGACGGCACGCCGATCGACTTCCTCGCGTTCGCCCGCACGGAAGGCCGGTTTGGGCCGCACTTCGGACCCGACGACGCCCCGACGATCGAGATCCTGGGTACGCAGGCGGAACGACTGGCTAACTGGCGAACCCTCCAGGAGCTGGCCGGGTTGCGCTGATGGACGGACGGACGTAGGCATGTGCCTGGAGTTTCCGGGTCAGGTGGTGGCGCTTGACGCAGCCGGTGCGACGATCGATACGCAAGGGCGCCGGCGCCGGGCCTCGACCCTGTTGATGCCGGGCCTCGCCGTCGGCGATTGGGTCTACGTGGCGGCCGGCACGGTCATCGAGCGCCTCGAGCCGAATGAGGCGGCGCGGATCCGCGGAACACTGTGGGCGGCAATGGAACTCGATGCGGCAGACCGCGCGGCAGACCGCGCGGCCGCCCCCGACCGCCGCGAAGGGAGAACACGATGAACGACGATCGATTGGTGCCCCGTCTGACTGTCCCGGTGACCGTCCGGGCCGGCGTCGGCCTCGCCCTGGTGACGGCGCTGATCAGCGGGGTCTCCGTGTTCATCAACAGCTTCGGCGTCAAGCAGCTTCCCGATGCGGCGGTCTACACGACGCTCAAGAACGGGGTCGCCGCGCTGTTGCTCGTGGGCCTCGCATTGGTCATGGCACGTCGCGCCGAGGTGCGTGCCCTTGACCGCCGCGCCTGGCTGGGTCTGGTGGTGATCGGGGTGATCGGCGGAAGCGTCCCGTTCCTGCTCTTCTTCAGCGGGCTGGCCAGCGCGAGCGCCCCAACGGCCGCATTCATCCACAAGACCCTCTTTGTCTGGGTTGCGCTGCTGGCCGTTCCCCTCCTTGGCGAGCGACTCGGCTGGTACCCGATCGGCGCCCTTGGCGTGCTGCTGCTAGGCCAGGTGCTGATCGCGCCCCCGATCGGGGTGACTTGGGGCCCCGGCGAGACGATGCTCGCGGCCGCCACGCTGCTCTGGTCGGTCGAGGTCGTGATCGCCCGCCGCCTGCTGCTCGGCAGCGTGCCCTCAGTCGTCCTGGGAGCGGCTCGACTCGGGATCGGCCTGTTCGTGCTGATCGCGTATCTGGCTGTCACCGGGCGATTGGCGACCGTGGCCGAGCTGACCACGACGCAATGGGCGTGGGCGCTGGGCACCGGCGTCCTGCTGGCCGCCTACGTAGCCACATGGCTGGCCGCCCTGCAGCGCGCCCCGGCCTCGATCGTGGCCAGTGTGCTGGTCGTGGCAGCGCCGATGACCGCACTGCTTCAAGCGGTCGCGAACGGCGCCGCCCCTTCGCCGCAGGCCATCGCCGGTCAGTTGGCGGTCATTGCGGGCGTCGCCGTGGTCGCCGTCTTCGCCGTTCGCTCGACCAGGCGGCTCGCCCCTGCCGTGTCATGACCGCCGTCGCTCCGCGCTCCGCCGCCCCGTACCCTGCCGCCGTCCCCGGGCCGATCAGGTTCGCCCGCTACGCGTACGGACCCAACCGCCTGGGGTATTGCGGCCCGGACGCCGCCGATGAACTGCTCGGCGAGGCAGCGGAAGGGGGGGACCTGCGGCGCATCCGCGAGCTGGCCACCGGGTTCGAGGGCGCCTATCCGTATCTCCAGCTGATCGCCCAGGCCAATGGGATCGTCGACCCACTCGACGAGCGCGTCGTCGAGGCCTACTGGCTCGGTAGCGAGCTGCTGGACCACGTTCCGGGACCGAGCTTCGCGGGATCGATCGAGTCGCGATTCCGTCCGCGTCTCCGGGGCGACGCCTGGCGTTGGCTCGCCACAAAGGCGCCCGATGGTGCCCGACCGGTCCACGCCTTCCATGTCCTCGATGTCTTTCCGGTCGTCGGCATGCTTCGGGGCGGGCAGGTCGGAGACGTTCTGCACGCGATCGACAGTTGCCGGATCCGCTGGGGGCGCGTCCGCGAGCGCGTGGGCGGGCAGCTCCTGGTCGATGCCGTACCGCTCGAGCTCGTCGACGGGAAGCTGCGTCTTGGCCCGCCGCGGCTCGAGACGATTCGCGGCTGGCAGGATGGCGTCGGGTTCATCGCCCAGACGGAGCCCGGCGACGTCCTGGCCATCCACTGGGACTGGGCCTGCGAACGCCTCGACGAACGTCGCCTCGGCCAGCTCCAGGCGTGGACCCGACATCAGCTCGAGATCGCCAACCGGACAATCTGACCGACGGGCCGAGCGGCCCCAAGTCGGCCCGAAGGCAGCCCGGCCGGCCGTGACCCGCGGCACTGATGCGCAGATGCGCATGGGTCCGATCCTTCGGACATGGACGACATCACGACGCTGCAGGCCGAAGTCATGCGCACGCTGGCCAGCCCGCGCCGCCTGGAGATCCTCCACCGGCTCTCCACTGGACCGCGCGAAGTGCGTCGCCTGGCCGAAGACCTTGGCCTGAGCCAGCCAAACGTGTCGCAGCACCTGGCGGTCATGCGCGCCGCGGGCATCGTGGATGCCGATCGCGACGGTCGCGAGGTCCGCTACCGCCTGGCGGATCCGGACGTGACGGTCGCCTGCTCGATCATGCGCGGCGTTCTCGAACGGCGTCTCCGCCGACTGGCCGACCTGTCCCTGATCCCGCCGCCTGAACCCGGGCTGCCGCGACCAACCGGCGTGCCCGCCCAGATCACGAGGTGAACGCATGGACAACCCGCTGAACCTGGTCCTCTTTTCCGGCACGGACGACAAGCTGCAGGCCGCCGCCGTCCTGACCGCCGGCGCCGCAGCGCTCGGCAAGCCGGTCAACATCTTTCTCCAGTACTGGGCGCTGGACGCCTTCCGTGCCGACAAGATCGGCGCGGACCACGGACTCGCCCCAGAGGCCGGTCCCGCCGGTCGCGCCGCGGTCGAGGCACTCGCCAGTGCCGGTCAGGCGCCGTGGGCCGAGACCCTTCGCCAGGCCAAGGACCTCGGCGAGGTGGACATCCAGGCCTGTTCGCTATCGATGGACCTGCTCAAGCTCGAATCAAGCGACCTCGATCCGCTGGTTGACGGCGTAGAGGGTGTGACCGCCTTCTATATCAACGCCGGCGAGGGTCAAGTCGTGTTCATCTGACCCAGTCCCAACACAAGCCCGAAAGGAGGCTGCCGTGCCACTCGTCGAGATTACCCAGATGGTCGACGCCCGCGGGTTGTCCTGCCCGATGCCCATCGTCAGGACCGCCCAGGCCGTCAAGGGCATGCCATCCGGCGCGTTCCTCGAGCTCCTCGCGACGGATGTCGGGTCCATCAAGGACGTGGCCGCATGGTGCCGGGCCACGGGCAACGAGCTCATCGAACAATCATCCGATGGGGCGCTGTACCGCTTCGTCATCCGCCGGAAGTGAGGACCTGATGACCACCGCCACGATCACCCGCCCCGATCCGCTCACCGAGGCCATTGCCGCCGTGGACGGCTGGCCTGAGATCCTCGAGGCTCACGAGGCACCATCCACGAGCCCGGCTACGGCCCCAGCGGTCGAAGGCCAGGTCAAGACCAGGGACCTCCTGATCATCGACTACAGCGGCGACCTGGAGAAGGTCTGGGCCACCATGATCCTGGCCACCACCGGCGCGGCGATGGGTGTCAAGACCCGCGTTTTCATCACGTTCTGGGGTCTCCAGGTCTTCGTCAAGGACTCGAAGCGGATCACCGGCCGGAACTGGATGCAGAAGATGCTCTCGGCGATGCAGCGCCCCGGGATCAGCCACCGAAAGCTCTCGAAGATGGACTTCTTCGGGATGGGGCCGTGGATGATGGGTCGCCTGGCGAAGCAGTACGGCGTGGCCAGCCCGAAGGAGCTGCTCGAAGTCGCCCAGGCTTTGGGCGTCGAATTCATCCCGTGCCAGATGACGATGGACATGTTCGGCCTCACGCCCGAGGACATGATCGACGGCATGGGTGAGCCCGCCGGAGCGGCCACCGTCATCGGCCTGATGACCGACAACTCCACGCCGCTGTTCATCTAGGAAGGTGTGATCGAGATGACCATGACCACCGTCCCCGCCGTCACCCGCATCGTCGACGCCCGCGGCAGCTTCTGCCCGGGCCCTCTGATGGAACTGATCCGGGCCATCCGCGAGAGCTCAATCGGCGACGTGATCACCGTGTACTCGTCGGACAAGGGTTCGAAGATCGACATCCCGAAATGGATCGAGAAAGCTGGCCACCGGCTGGTTGCCCTCGAGTCGCGCGACGGCTTCGACGAGATCATCGTCGAGAAGTGCCGGTAGGCGCGTCATGGAGCGGATCCTCATTCTCGGTGGGGGCGTCGGGGGCACCCTCACCGCCAATCTCCTGGCCAGGAAGCTGCGAGCCCGGATCGATCGTGGCGAGACGGAGATCGTCGTGGTCGATGCTCATGGCCAGCACGTCTACCAGCCCGGGTTCATGTACATCGCCATGGGTGGCGAGCACGCGTCCAACCTCCAGCGCCCGGAGCGGTCGCTGCTCGACAAGCGGGTGGCGCTCGTCGTCGGAGAAATTGAGCGGATCGACGAAGCCCGGCAGCTCGTGACACTGGCCAACGGCCTCCCGCTCGCCTACGACCAGCTGGTCATCGCGACCGGCTCGCGGATCGTCCCGGAGGCGATCGAGTTCTTCGACACCGAGGCCCAGCACTTCTACAGCGCTGAGGCTGCCGCGAAGCTGCGCCGGGCGCTCGATGCCTTCATCGGCGGACGGATCGTCATCGGTATCGCCGGGATGCCGTACAAATGCCCGCCCGCGCCGCTCGAGGTGGCATTCCTGATCGACTCGGAGCTCCGGGACCGGGGTCTGCGGGACACGACCTCGATCGACTTCTGTTCGCCGATCGGCCGTGCCTTCACCATCGAGAGCGTGTCGGACATGGCCACCCCCATCCTCGAGGAAAAGGGCATCGAGCTGCACACGTTCTTCAATGTCGAGGCGATCGATCCGACCCGCAAGGTCGTGCTGAGCCTCGAAGGTGAGGAGTTGCCCTACGATCTGCTGATCCTCGTCCCGCCGCACAAAGGCCAGCAGTTCCTGATCGACTCCGGGCTGGCACCGGCTCCGGGCGGCTGGCTGCCCACGGATCGACACACGCTCCTGGTCGGCGGCCGGACGAATGTCTACGCGCTGGGTGATGCCACGGATCTGCCGCTGTCGAAGGCCGGCTCGACGGGCCACTTCGAGGCGCTCGTGGTCGCCCTGCGGATCGCCGCGGCGATCCTGCGCCGCGCCCCGACCGGCAAGCACGCCGAGTACCTGGGCAAGGTCATGTGCTTCTTCGAGATCGGCGACGGCAAGGGCACGTTGCTCCAGTTCGACTACGAGCATGCGCCTCGACCGCCAAAGCCCAATCAGCTCTGGCACTTGGGCAAGATCGTCTTCAACAAGACCTACTGGCATACCGTCCCGAAGGGTCGCGTCTAGAGCTAGCACGACCCGCCAAGCATCGGACTACCGGCCGGCTCCCGTCCGCTCGCGGTCCGGTCCGGTACGATGCCGCGGATGACCACCGGCCGTGTCTTCCGGCGCTCCGGCCAGGCCGACCCGCCCGTCGCCGTGCGAGCCGAGGGCTCCGTCGTCTGGGACTCAACCGGGCGCGACTACCTCGATGCCGCCGGCGGGGCGATCGTCGTCAACATCGGCCATGGCCGGCGCGAGGTCGCCGAGGTCATGTCGGCGCAGGCTGCGCGCCTGGCCTACGCCCACGGGAGCGTCTTCACCAACGAACCACTTGAGGCGTACGTGGCGGCGGTCGGGCGCCACCTGCCGGTCGACGAGCCGGCGATCTACCCCGTGTCGGGTGGCTCGGAGGCGATCGAGACGGCGCTCAAGCTGGCCCGCGCCTATCACCTGGCCCGGGGCGAGACGGAGCGCTGGATCGTCTTCTCGCGCTGGGGGAGCTATCACGGCAACACTCTGGGCGCGCTGGACCTGTCCGGCCGCAAGTCGCTCCGCCGTCCATACGAGGGCTGGCTGGGGCGCTTCCGCCACGTCTCAGCCGCCTACCCATATCGAGCCGCGCTGGCCGGGGCGAACGCCCTCGGGTCCGCCGACGAACTGGCTGCCGAACTTGACCGAGCCTTTGAGGCCGCCGGTCCAGGGACGGTCGCCGCGTTCGTGGCCGAACCGATCGTGGGGGCAACCCTCGCCGCCGTGGTCCCGCCGGACGGCTACTGGCCCCTGATCGCCGAGGTGTGCCGGCGTCATGGCGTCCTGCTCATCGCCGATGAGGTGATGACCGGCTTTGGGCGGACCGGCCGCTGGTTCGGACTCGATCACTGGGGAGTCCGCCCAGACGTCCTGGTCGCGGCCAAGGGCGCCACATCGGGGTATTGGCCGTTCGGGTTCGTGGCGGCGTCGGGGGAGGTCTTCGGGACCGTGACCGGGAAGGTCGGAGCTCCCGGGGTCGCCGGGTCCGGGTTCGTGCATGGGTTCACCTATTCCCACGGGCCGGTGGCCGCGGCGGTCGCCGGTGAGGTGCTGCGGATTTTGGAGACGGAGTCGCTCGTCGCGGCGAGCGCGAGCAAAGGGGAGCGCCTCATCGCCGGACTTCGCACGCGGCTGGGCGACCACCCGATCGTCGGCGAGATCCGTGGGCGCGGACTGCTCATCGGCCTGGAGCTCGTCGCGGACCGGGAGAGCCGAGACCCCTTCTCGAGGGCCACGAGGGTGACGGAGGCGGTGGTACGCGCCGCGCGAGATCGCGGCCTGCTCGTCTATTCGGGCACCGGCAACGCCAACGGGGTCGATGGCGACACGATTCTGCTGGGGCCGCCGTTCATCATCACCGACGCCGAGATCGAGCAGGTCGTCGAAACCCTCGGCCAGGCGATCGAAGCGACCGCAGAGACCACCATCGGCACGGCCCTCGCGTAACGGGACCGGATGGGTTGGCCGCCTACGTCATGGGCTGGTCGGGCGCCGCCCCTCGCTCGGCCGCCACGATCCCGCCTGTTCGCTCTCGATAGGCGTATGCCAGCACCGCGGGAATGACCGGCGCCCAGAGCAGGTTGCCGATGAGGGACGCCACCAGGTAGGCCGCCACGCCAACGGATGCCGACATCACGGACAGGCCCACCGCGAACCCAACGGCGATCGAGCCGACCGCGACGCTGATCGCGTGGAGGACCAGGATGCCGGCGATGGCCTGGCCGAGGCGCACCTGGATCCCCCGGCCCAGGTCCATCCCCCGGGTGATCCCCGCACCGAAGCCAAGCAACTCGGCCAGGATCGCCGGAAGGCCCATGGCCAGGCGGACCGCCAGGACGATGACGCCGACTGCGACGACCATGACAAGGATGCCCAGCAGGCTATCAATCAACACCAGCCGCGGCGATCCGGGCGCACCGGCCCAGGCTTGAAGTTCGTCCGAACCTGCCGACAGGACCGCCGCCAGCGACGCGGCTGCCCAGGCGATCCCGATCGCGACGATCGATCGAACGAGGCCGGCGCGAGCGGCGACGACACGAAACGCGCCCGCCACCGACATCGGGCGACCCGTCGCCGCCGCTAGTGCCGCGGCCGTCACGGCCGCGCATCCGATCAAGCCCGCCGCGACAGCCAGGCCACCGGCGATGGCGGACACCGCCGTCATCTCGGTCGGCGGTCCGACCACGGCCTGGAGCCTGGCCTGGAGGTCCGTCTGGAGCGCGACCGAAGCGGCACCCTGGTAGGCCTCCGGGTTCGCAGCCACGCGTCCCCAGAAGTCCGCGATCACGCCGACGACGCGCTCCAGGGCATGGCCGCTGACCAGAAGGCCCGGGAGTGCCAGCAGGTTTCGAATCGCCTCCGGAATGGCCGCCACCTTCAGGTAGTGCCACGGGGAGGATCGGTAGACCCGGAACCCCCGGCGAATGAGCTGACGCGTGCCGAGGGGGTCGGCTTCGCTCGCCTCCGCCCAGGACGAGTCCGCGGACGCTCCGGCGGGTCGTGGCGGTGGTTGTTGCCAGCCGCTCACCGTGGACGGATGCCGCGACCCAGATCCCGGAGCACGAGGCCGGCACCCAGCGCCACCAGCAGGATCGGCACGACCAGGCCGCCCGACGCAGGGCTCGTGATGCTCACGCCACCAACCAGCGCGAGGAGGCCGCCGAACCACAGCTGCCAGCCCGTTGCTCCGCCAGTGGCCAGTCTGACGGCCGCGATGAACAGGAAGGCGATCCCGAAGCTGAACGTACTGAGCCCATTGGCCTGGACGCCAGCGGCGTTCACGAGGCCCGGCACGGCAAGCGCCGTGATGATCGCGCCGGCGTACAGGGAGCCGGTCCCGCGATTGGCCGCCCACTTGATCAGGAACGCCAGCCCGATGGCCAGGACAAGCACGGACCCCAGCGCTTCGAGCTCCGGGAAGAGCTGCTGGACCAGCAACAGCCCACCAAACACCACCAGGAAGATGCCGATCCACGGCAGGCCTGGCCGACGACCGCCATCGGGGCCCCAGTCCCACTGATAGCTCCGGCCGCTGCCGGATCCTGGCGCACCGTCGCCGCCCTTCGAGCCTTGTCTTGTCAACGGATCATCTCGATCGTTCACGGGGCGCCTCCTGACGCAAGTATCGATGACCGCGGCGGTCCGGGCGCGCCGACCGATCAGAAGCCGTCAGGCTGATGGATCAGGGGCCCGTTCGGCTGGGCAGGACGCCCGCGGTCCCGTCCCCGGCCGGCTGGTCGTCCTCCTCGACGTGGCTGAACCCCAGCCGATCCACGAGGCGACCGAGGATCCCGGGCGCCCACCAGTTCCAGCGACCCATCAGGCGCATCGTGGCCGGCACCAGCAGCACCCGGACGATGGTGGCGTCCACGAATACGGCGATCGCCATGCCGACCCCGATGCTCTTGATCGTGATGGTCTCGGCCAGGGCAAAGGCGCCGAACACCGTGATCATGATCAGCGCTGCGCCAGTGATCACACCGGCCGTGCGGGCCAGGCCCTCAGCCACCGACGCCCGATTGTCGCCGCTCCGCCGATATGCCTCCTGGATCCTCGACAGCAGCAGAACCTCGTAGTCCATCGACAACCCGAAGATCACGCTGAACATGATGATCGGGTTGCCGGCAATGGTGTAGCCGAGCGGCTCGAAGGCGAGGACGTCGGCGAGGTTGCCATCCTGGAAGACCCAGACCAGCGCGCCGAAACTGGCACTGATCGACAGCAGGGTCATGATCACGGCCTTCAGTGGCAGGATCAGCGACCCGAACAGCAGGAACAGGATCGCGCCACTGGCGACCAGGGTCAGCCCGACGGCCCACGGCGCCCGTTCGCCCTGTGACACCAGGAAGTCTTTGGCGGTCGCCGCGCTTCCCCCCACCATGGTCGTGATTCCGTCGTCCGGCTCCAGGGCGCGGATGATGGGGATCAGGTCCGTGGCGTCCGGTCGTGCCGGCGAAATCGGGCTGATCGCGTCGAGTCGCACGGTCGATCCCCGGACGTAGCGCTCGAGCAGGGCCGTGAGGCCCGCCGGGCGTTGCCCGTCGGGCAGGGCGTACAGGGCGGCGACCTCCTCGGGCGTCAGGAGGGCGCCAGTCGCCGGGCTGACGATGGTGAATGGACCCTCCACTCGATCAATGCCCTCGATTGCGACCAGCTGCTTCGAGTAGTCGTCCAGCGCCCGGATCGTTGCAAGGTCGGTCGGCGACCCCGCCACGTTGGCCAGGATCACGATCGGCGTCGTCTCGCCGGGGGCGAACTCCGTCTGGAGCGCAACGTAGGCGTCGCGGCTCTCCACGCCGGCCGGGTAGATCTCGGCACCCGGAACGCCCTGCTCCATGCGTAGGACCGGGCTGCCGGCGATCAGCAGGACGGCCAGGGTCGGGAGGAGGACCGTGATGGGGCGGCGCATGACGCCGTGCGCCAATCGCTCCCAGCGCGACGCCCGCGCCGCCGTCGGAAGGTCGGACACGGTCCGGAACCGACGGGTGAGCCCGCCGAGCGACAGCGCATTGACCCGCGTCCCAAGCATCCCAAGCACGGCCGGCAGGAAGGTCAACGCGAAAACCACCGAGCAGAGCGCGACCAGCGCTCCGGCGATGCCGATCGAGCGGAGGGCCGGCGCCTCGAAGAGGAGCAGCCCAGACAGTCCAATCGCGACGGCGACGCCGCTGAACGCGACCGCCTTGCCTGCCGTGGCGACCGCTCGTTCCACCGCCTCACCGACAGTGCGGCCCCGCCGAAGTTCCTCCCGGTAGCGACTCACGATGAACAGCGAGTAGTCGATCGCCAGGGCAAGGCCGAGCATGGTGGCAATGTTGAGGACGAAGATGCTCATCTCGATCTGCTGTGCGACCAGGTAGATGAGGGCCAGGCTGCTCGGGATCGCCAGGCCGGCCACCAAGAGCGGCATCCCGGCCGCCACCACCGACGCGAACACCAGGATCAGCACCAGGGCGGCGATTGGTAGAGAAACCACCTCCGCCTTCTGGAGGTCCTCCTCGGACTGGACCGCCGAATCCTTGGTGATCGGGCCGTAGCCGGTCAGCTGATAGGAATAGCCGGGGGGAGGCACGATCGCAGCACGAAGGTCATCCACGATCGCAACCGACTCCTCCTCGGTCAGGTCCAGCTGGATCACGACGTACGCGGCGTCGCCAGCCCGGCTGATAAAGCGGTCGGCGCCCGTATCCGCAAAGCCCACGACGCCTGTTACCCGGTGATCGTCCGCAAGCCCCGCCACCGACGTCGCAATCGCGCCCTGGAATTCGGGCGTCGTGGCATCCACGCCGGGCTCATCCGCCCGAAACAGGGCGACGACGGAGCTCTTGCCGGCCCCGAACTCGCGATCGAGCTGGGCCGCCACGTCCGCTGACTCGGAGGTGGCATCCAGCCAGCCGCCGGCGCTCAGCACTGACGATGTCTGTGTAGCCAGCGAGGCAGCCGCGATGGCCACGACCACCATGACCGCGGCCACCGGCCGCCGGAATCGATAGACGAACGCTCCCCAGCGACTGAACATGCGGCGAACGATATATGGAACTGGCCGATCCGGCAGTCACCGGTCTCCGGCCCGCGAGGGCCGCCCCAATCGAGCCCGGACGGCGTAGCATCCGGGCCGATGGCTCATGTCCAGACCGTTCTCGGACCCATTGAACCGGCCGCGCTCGGGTTCACGCTGCCGCACGAGCACACGCAGATCACGCTGTGGCACATCGGGGGGCGCTGGGACTACTGGCAGCTGACCCGTGACGAGCCGACGATTCTTGGGGAGCTCGACCGCTTCAAGCGGGCTGGCGGGAGCGGGCTGGTGGACCTGACGCTCGACGGCGTCGGTCGCGACCCGCTCTGGCTCCAGGGTCTGGCCGAGACGAGCGGGCTCCATCTCGTGATGGGCTGCGGCTGGTACCGCGGCGCCCACTACCCGGTGGAGGCGCTGATCGATCGTCGGTCGGTGGACGACCTCGCCGACCAGCTGGTCTCTGAAATCGAGGGCGGGGTGGGGGAGACGGGCATCCGGCCAGGGATCATCGGCGAAATCGGCACGGACAAACCGTGGGTCTCCGCGGTTGAGGAGCGCGTGCACCGGGCCGCAGCCCGCGCCTCCCGCCGGACGGGCCTGGCGATCACGACCCATGCGGTGATGTCCGCGGTGGGCCTCGCCCAACTCGGCATCTTCGAGGACGAGGGCGCCGATCTGTCCCGGGTGGTCATCGGCCACGCGGACTCGTATCCCATGCTGGAGCACTACCTGGAGATCGTCCGGCGCGGTGCCAGCCTCGAATTCGACTTCCTCGGGATGGCCTTCACGCCGCTCGAACAGCACGGCGAGGGCCGCATCGTCGAGTTCTTGTCCGAGCTGCTTGGGCGCGGCCACGCTGACCGAATCCTTCTCAGTCAGGACGTCTGCCACGACTCGCAGCTCACTCGTTACGAGGGCCGCGGGTATACCTATCTCGCGGAGACGTTCCTGCCGCGCCTGCGAGCCGCCGGCGTCTCGGGCGCGGAGATCGAGACGATGACCGTTGTCAATCCACGACGGATGCTGTCAATCGGCTGAGTGTCGGGCCTTAGGCCTCCAGCGTCGCGACCACGCTGAGCGCCACGTTGCCCTTGAGCGCCTGGCTGATCGGGCAGCCGTCACGTGCCCCTTCCGCAGCCGCGGTGAAATCGGCGGCCGAAATGCCGGGGACCACGCCATGCACGGTCAGGGCGCTCGACACGACCCGCCAGCCCGCCTCGACCTTGTCAAACGTGACCTCGGCGGAGACGTCGAGCCGATCCGGCGGGGTCCCGGCCCGCCCTAGGGCCCCGGACAGTGCCATTGAGAAACAGGCGGAGTGGGCGGCCGCGACCAGTTCCTCTGGGCTGGTCATGCCCTCGGGGGTTTCGGTCCGGGCCGACCAGGACACCGCAAGATCGGTGAAGGTGCCGGAGGACCGGGCGCTGACGGTTCCGGAACCGGTGGCGAGTGGGCCAGACCAGGTGGCCTGAGCGCGTCGAACGGCAGCCATTGGGGCGCTCCTTCCTGATTCGCTTTGCGGGCATGGTCTCACATGCGGCGCGCTTGACGTTTCCGGATCGGATCAGCGTTGAACGCTGGACTTCGGGATCCAGGACCCGTGACCAACGCACCGGTCGGCCGGGACCCATGACCCATATAGGAGAAGCCAGATCGTACCGATCCCACCAGGGTGCCTGCCGCCGCCCGACGCCTTGGCGTGATCCTATCGGCCTACCTGATCGCGGCCGCGGTAGCAGGACCGGTGGCTGCGGGATTGCCTGCCTTCGATTCCTCGACTTTGTTGCAGGCCGAGATTCATCTTGGCTCGTTGGTCAATGCCGAGCGCGGCAGTCATGGCCTCGTGGCGCTCGAGTTCGATCCGGACGTCATGGCGATCGCCAGACAGCGCGCGGAGACGATGGCGGGGACGGACCTGCTCTCCCACACCAATCCGGACGGCAGCAGCGTCTTCGATGTCATTGTTCAGGCGGGCATTCCATGGTTCGGGGCCGGCGAGGTGATCGGCTGGAACAGCTACCCATCCGAGGCCGACTCGACGGCCGAGGTCGTGGCTGCCTGGCTCGTTTCGCCGTCGCATCGTGCGGTACTGCTCTCGGCCGACTTCAACTACGTGGGGTTCGGGGTCGCCGTATCGCCGATCACCGGATACCGATACTACGCCGGCGTCTTTCTCAGACGGACCGATCGGACCAGCGCCTGGGTGAAAGCCGGCACCACGTCGGTTGTCCCGTTCGACGTCACGCGATCGCGAGTAACGGTTCGATGGACGGGCGGCGACCCGCTGCTCCAGGTCCTCACCGCCGGCGTGCAGGACTATGAGATCCAGCGACGGGTGGTCGGGGGTGCTTGGCGAGCCTTGGGGCTTCGGACCGGGACGAGCGTGACCGAAACGCTTCCGCGGGCCCGAACCTACCAGTACCGGATCCGTGCCCGGGACAAGGCCGCCAACATTGGCACCTGGACCCTGGTCAGTGTCACGGTCTGATGCGGGTCACGGGCTGATGCGGGTCACGGCCTGAGGAGCCCGGCCCGCCCCAGCCGCTTTCGAATCGCCGCGCCGAGCGACCGCTGAGTGCCGGCCCTCGGTACGGCGATGCGGCGGGCGCCAGTGAATCGCGCGTGTCCCTCAAGCGCAGTCACCATGGCATCAACGAAACCATCGGTCGCGAGCGGGTCGAAACCGTCTTCCCACCACATGTCCAGCACCCGGAGGACGCCCGCTCGTCGATCGATCCGCGGCTCAATCCGGCCAACGAGGCGGTCACCGAAGAGCACCGGCAGGACGTAGTAGCCCCAGCGTCGCCTGGCAGCAGGGACGTAGACCTCCCAGACGTAGTCAAAGCCGTACAGCGAGCGCAGGAACTCCCGATCCCAGGCGAACGGGTCGAGCGGGGCGAGGAACGCGACGGCCGGATCCTGGGTTTCCCGGGCTCCACCGGCTGTGTCGGCAAGCAGGTCCAGCTCGTCGGCGAGCACGAACCGATCGCCCCGAACGCCATCGATCGTCACCGGGATCAGCGTCCCCGCGTCGACCAACTCGGCCAGCAGTTCCCCGCGAGTCGGGGCGTCGGCGCGGTCCACGGATCGCGTGGCAGGCGCCGTTCCGTACCACAGCTCGGCACTCCCCGAGCGCCCGAGGAGCCCATGTGCGCGATAGCGAGAGAGCAGCTTGTGACGACGCTGCTCTCGTTCCGGTGGCCGGCTCGCCAGGAGTTCAGCCGGGAAGAGCCGCTCCACGAGATCGTAGACACGCCGATTCCCCTCGCGCCGCGCGAGTCCAAGGATCCCGGCCTCGCCGAGCGCCTCCAGGATCGCCCGGACCTGGTTCGTCGGCCGCCAGTACCACTCAATCGCCGCCCGCGGCTCGAGGTCCGTTGACGACAGCGGGCCATCGCGCCGGATTCGGTCCAGCAGCTCGTCGACCAGGGCGGCATGCGCGCGAAAGGTCGCCGGACCGTGTTCGGCCGCGTTCAGGTCCCACGTGACCCGATACCACGGCAGCTCGGCGGTCGGCAGGAGCGACAGGCCCTTGTTATAGGCCTCGAACAGGCGGCGATCCTCGTATAGCAGCGCGTCCGTCCAGCCTCGCTGGTAGTCGGCGATCCTGGCGGCCAGGACCAGATCGTGGTTGCGTCCCGTCACGTCGAGCGGATCGAACTGGAGCGAGCCGAGCCGTTCCACCACACGCATGACCGAAGCTGGCTCCGCGGGCAGTGAGCGTGGCGGCAGGAGCAGATGTCGAGCCACCATGAACCGCCGCGCGGACGCTCGATCGAGCTGCTGAGGGGACACCATGGATTTGATGGTACGGGAGCCGCCCGACCATCAGGGTCGGCGGCGGGTCGTAGACTCGTCCGATGTCCGACGACGGCCAGCGGAAGATCGATTCGAGGCAACTCGCTGAGAGGACCGGTTGGCGCACCTCTGCCGTCCGTATTCTGCGCAACCGAGGCCTGCGTCGCCTGCTCGGGGCGTTTCTGGCCTTCAGCACGGCCGAGTACGCCACCTGGGTCGCGATCCTTCTGTTCGCCTACGAGCGGACGGGTCCAGGGTCCGTTGGCATCGTGGCCGTCCTGATGCTGGTGCCTGGTGTCCTGGTCGCTCCGGCGGTCGCCGTCTTCGGTGATCGCCGCGACCGGCGTCTTGCGCTGATCGGCGGCTACCTCGCCTACGGGATCGGCCTGGCCACAACCGCGACGACGATGGAGTCAGATGCCCCAATCCTGGTGGCCTATCTCGTCGCGGGAATTGGAAGTGCCGCCCTGGTGGTGATCCGGCCGACCCAGTCGGCAATGCTGCCAGCGCTCTCTCGGACGCCCGACGAGCTCACGTCGGCCAATGGAGCTGCGGGCATCGTCGAAGGGGCGGGGATGCTGCTCGGTCCGCTGCTGTCCGCGGCAGTCGTGTCGGTGGCTGGCCCACCGTGGTGGCGCAGCGCATTCTGCGCGCCTCGTCAACCCGGACGGGTGGCTCGCCCGGTCGCGTCGGCAACCCGGTTGGGCCGGTTGAGCTACCGAGGGTCTGGCACCCGAGGGTCTGGCGCCCGCCCTGCTATGGTGCGCGCGTGGCCAGACGACATGTGCGCTTCGCGCTCCTCGACGTGACGTTCGCCGGTGGCCCCCTGCCCTCCGCGACGGTCGATTGCTGGGAGGATGCCGCCGGCAATCCGCAGTGGAGCGCACGCGTGGTGACGCGGTCCGGCCCAGCCCTCGATGAGGGCGAGTTGACTGGGCGGACGGCCGACGGCCGAACGATCCGGGGTCACGTCCTGGTCGCCGGACGCCAGGTCGGGGCCGGCGGCCGCCGCGAGACGCTCGTCGAATTCCACGGTTCGGGCGACCTGCACGGTCTGGCGGAACAGCCGGCCTGAGCGGCCCGTGCCCTTCGGCCGCGCAAGCAGCGAGCCAGTCGGCCGTCCGAGCCGGCGACCCTGGCGAGCGGAGCCTGGCGAGCGGAGCCTCGCGACAGGATCCATGCCCGCTTTCTCGATCCAGGTTCTCTGTCGAAACTGCCAGTTGACCGCTTTCAACAGGTGTGCGCGGACGGGTGACCAGCATGCAGTTTGGGCGACGGTCCGTGCAGGTTCATGCGATTCGTTCCACCTGTAGTTGAGCGGAACCGCGGTACCGACCGCGGTACCGACGCATCGTTGACGGTTTCGTCCCTAATCCCGATAATCTGACTCGGAATTAGATTGCGCCCGGCAGACAGCCTGGAATTGCCTCGAACCCACGACCGGAGACCAGATGACCGCTACCCGCGAGATCGTCACCGACCAGCGCGACCAGTTCGCCTTCCACGACGACATCGCGTACCTGCGTGAAACCAAGCGCGGGCTGACCCGCGAGACGGTCGAGGAGATCAGCGGCTTCAAGGAAGAACCGGACTGGATGCTCCAGTACCGTCTCCGCGCCTACGAGCACTTCCTCAAGCGCCCGATTCCGACCTGGACCGACGGTCTCGACAAGATCGACTTCGACAAGATCGTCTACTACCGCAAGCCGTCCGAGCGCGAAGAGAAGTCGTGGGACGACGTCCCCGAGAAGATCAAGGCCACCTTCGAGCGGCTCGGCATCCCGGAGGCAGAGCGCAAGTTCCTGGCCGGCGTCGGCGCGCAGTACGACAGCGAGGTGGTCTACCACTCGGTCAAGGAGGAGCTGACCAAGCTCGGCGTCGTGTTCATGGGCACGGACCAGGCGCTCAAGGAGTATCCGGACATCTTCCGCAAGTACTTCGGCACCGTAGTCCCGGCGGAGGACAACAAGTTCTCGGCCCTCAACGCGGCGGTCTGGTCGGGCGGCTCGTTCGTCTTCGTGCCAAAGGGCGTCGAGGTTCCGCTCCCGCTGCAGGCCTACTTCCGGATCAACGGCGAGAACACCGGCCAGTTCGAACGGACGCTGATCGTCGTCGAAGAGGGTGCGAAAGTACACTATATAGAGGGGTGTACAGCCCCCATCTACGCCACCGAATCGCTCCACGTGGCGGTCGTTGAGGTCGTCGCGCTGCCCAAGTCCAAGGTGCGCTACACGACCATCCAGAACTGGTCGAACGACGTGTACAACCTCGTGACCAAGCGGGCGCACGCCTACGAGGACTCCACCGTCGAGTGGATCGACGCCAACACCGGCTCGCGCAAGACCGTGAAGTTCCCGGCGATCTACCTGCGCGGCGAGGGGGCCACGGCGGACATCATCAGCGTCGCCGTGGCCGGCAAGGGCCAGCACCAGGACACCGGTGCCAAGGCGGTCCACCTCGCGCCCAACACGCGATCGCGAATCGTGTCGAAGTCCGTCTCGAAGGACGGCGGCCGGGCGACCTATCGCGGCCAGCTGAAGGTTTCGCCGGGCGCCACCAACGTCGTGGCCAGCGTGCGCTGCGACGCCCTGATGCTTGACGACATCAGCCGCAGCGACACCTATCCGTACATCGACATCCAGGAAGACGACACCTCGATGACCCACGAGGCCACGGTGGGCAAGGTGAGCGCCGAGCAGATCTTCTACCTGATGAGCCGCGGCCTGACCGAAAACGAGGCGACAAACCTGATCGTCCAGGGCTTCCTGGAGGTCTTCACCAAGGAATTGCCGATGGAGTACGCCATCGAGTTCAACCGCCTGGTGAAGCTCGAGATGGAGGGGTCGCTCGGATGACGGTCGCGTCCCCGAGACCTCGCCCGGTTCGCCGGGCACCAGCCGATCTGCCATTCGCTTTCGCCGACCGAGCCCTGGCCGACGCGCTGGCCACTGAACGCTCCGAGCCCGATTGGCTGCGCGCCGAACGAGTGGCTGCCTCCGCCGCCTTCGAGGCGCTCCCAATTGAGCCGAACCAGCTGTACACGACGTACCTGGACCTTCGGAACGCCGATCTGCTGACGGCCCGGCCGTACGTCGTGACGGCGAGCGCCCCGAGCGTGACCAGGACGACCGAGCTTCCCGAGGGCGTTGCCGGCTTGATCGAGCTGCGCGAGGACGGCGTCGCCGGCCTGGTCCTGGAACCCGCGGCCATCGCCGCCGGCGTGATCCTCGAGACGTTTGGCCAGGCGCTCGCGCGTGACCCGGGAGGACTTCGGAGCCAGCTTGAAGGTGGCGCCGGGCTTCCGGATGATGACAAGCTGGCGGCCCTCGTTCGCGGCTTCTGGAGCCAGGGTGTCAGGCTCCACGTCCCCGCGGGGCTCCGCCTGGAACGTCCGATCGTGATCCGCTGGGGCGTCGGCGCGCCGGACCGGGCGCTGATCGGCCGCACCCTGATCACACTCGGCGACGGCGCGGATGTCTCGATCGTCGAGGAGCTGGTCGAATCCGGACCTACCCCGTCCGAAACGGGTCAATCGCTCCTCGCGACCACACTCGAGGTGACTCTGGGTCGTGAGGCAAAGCTAGCCATCGCCAGCCTCCAGGAACTACCCCCCAGCACGGTCGCGTTCCAGTTTCGCAACGCCGCGATCGGGGAGGGCGCCACCCTCCATTGGGCGCTCGCGCAGCTCGGAGCGCGGCTGGTCCGCAGTCGGGTCGAGAACCGGCTGGAGGGCGATCGAAGCTCCGTGGAGCAGGTCGAGATCGTGTTCGGCGGCGAGGATCAGCTGTTCGATCTCACCTCGTATACGCGCCACATTGGTCGCGATACGACCGGCAACCTGCTGTCAAAGGGCGCGCTGCTGGACCGCGCCCGCTCGTTCATGAAGGGCATGATCGTCATCGAGAAGACCGCGGTCGGGACGGACAGCTACCTCGGTGAATTCGGGATGAACCTGTCCAAGGCGACGCGGTCGGTCGCGATCCCCTCGCTGGAGATCGACCAGCCCGATTGCCGCCGGGCCGCCCATTCAAGCTCCGTCGGCCCGATCGACGAGACCCAGCTGTTCTACCTCGAAAGCCGCGGGATCCCGCCGGATGAGGCCCGCAAGTTCATCGTGCTCGGTTTCCTGGAGCCGGTGGTCGCGCGCGTGCCCCTGGCCGAGGCTCGCGATCGCCTGCGCGAGCGTCTCGAGCAGAAATGGGACGCCGGCACGAGCGCGGGCACGGACGATGCGGCTGCCTGACGCCGTCGGCTTGTCGTCCCGCATCCCTCGCTGATCCGAGCGCGCCGAAACCACCTGAGCGGGTCCCGCGCTCGGCTACACTTGGGGAGGGTGAGGGGAATCACGGGAGAGGGTGGCACGTTGGGCGATCTCCTTCGAGACCGGGTCGCCGTGGTCACGGGCGCTGGCCGGGGGATCGGCCTGGGGATCGCCGAGCGCCTTGCCGAGGAGGGCGCGATCGTCGTCATCGGTGAGCTCGTCGAGGAACGCGGGCGGGAGGCTGCAGACCGGCTCGCCGGGCTCGGGCATCGAGTCGAGTCGATCCAGCTCGACGTGTCGGACGGCGAGTCCTGCGCGCGGCTGGCGGATCAGGTCGTTGCGCGACATGGTCGGATCGACATCCTCGTGAACAACGCCGGGTTGTTCAGGTTGCACCGATCCGAGGAGATGCCGGAGGCCGACTGGCGCATGCAGATCGACGTGATGCTGACCGGCGTGTTTCTGTGCACCCAGGCGGTCGGCCGGGTGATGATCGAGCGCAAAGGGGGCAGCATCGTCAGCATCGCCTCGATCGGCGGCATGGGCGGCTGGCCGATGCGCTCGGCCTACAACGCGGCGAAGGCGGGCGTGATCAATCTGACCGAGGTGCTCGCAACGGAGTGGGCTCACTACGGCATCCGCCTGAACTGCGTCTCGCCCGGAGTCACCCGGACCGAGATGATGGATGTCGCCGTGAGCCAGGGGCTCGCCAGTCTCGAGCAGTACGAGGCGCGGACGCCGCTGGGGCGAGTCGCCGAGGTCCGGGAGATCGCCGAGGCGGTGCTCTTCCTGGCGTCCGATCGGGCGAGCTACGTCAGCGGCCAGAACCTGCGCGTCGATGGCGGTTGGGTTCCGTGG
>CAYRTS010000020.1:0-44346 GCA_964427285.1 uncultured Anaerolineaceae bacterium
GTCCGGCCGGCAGGCACGACCGGCAGGCACGACCGGCAGGCACGACCGGCACGGCCGGCAGGCACGGCCGGCAGTTTCAGATGTGGACGGACGAGCGAGCTCGGACCGTCGCGGGGTCCGCGGCGGCCAGGCGGCCAGCCGGCCGGAAGCGACCGTGGATCCCAACCGCCAGGCCGTAACGCTCCAGCATGGTGAGGGCCGCCAGCACGCTCGCCACGGGCCATCCGGTCACGGCCACCAGTTCGTCCACTGTGACCCTCCCAACGACAAGCTCGCGCCCAATCCGTGCCGCAGCCTGGCCAACATCGACCAGCGTGGCGGCGGCATTGGTCGAAACACCAGGTTCCGCCAGGTGGTCGGCGAGGCCAAGATCATCGATCAACTGCGGAATCCCAGTCACCAGGCGGGCACTGTCGGCATGCTCACGCAGGAATTGCAGGCAGCCGGCAGAGGCCTCGGCGTCGATCGAACCCGGCACGATGAAACACTCGCGACCCTGCTCAAGCGCCCAGCCCGCGGTGATCAGGGCTCCACTGCTCGCCGGTGCCTCAACCACGATCGTGGCGTCGGAGAGGCCGCTAATCACTCGATTGCGACGCGGGAACGTTCCGCGGGTCGGCAGGATATCCGGAGCGAGCTCGGACACGATCGCCCCGCCCGCCGCCACGATCGACTCCGCGAGTCGCGTGTGGACCCTCGGGAAGAGCACGGCGTGGCCAGACCCGATCACCGCGACCGTCGTTCCCCGGGCGTGGACTGCGGCGTTGTGCGCCGCACCGTCGATCCCGGTCGCGAGCCCTGACACGACGGTTGACCCGACGGACACGAGGGACGCTGCGAGCCTGGCGGCCAGTGCCCGACCGGCGTCTGTTGCCCGTCGCGTGCCCACGATCGCGATGAGGGATCGAGCTTCCATGGCGAGCGGATCGCCGAGGACGAACAGGACATGCGGTGGCATCTCGATCGCGGCAAGGCGCCGAGGGTACGTGGCGTCGTGGGTCGTGACGACCGAAAGACCCAGTGCCGCCATCCGCACCAGCGTCGCGCTGGCACGCTGGGCCGCGTCGGCGATCGCCCGAGGAAGGGCCGAGTTGAGCCGGTGGCCGGGCGTGCCATCCGGGTGATCCTCGTAGCGGGTTGTCGCGAGCCGGTCGATCCCGCCGGGCGACGAAGCCTCAGCCAGGATCGCGACGCCTGATCCAAACCGATTCAGCAGCGCGTTGAAGCTCAGCGGTCCGATCCCGTCAACTGCGGCAAGGACGGCCCAGGCGTCTCGTTCGGCCGACTTGCCCCCCGGACGTACTCCCGGCGCCTCGGCCGCGGGCGCCGCGGGCGCCGGAGGCGCCGTGTCGACGCCAGCAACGATTCCACGAGGCGCTCCGCCGGTCGCGGCTCCACCGACTCGCCCAGCCCCAGGCGTGGCCCTCGGCTCGGACTCGACGGCCGACAGCAACCCAAGCGGCCCGAACGCTCCAACTCCCAACACCTCAGCTCGCCTCCAACGCGGCCAGACGCAGGTCAGCGGCGCGGAACCAGGCCGCTTCGTCCAGGTGGGCCTCGTCGACAACCGCGTCGCCGGCCATGTCCGCGATCGTCCGCGCCACACGCAGGATCCGTTCCGTTCCACGGCCACTGGCTCGCTCCAGATCCGCCAGGTGGATGACGTGTCGTTGCGCGGCGACCGAGAGCCGACAGGCGGCCCGCAACGCCTGGCCTGCCAGCCGACCGTTGTCGACGTTCGCCCCCCGCTCGACCGCGCGGGTCCGTGTGGCGGCGATGCGACGCGCAACCGTGGCGGAATCCTCGGACTCCGCTCCGCTGACGATCGAGCGCGGAGCGACCCTCGGCATGGAGACCCACAGGTCGATCCGGTCCCGCAGCGGGCCGGACACTCGTCGCTGGTATCGCGGCGGCACCGAGGGTGGGCAGGAGCACGTGCGGTCGCCAATCCCCGCGTAGCCACATGGGCACGGGTTCATCGCCGCCACCAACTGGAATCGAGCCGGAAAGACGGTCGCGCGTCCGGCTCGGGCGATTGCCACCCGGCCCTCCTCCATCGGCTGCCGGAGTGCCTCGAGGACGTCGCGATCAAATTCCGGCAGCTCGTCGAGAAAGAGCACGCCCTGGTCCGCCATGGTGACCTCGCCCGGCGAAAGCCGGGGACCCCCGCCGACCATGGCCGCATAGGAAATCGTATGGTGCGGCGTCCGGAACGGCGGCTGGCGGCGGAGCTCGCGAATCGGTCCTTCGCCGGCGGCCGAGGCTACCACCGTCGCGGCGAGTGCAGCCGCGTCATCGAGCTGGGGCAGAAGCCCCGGGATCGTTCGCGCCAGCAGCGTCTTCCCCGAGCCGGGCGGACCCAGCAGCAGAAGGCCATGCCGGCCAGCCAGGGCGATCTCCAACGCCCGCCGAGCCTGGGCCTGCCCACGAACCTCGGCGAAGTCCGGGACCGCTCGGCCCTCCGGCACGACCAGGGACAAGGCGGCCACATCATCCGATCGACCTGATCTGTCGCGGCCGTGTGGCCCGTCCAGCGTGTCCGATCGATCAGCCAGCTCGACCAGCTCGACCCTGGGCGGCGATGTCCTGATTCGGCCACCCCGACGTGCCCGGATGAGCTCGACCGCGCCATCCAGCGCGCTGACACCAAGGACCTCGACGCCTTCGACCAGTGCCGCTTCCTCGACGGCGCTCGCGGCCACAATCACTCGACCGATTCCTCGTCGCGCCAATGCGGCGACCATCGGCAGGACGCCGGGAACTGACCGAACCTCGCCGCCCAGCGACAGCTCCCCGATGAGCGCCACTCGGCCCGTACCAGGCCGGACCTGCTCAGATCCGAGCAGGATCCCAACGGCGATGGCCAGATCAAGGGAAGCGCCCGCCTTGCGCAGGTCGGCCGGCGCCAGGTTCACGGTGATCCGTCGCGGCGGGTAGATGAAGCCGGCGTTGCGCAGCGCGCCCCGAACGCGCTCGCGAGCTTCCTGGAGCGCCGCGTCGGCGAGACCGACGATCGTGAAACCAGGTAGCCCGGGCGCGACGTCGACCTCGACCCGGATCATCCGGCCCTCGAGGCCGTACAGCGTCGCCGAGGGAACAATCGCCAGCATGCTGCGCAGGCTAACTAGCGACCCTCATCCCCGACTCAACGGCGCCTCACCCCGCACTTATCTGCCAGAGTGCCCGGGCAGAATTGTCAATGGCCAAGTGACGCTGAGCCTATGATCCAACCGATGGACACGGACGCGCGCTGGCGATTGATCGCCGACCTGCCAAACCGGCTGGCGTCGGCGATCGACGCGTCCGATCTCGACGCGGCAACGCGATCCCCCGACGGACTGGGCGTCGTGCGCACTGCTTCGAACGACGGGCTGTACATCGGGACCATGCTCACGCCCTCGACGATCCCGCATGTCACCCTCGGCTTCGACCCACCGATCGACGCGCGGGGACTCTGCGAGGCATGGGGGATCGTTCGACCCGTCGCGGTGTCCGGTGACGTCCACCAGTCCAGGTGGTCGGTGCTCATTGCTGGCGACGAGCTGGCCGACCCGTACGCACGGCGGATCTCGGCCAGGCCGCTCACCGCTGGACGCTGGGACGTCAACATCCGCCTCACGGCCCGACCAGCCGGGGGCCTTCCCAACGTCGTGTGCGGCGCGTCGCCGGCGTACGACATCGTCGAGCGGGGCGGCGCGGTCCGCGCGATCGAAGTATCCCTGACGAGCATACCCGCGTCTGTCGTCGACGCTGGCCATCCTGACGCGCGCGCACTGCTCCATGCGATGGCGACCGCGTTCCCGGTCTGGCGGGCCGGCTGGGGGGTGGAGGCAGGCTCGACCTTCGTTGTGCTCTACGAGGATGACCGACCCGTGGCCGGGGCCGCGATCGGCAACGACGAAGACGGGACGGTGACGGCGTCCCGGCTGTGCGTTGCTCCCGATCGACGCCGTCAGAGTCTTGGGGCGTCGCTGCTGGAGGCTCTCGAGGGCATGGCGCTCAAGGGCGGATCGGACCAGCTGCGGCTGGACGGCAGCGTGTTCCTGTCGGCCTCCGAGGTGCCCTATGCCCGCTATGGGTACGTCGTTGGCCCGCCATACGACGGCGACGCTGATGCACCTGTGTGGGCGATCAAGGACCTCCGCAGACCAGACCGCTGATCGCAGGCACGAGCGCCTCTAGCTCTACCGCGCCGGAGCCGGGACGGCCGAACCGGCAGCGGCCGCGGCCGACTTGTCGACCGCCTTGGCGAACTGGAGGAGCGATCCGCCAAGCGCTGAATCTGCCTTGGTGAACATGAACGGCGCCCCGGAATTGAGGGCGCTGATCGCGCCGCGGTACTCGTTGACGACCTGGTGGTCGATCGTTCGGCGCAGCGCCCCCTCGGCATTCTTGACGTTGATTCCGGTAAAGGCGTTCGAGCGATTCAGGACCAGCTGGACCTTGGCCGCCGGGTAGCCCAGGTGCTGCATCGTCTCGAGGATCAGTCGGACGTTCTTGAGACACGACAGGTCCGCGGTCATCACCACGAAGACGATCTCGGCGGCCTCGAAGACGCCAAGATTGACATCGTCGAGGCGCTTGTCGACATCGATCAGGACGTAGTCGTACATCGTTGCCAGGATCGAAGCGATATGGGGCAGATGCTCCGGATGGACCAGCTCGGCGGTCTCCGGCGACGGTGGGGCCAGCAAGAGATCGATCCCGGAATCGTGCTTGACCATGACCTGGCGGATCAGGTCCGCATCGATCGTCGGCGCCGAGACCACATCGACGATGCTCTTGCGATCGAGCCCCAGGTCCAGGAAGACCCGATGGTCGCCAAATTGCAGGTTGCCATCAACGAGGGCGACCTTGCGTCCGAGCTCGCGGTGGAGCGCGATCGCGGCGTTGATCGAGATCGTCGTGGACCCAACGCCACCCTTGGCCGGGTAGAATGCCAGGACCCGCCCGAGCGGAGGCCGGGCCAGCAACGTCTCGCGCGGCGCAAACCGGGCCAGCAGGCTCTTGATCCGCGCCAGCAGCTCAGCTGGATGGAACGGCTTGATCAGGTAGTCATCGGCACCGGCACGGAGGCCGCGAACCTTCTGCTCCACCTCGCGCTCGGCGGTCAGCATGATGATCGGGACGTGGGTGTTTGGCGGCTCCTCGGCCCGGATCCTGGTCGCCACCTGGTAGCCGTCGAATTTGGGCAGCACGACATCAAGAAGGATCAGATCCGGAGATTCCGCGCCCCACAGGCGGATGCCCTCGGCGCCGTCGGCGGCCACGATGACGTCGTACCCCTCCTGCCTGAGACTCTGCTGCAGGAGTCGTTGAACGTTCAGGTCGTCATCGACGACGAGGATCTTGGCCGGCATCAGTCCTCCAGGGAGCCGCCCGCTCCGGCGGGCGAATGGACAGCTCAGGCCATTATAGGTCCAGCTACGTTGTGGGAGCGCCGCGACCCGGCCGATCGACCCCACCCGCGGCCGAGCCCGGGGAAAGGAAATCGACAAACGGATCGAGCAGCCGGGTGAACTCCATCGGGATCACGAACTTGGTCGCCGCGCCGGCCCCCAGGGCCTTGAGCGCCTCGAGGTATTGGAGCGACATCGTCTTCTGGTCGATGCCCTGGGCCGCCTCGAAGATCCTCGTCAGCGCCTGGCCGAAGCCTTCGGCACGCAGGATCGCCGCCTGGCGATCGCCCTCGGCCCGCAGGATCTCGGCCTGCTTCTGCCCCTCGGCAACGTTGATCGCGGCCTGGCGGGACCCTTCGGATTCGGTGATGACCGCGCGCCGGGTGCGCTCGGCGGAGAGTTGTCGGTTCATCGCGTCCTGGACATCGCGCGGCGGCGTGATTTCGCGGATCTCGACGGTTGTCACCTTGCCGCCCCAGCGCTCGGTTACCTCATCGAGCTTGACCCGCAGGACCTCGTTGATCTGCTCGCGCTTGGACAGGACCTCGTCCAGCAGGATGTCCCCGATGACCGCCCGGAGGGTTGTTGTTGCGACGCCTTGGAGAGCGCCAGGAAAGTTGACCACGTTGACCACGCTCTTGAGCGGATCGCTGATCCGCCAGTAGATCAGGAAGTCGACGTTGATCGGGGCGTTGTCGCGGGTGATCGTGGTCTGGCTGGGGACCTCGATGAACTGCTCGCGGACATCGACCTTGACCGGACGATCCAGGACGGGAATGAGAAAACGCAGGCCGGCGTCGCGGACCATGCTCTCGTTGGTGCGCCCGAGCCGGAAGACCACCATCTTCTCGTACTGCTGCACCACCCGGATCGATAGATAGACGACGACCAGGAGCACGACGGCGACGAATGCGACGGCTGCGGCGATGATCGGGACTTCCATGGGGACCTCCAAGCGATCAGGACTGCGGCGATGATGACGGTTCGGGCTCAACGATGACGGTCAGCCCCTCTGTGGCCACGACCCGCACGGACGCGCCACGCTCAAGGGACTGGCCATTCACCGAGCGGGCGGACCACTCTTCGCCTTCCACGTAGACGGACCCGAGCGGGTCGATCCCGCCGCGGACGATGCCGAGGGCGCCCGGAGATACAGCGATGGCGCTGCCGACGACCCCGAGCGGCGACGCCATGCCGCGGCTCCTGACCGCGGCCCCCACGATCAGAGCCAGGAACAGACCGCCCGTCAGCGTGGTGGTCACGATGACCGGCGCTGCCACCGCGGCCAGTGGCTGGAACGGGTCCCCCGGCTGGGTGAACAGGGCGGACGCGCCAAGCGCAAGACAGACGAGGCCGCCGGCGCCCAGCAGTCCATGGCTCGTGATCGTCAACTCGAGCCCGATCAGGATGACGGCCAGCAGGATCAGGAGCAGTCCGCCGACGTTGAGCGGGAGGCTGCCGAACCCGATGAACGCGAGCACGATCGCGAGGGCACCCAGGATTCCAGTCACGAAGTTCGGGTTCTGGAGTTCGAACAACAGGCCGTAGAAACCGATGGTAAACAGGATGAACGAGATGTTCGGATCCGATAGCAGGTGGAGGAACTCCTGGAACGGGTTCATCGCCAGTTCGTCGACCGTCGCACCCGCCAGCGCCAGCGTTCGGGGCTGTCCGGCAACCTCTACCACGCGACCGTCGGCAAAGGCGAGGACAGCCTCGATGCTGTCCGCGATTCCGTCGACCGCACCGACCGACACGGCCTCCGAGGCGGCCGACGAGCGGGCATCACGGACCGTCTCCTCGGCCCACTCCACATTGCGCCCGCGTGCCTCGGCAATCGAGCGGATATTGGCAATCGCGTCGTTGAGCACCTTCCGGCCAAGTGTGCCTTCGATGTCCTCGCCCGAACCGGAGATCGGCGAGGCTGCCCCGATGTTGGTCCCCGAGGCCATCACGGCGACGTGCCCCGCCAGCGTGATGAACGTGCCGGCGCTAGCCGCACGGGCGCCGGATGGTGCGACCCACACGATGACCGGCAGCGGGGCATCGAGAACGCTCGACACGATCTTCTGGGTCGCATCGAGGCTGCCACCCGGCGTGTTGAGCTGGATCACCACGGCCGAAGCTCCATCACCCGCCGCCACGGCGATGCCTTCTGCGAGGTAGCCCGCCAGGACGTTGTCCACGATGCCCGTCGCCGGGAGGACCACGACGGTGCCGCCCGCGGCACGCACCGGGCCGCCGGCCAGGATCCCGAGGATCCCGAACAGGAGCGGCAGAGCGAACAGCGATCGGGCGAGATGACGAGTCAGCGGAAGCCTCCGGCGCCCCTATGCTACAGCCGCCCCTGTCCTGCAGCTGCCCCTTCGCGAGCCTCGATGAACTCGAAGGCGAGTCGACTCCAGGTTTCAAGGCGATCGGCAACCGCGGCCACTTCGCTGGCGGTGACGAAGGCCCCGGTCAGCTTGTCCTTCTCGCGAATCGTCACGCTCCGACCGCCGACGTCGGCGACGTAGACCGCGCCGAGGTGGACCGCGCCGACGGGTGTCGTGTCGTCGTTGAGCAGGGCGATGAGCTGAAACTCGGGCACGAAATCGGCGCTGAGTTCCTCGTGCCACTCGCGATGCAGTCCTCCAAGCAGGCCACCGTCGCCCGGGTTCAGGTGGCCACCGACCCCGATCGATTGGCGGCCGTGCAGCCTCGCGTCGGCGCCGCCGGTGGAGCGAAGCATCAGGAAGTAGCGAGGGCCGTCGCGCAGCACCAGATAGGGAATGATCTGCTTGAACGCGGGATCGAGCTCCATCGCAGCCCGCGGCTCATATCGCCCTTCGCGCCCCACGGCGACCTCGAACGCCTCCAGCCCGTCGACCCGCAGGCCGTACCAGTTTGCGGCGTCGGGCAGCGCGGCCCGAGGAACGACATAGACTCGTTCGGGTACGTCCTGACCGGGCCGGCCGCTCACGACGGATCGTCAAGGCGCGCCAGGACGGACCGCAACCGCTCCAGAATCGCGGCCTCATCCGGCCCGCGAGCATCCGCCAACTGCGTGCGCCAGAGCTCAAGGACCGCCTGGAGGTCCCGCAGTCGTTCGCTCAGGACAGTCGCGTTGGTGACCACGATACCGGCGCCCATGCCCGGGTCACCGCGGGCCAATCTCGTCATGTCCCGCCAGCCGCTTGCGGCCAGCTCCGAGGCAACCGACCAGTCCGGACGCGGAGTGCCCGTGGGCAGGCCGGCCACCGCCTCAACGAGCGCGGCCGCCACGATGAATGGCAGGTGGCTGATCCCGGCGACGGCCCGGTCGTGGGCAGCACCGTCCATCACCAGGGACCGTGCCCGACAGGCGGTCACCAGGTCCATCACGCGCTCGACATCGCCGGGTTCGGCGTGCTGTCCGGGCACGATGACCCAGGGTCGATCGACGAAGAGGTCCGCGCGGCTGGCCGCGTAGCCGCTGACCTCCAGCCCGGCCATCGGGTGCCCGCCCACGTATCGGAGACGGAGATCGTCAGCGCGGGTGCGCAGCGTGTCCTTCGTACTCGCCACATCGGTGATCACCGTTGATCCTGCCAGCAGCGTATTCCATGGACCGGCGAGGCTCCCGAGTGTCTCGAGGCAGGCCGTCGGCGGTCCGGCCAGGACCACGAGGTCAGCACCGTCGAGCACTCCCTCGGGGGTCTCGGCCGCTCGATCGATCACGCCGTCCGAGATGGCTCGCCGCGGCCCGTCGCCCGTCGGCGTCCAGGCCGCCATGGTCCAGGACCGACTCGCTTCGCCGACTCGCACGGCGCGCGCGATCGATCCGCCGATCAGCCCGAACCCGATGAACCCGAGGTGCATGCCGCCGGGGCCGTTCAGGCTTCGGTCGTTCAGACCTTCGGCAGGCCGGCCAGCGCCGCCTGGACGCGCTCGAGGGGGTATTCGAAATCCTCGAGGTTGCCAGTCAGGTAGCGCTCGTACGCCGACAGGTCAAAGTGACCGTGGCCGCACAGGTTGAACAGGATGACCCGGGCCTCGCCGGCCTCCCTGGCGGCGATCGCCTCGTCCATCGCCACCCGGATCGCGTGCGTGGGTTCCGGCGCCGGCAGAATTCCCTCCGCTCGCGCAAAGGCCACGCCTGCCTCGAAGCTTGAGCGCTGATGCACGCTGCGAGCCTCGATGAACTTGTGTTCCTTGAGCAGGCTGACGAGGGGAGACATGCCGTGGTAGCGGAGGCCGCCGGCGTGGATGGGCTCGGGAATGAAGTCGTGACCGAGCGTGTACATCTTGGCCACCGGCGCCATCTTGGCTGTATCGCCGTAGTCGTAGGCGTAGACACCTCGGGTCAGGCTTGGGGCGGCTTCGGGCTCCACGGCGATGACCCGATAGCGCTTGCCCTCGCGGAAGTTCAGGCCGAGGAACGGGAAGGTCAGACCGGCGAAGTTGGAGCCGCCGCCGGTGCAGCCGATGATGATGTCGGGCTCTTCACCGGCCATCCCCATCTGCTCGATGGCCTCCTGACCGATCACCGTCTGGTGCAACAGCACATGGTTGAGCACCGAGCCGAGGGAGTACTTCGTATCGTCGCGGGTCGCGGCGTCCTCGACCGCCTCGCTGATCGCCATCCCGAGCGACCCGGGGTTGTCCGGGGTGACTGCCAGGACACTCCGGCCGTAGTTCGTAGTCAGTGACGGGCTGGCGACCACCTCCGCGCCGTAGGTCTCCATGAGGATCCGGCGATACGGCTTCTGGTCGTAGCTCGCCCGGACCATGTAGACCTTGACCTCGAGCCCGAACAGCGCGCCGGCGAAGGCCATCGCGCTGCCCCACTGGCCGGCGCCTGTCTCCGTGGCGATCCGCTTGACCCCCTGCTCCTTGTTGTAGAAGGCCTGCGGGATGGCGGTATTTGGCTTGTGGCTGCCGGCCGGGCTGCCGCCCTCGTACTTGTAGTAGATGTGCGCCGGCGTATCCAGGGCTCGCTCCAGGCGGTGGGCGCGATAGAGCGGGCTCGGCCGATACAGCCGATAGGCATCTCTGACAGGCTCGGGGATCTCGATCTCGCGCTCGGCCGACATCTCCTGGCCGATCAGGGCCATCGGAAACAGCGGCGCCAGGTCATCCGGTCCGAGCGGCCCGAGCGTCCCAGGATGCAGGTACGGCGAGGGCGGCACCGGAAGGTCTGCCGCGATGTTGTACCAGGCTCGCGGGATCCGCGATTCGTCGAGCACGAACTTGGTCTGGCGTGGATCGGACGGCGCCATGAGGGTCTCCTTGTGTCGGTCGTGACGGGTGAAAGTCCGTGGTCGATCATGCGTTGCCGGGCGGACCCCGGCGGGGACGCGAGCCTAGCGCGCCTGACGCCGTCCGCGCAACCAACGACGCCGTCGTGCCGGCGCCGATGTCCGCGAGAGCGTGAAGGCGGAACCTGCCACCGCAAATGGCACGATCAGCACGCCACCGACGACCGGGCCAACGTCGTCCCCCGACCTTCCACCCGTGCACGGGCGTGCGGCCGGATCGGCTCCCTTGTTGTGACCCGGCGGTAGAGCGTCCGCGACGGGGCATGGCGGGCGCAGGTTCACGGTCGTGACGATGGGCGTCGGGGTCGGGGTCGGAGTCGTCGGCACGACGGGCGTCGGGGTGGGCACGACCGGAGTCGGCGTTGGAGTCGGCGCGACTGGCGTCGGCGTTGGAGTCGGCGCGACTGGCGTCGGCGTTGGAGTCGGCGCGACTGGTGTCGGCGTGGGCACGACTGGCGTCGGTCTGGGCTTGGGAGCGGCCGGCGGAGGTGCCGATTGGTCCGGTTCATTGGCCGCGGGGGCCTGCGAACCCGCGGTCGCCGAGGCGAGGGGCGTCGACGTCGCGGTCGCGGTGGTGATGGGGTTCGCACTCGTCGGCGCTGGGGTGGCGACGACCGTGGCACGCGGCGTAGGGGCGGACGAGGTCGGGGCGGTCGTTGGCTTCGCCGTCCCTGGGGCGGGCATTCCACCGGCATCGGACGCTGGCGTTGGGACGACTGCGACCGGCCCAGGGCTTCCGGTAGGGAGGATCGAAGGAGACAGTCCCAGGCCCCCGATACCGAGGGCTACGCCAGCGAGGACGAGGTTCACGACCCCGAGGGCGATGACGAGGCGAAGACGCTGGGCTGCCGTCACTACGCTGTGGGTACTCCTGGTGCGGCACCGCGGACTTCCACCGCGACGCCGCGATCGTACCACCCAAGCAGGGACCCGGAGTGCCGTTCGCGCACGGCGTCAGATCAGTTCGCTGATGCTCACTGGCTCGTACCGCGCTGGACCGCCGCCGGTCAGGCTCTCAAACAGGCCGATGCGATCAACGCGAACGGGGATCCGGACCTCCCCTGCGAGCTCGACCAGCCGCGCGCCGATCGTGCCGCCGGCCGCGACCCCATCGCACCTCGCCAGCGTCAGGTGTGCACGAAACGGCCTGGCCTCGGCCGCCCATCCGGCGTCCACCAGCGCACGATCGACCCGGGAAGCGAGGTTCGCCAGGTCATCCTCGCCGCTTCGCAGACCCAGCCAGAGCGCGCGCGGTCGGCCCGAAGGTGGAAACATGCCGCCTCCCCCGATCTCGACCTGGAATCCCCGTGCCTCGGCGGCCGCTCGCCGAACGGCATCCTTCGCCGCCTCGACCCGATCGTCGAGTGTCGGACCCAGGAAGCGCAGGGTCAGGTGGAGGCCGTCCAGTCTGACCCAGCGAACGTCGCGTCCACCACCCGGGACGCCCAATTCGCGGACGCCCGCGACGAGCCCGGCTACCTGCTCCGCGGCCAGCGCAGGGAGGGGTGCGGCGATAAAGATGCGACGCCCCGGCAGATCGGCACCTGGCCAGCGCGGCCGTCCGCTCGGCGCGGTCACGCGCCGAGCGTGCCCGTCTCGTGGTGCCAGGCCGCGCGATCCGTGCGTAGAACCTCGAGCGCGCGGCCTCGATCGCGCCAGCCGAGGATCTCGACCGTCTTGTCCTCGAGCGCCTTGTACGTGGCGAAGAACTGCTCGATCTCGACGAGACGGTGCGGGCGCATCTGATCGAGCGCCTCGATGTGGGCCTGATGGGCGTCGCCCAGCGCGACGCACAGCACCTTGAAATCGAACCCTTTCTCGTCGCGCATCTCCAGCCCGCCGACCGGCCGCGCCCAGACGTGGCAACCGGTGAACGTGGGCTCATCGATGATCAGAAGTGCGTCGGTGTGATCACCGTCGCCCGCCCGGGTGCCCTCGATAAACCCGTAGTCGAAGTTGTAGAACACCGCACTCGACAGGACGCGATCCAGCCGGAAGACGCCCGCGACTTCGTCGAACTCGTACTTGTTGCGACTGCCACGCGGAATTTCGACCACGATCTCGACCACGTCGGGGAACCCTGGGCGTTCGCTCATGCCATCACGATACCCGCGGTGCGGCTGGGCCGTTCAGGGCAGGGCGCCGCAGAGCACCGGAGCGAGCGCACATTGAAGTGCCTGAGCGAGAAGTGCAGGCAGCAACGCCGCCATGGACGGCCCAGCCGCACCGCTAGTCGTTGTAGAGGCGTTCCTCGATGAGTTTTTCCTGCACCGTCCGGCCGTTCGGGTCAAAGCAGCTGAACTCGAAGTGCTTTTCGAACTCTAGGTCCACGTTGTCCTGGCCGCCGCGGTTCTTCTCCACCGAGACCACCACCCAGTCACGGAAGCGCTGCGCCTGGTATGGGTTGAACTCGATGTTGACCTTGGCCACGATGTGGTACTTCTCGTTGAGGATCAGGATGATGTCCGCCTCGTAGTTGATCGCCGACGATCCGCGGAGGTGATAGTTGCGCAGCCGCGACGCCTTGAGGCCCTCCTTGTCGGCGGCCACGATGCAGACCAACGGGACGTCCTCGGACAGGGCAATGTCCTTGAGGCCGTTGACGAGATACGTGACCTTCTCGGTCTCGTTCTCCGGCTCCGGAATCTGCGGCACCTTCTGGAGATAGTCGACAAAGACGACCAGGCGCCGATCGCCGGACAATCGATGGTGCTCCTGGACCAGCTTGCGGATGTTGTCGATCGTGGATGCGGTCTGGGAGCCGCGCATCAGGAACAGGTTCTGGCCGTAGCGCGCGATCCGGTCCATCGAGGGTCGCAGGCGCGGGTTGTTGGCCATCTGGGCGCTGGCCTCACCCTCAGCCATCCACGTGCCGAGGATCTCCTTGCGCACGTCCTGGATCTTGATCGCACCGGTCTTGTGGGGCAGGTGGGCGAGCGCCGATTCCATGGCGATCAAGCGGTTGAGCAGGTACTGCTCGTCGTGTTCGAAGCAGATATAGAGGACGTTCGCCTGACCGCCCGAGGCCACGTTGCGCGCCATCTGGAGCGCCATGGTCGTCTTGCCCGTGCCCTGCGCTCCGCCGATCAGCAGCAGCTCGCCGGTGCGCAGCCCCGTCCCAATGGTCTTGTCCAGGGGCGTGAAACCCAGCGGCACCGGCTGGTACTCGCTGACCTGACCGGAGGTGACCTTGTCGTTGAGCGTGACCAGCACATCAAGTGCGGATAGCGGGCGAAGGCTGCCTGTGTCCGTATCAAGGCGCCAGACCGGCGGTATCCGGGTTGTGCCTGGAGCGTCTGTACTCACGCGGTGAAATCCTCCCGGGAATGGACAGTAACCCGTAGCGTAGCACCCGTATGCCGCTGATTCACCTACCTGGACCTCACCATTCCGCGGACCCTCGACAGGGCGACAGGTGCGGAGGCCCCATGGTTACCTCGGGAGGTCGACCAGCTCATCGAACATCCGGGCAAATGTCCGAATACCGGTTTCGTAATTGTTCAGGTCGATCCATTCGTTGGGTGCGTGCGCCCGCTCCCCCGGCTGGCTGAAGCCGAGCATCACGACCGGCAGCCCGAGGATCGATTCGAAGCTCGCACAGACCGGGATTGAGCCGCCTTCCCGGACATAGACCGGGAGCTGCCCGAACGTGGCCTCAAGCGCCCGGGCGGCGGCCAGCGTCGCGGGGTGGTCCTGCGGCGTGAGGCTGGGGCGCCCGCCGGAGATGTAGGTGACCGTCGTGGTCACCCCGGGCGGAGCGACCTCCTCGATGTACGCCCGCAGCTGCTCGAAGATTCGCGCCGGATCCTGGGCGGTCACCAGGCGGCAACTGATCTTGGCGTGGGCATGAGCCGGAATGATCGTTTTCCCCCCATCGCCCATGAAGCCGCCCCAGATCCCGTTGACATCAAGGGTCGGCCGCGCGCCCTTGCGTTCCAGGGGCGTGAACCCCACCTCTCCGACAAGCGCTGGAACGCCCAGTTCCTGGCGGAAGACCTCCGCGTCAAACGGCAGGGCGGCGATGGCCGCCCGCTCGGTCGCGTCCAGCGCCACGACGTCATCGTAGAAACCGCGGACCCGAATCCGCCCGTCCGGACCCTTGAGCGCGGCGATGACCTGCGCCAGCGCATTGGCCGGGTTCTCGACAAGTCCCCCATACCCCCCGGAGTGGAGGTCAACGGCCGTCCCGACGACATCGATCTGGGCATACATCAGGCCACGCAGCCCGATCGTGATCGCCGGGAGGTTCCCCTCGAAGAAGCCGGTGTCGCTGATGATTACGACATCCGCGCTCAGGCGATCACGATTCGCGGTCAGCCACCGATCAAGGTTTACTGACCCCGATTCCTCCTCGCCCTCGAAGAGGTAGCGCACATTGACCGGCAGCGACCCACGGGTTCGCAGCAACGCCTCGGCTGCCATCACGTGCGCATGAATGTGGCCCTTGTCGTCGGCGGCTCCGCGCGCCAACAATCGATTGTCGACGATCACCGGCTCGAACGGGGGCGAGGTCCACAGCTCGAGCGGGTCGACCGGCTGGACGTCGTAGTGGCCGTAGACCAGGATCGTCGGGGCGCCCGGCGCGTGGAGCCAATCGGCGTAGACCACGGGATGCCCGCCGGTTTCCGAGACTTCGGCGTGCTCCAGGCCAGCCCTGGTCAGGGCGTCGGCCAGCCAACCGGCGGCTCGGCGGCAATCCGCGGCGTGCGCCGGCAATGCGGAGATGCTGGGGATGCGCAGGAAGGCCCGGTACGAGTCGTAGCGCGCTTCGCGCGTCGCGTCCAGATGCTCGTCCAGCGTGACGTCGCGGGAGACCATCGGCTTCAGGCCGGCTGGATGTTTGGCTCCGGAACCGGCTGGCCCGGCCCGACGACGGTCGGGATCCCGTGCAGCTCCTGCTTGGGCGGCAGGTCGCTGAACAGCGCCTCGAAGCCCTCCGCATCCACGGACTCCTCGGCCACGAGCTTTTCGGCCAGGGCCACCAGCTTGTCGCGATGGACGTTCAGGACCTCGGTGGCGCGTTCGAACGCCTTGTCGATGATCGCGCGAACCTCTTGGTCGATGGTCCGGGCGACCTCGTCGCTGTAGTCCCGCTGCTCGCCCATCGAACGGCCGAGGAAGATCATCTCGTCGCGCTTGCCGAAGGAGAGCGGGCCGAGCTTGTCGCTCATCCCGAACTCGGTGACCATCCGGCGGGCGAGATTGGTCGCCTTCTCGATGTCGTTGCTGGAACCGGTCGTGGTGTCGCCGAAGATGAGGCGCTCGGCGACATTGCCGCCAAGGAGCCCTGCGATCTTGTCCTCGAACTCGGTCTTCGACTGGAGATAGCGATCCTCAGTCGGCAGGGCCATCGTGTAGCCGAGGGCCATGCCGCGGCTGATGATCGTGACCTTCTGGACCGGGTCGCACTTCGGCAGGATCCGCTGGACGACGGCGTGACCGCCCTCGTGATAGGCAATGATCGCCTTCTCCGCATCCGAAATGACGCGCGAACGGCGCTCAGGACCGGCCACGATCCGCTCCAGGGCCTCCTGGAATTCGGACATGCCGATGACCTTCTTGTTGCGCCGGGCGGCCAGGATCGCGGCCTCGTTGACGAGGTTGGCCAGATCGGCGCCGGAGAACCCGGGCGACTGGCGGGCGACGCCTTCGACCTCGACACCCTTGTCGAGCGGCTTGCCCTTGGTGTGGACCCTCAGGATCTCCGTTCGGCCGCGCATGTCCGGTCGATCGAGGATCACCTGGCGGTCGAACCGCCCGGGACGAAGGAGTGCCGGGTCCAGCACGTCCGGCCGGTTGGTCGCGGCGACCACGATCACGTTGGTGTTGGTATCGAACCCGTCCATCTCGACCAGGATCTGGTTGAGGGTCTGCTCACGCTCGTCGTGGCTTCCACCCAGACCGGCGCCACGCTGGCGGCCGACTGCGTCGATCTCGTCCACGAAGACGATGCACGGGCTGTTGCGCTTGGCCTGATCGAACAGGTCGCGGACGCGGGATGCGCCGACGCCGACGAACATCTCCACGAATTCAGAGCCAGAGATGCTGAAGAATGGGACGCCAGCCTCGCCGGCGACGGCGCGAGCCATCAGGGTCTTGCCGGTTCCCGGGGGTCCGACCAGAAGGACGCCCCGCGGAATGCGGGCGCCTAGCGAGTTGAATTTCTCCGGGAACTTGAGGAACTCGACGACCTCCTGGAGCTCCATCTTGGCCTCGTCGACGCCGGCCACGTCGTTGAAGGTCACGACCGTCTTGTTGCCGAGAAACATCCGGGCTCGGCTCTTGCCAAACGAGAGGGCCTGGTTATTGGTCCCCTGGGCCTGGCGCATCATGAAGAAGATGAACCCGCCGATCACGAGGAGCGGCAGCAGGCCCGTCAGCAACAGGCCCAGCCACGAAGTGTCTGGTTCGGGGTCCGCCTTGAACACGTCCGAAGGCAAGGTGACTCCGCCGCGCGATGCAGCCTTGTTCATGTCGTCGAAGACGTCCGTCAGGATACTTGGCACCACGACGGTGTACGGGGCGGGATTGCCTTCAACCTTGACGGTCAGGACGTCGCCCATCTTGGTGACCGAGGCGACGCTGCCCGACTCGACGTCTGACAGGAACTCCGAGTAGCCGACATCGACGGCGGGCGTGGTTGACTGGATCCACGTGAACAGCAACGCCGCGGTGCCCACGACGAGCACCAGCATGACGATGCCGTTCCGGAAGAACTTGGGATTCACGAGAGGCCTCCGGATCGAACAGGCGACGACCGTGCGTCGCTGAATACGGGGAGTATACCGGTGGGGCGCGGACGCACCCGCTACCATCCCTCATGGGTGACGGGACTGTCAGGCGCGCCGGGCGATCCTCCGCGGCAGCACCATCTGGTGCCGGTCCGATTGGTAGCGGAGGGCGGATTTGAACCACCGACCAAGGGCTTATGAGTCCCCTGCTCTACCACTGAGCTACTCCGCCACGTCGGCCAAGGATACCGAGCGTTGTCGGGAGGGGCAAACGCCCCCGCCTGGAGTCGAAAGCAACGCGATGACGCCGCCGCGGGAGGTCTGCCCGAACGACTCTTGAGTGCTTGAATCGGTCGTGCCAGCATGCGCAGGCCGGACGCGTTCATCGGCGGCAGCACTGGAGCGTCATGACCAGACATGCTCGGGCCGCCGGGCCCCGACCCTCCGCGGTCAACCGCCCAGGCCCGTCGCCACGCGCCAACACGCACCAGGGTGGGCCGTCCGGCGCGATGGGCGTTTCGGGGATGGAAGCACAGGACGGGTTCGCTGCCCACCTGGCAGAAGCGGGTGCCGAGGGTGCTGAACGTCACCATCGGCCCGGCGGAATCGATCCGCAAGTCTTCGCCGGAGCTCTCATCGACCTGCAGCGGACGGTGGGCAATGGTGCCGTTGTGGGTCTCATGTCCGAACGGACCGCCCAGACGCGGACGACCGATGCCGGGCCCCCCGTGGCTGCCGCCATCCCGGCGGACAGCGCTCCGGCTGGCAGCGCGGTCCAGCGGGAGGCCGCCGATCCGTGGGGTGGCGGCACTGTGGCTGACCGCGAAGTTGACCCGATTGCACGCGCCCGCCAGCTGGTCACGGCGATCAAGATTGAGGGTCTTCCGACACCGCGGTTTTCTGTCCCAAGGGAGGCGACCATCGCCGCACTCACGGGTCTGACGGCCGACGACGGCCGGGCCCTGGCTGCCGAGTTCGAGAGGCGGACCCGCTGGAATCTGCGTTGGCTCATCTCGGGCGAAATCGAGCTCGGCGATGGATGGAAGCCGGGTAACAACCTCGCTGCCCCGGTTCGCAAGGAACTGCTCAATCTGCTTGAGGGCACCGTCGCGCCGGCTGCCTCGGCACCCACGGTGGAGGCCACCGGCACGATGCTCGCTGAGGCGTTCACCTCGGTCGCGTCCCTCGCCGGGAAGGGGGCTGAGGCCCGGCAGATCCGTGAGGCGGTCGCCGGCAGCGTGGGGGACAAGCTCATCGCCGACGCTGGCCGCCACGACCAGGCCGCCCTCGCGAAGGCCGGCGAGCACGAGGTGGCCACCCAGGCCGCGCAGTTCCGGGGCGCGCTCAAGAAGCGCGCGGTGGACGAGGCACTCGAGCTGCTCCGCCGACCCAAGGAAGCGCGGGACGCACTCGACGCCGCATACCGCACCCACTACGGCCAACCGCTGATCGTCGCCGTCACGACCCTGTTGTCCGGAAACGACATGATGCGCGCGATCGCGTTGCTCAACGGTGATGAGATTCTCGCCGATCGGCTGGCGCTGGAGGGCGAGGTCGCCAAGCGCGACAAGGCCGAGGCCGAGGCCGCGTTGCTCGAACGTTTCGCGCCTGGCAGCGCCACTGATCGGCGGCGTGAGGCGCGCGGGAAGGTTGAGGCACGCCTTGAGGGGATCGCGCGGACCGGCCACCTCGAAGAGGTCCTCGGGCCCGACGGCGTCGAAGGGGAGCTTGCGGCCAAAGCAGGCGCCGACAAGGACGCGGTGGCGGCGGCAATCATCGAGGGCAAGGGGCCCGAGCTGCTTGGTGCTCGCCTCGCCCGCATTGATGCTGAGGGTTCGATCAAGCCCGCCGACGTCGAGGACGCCCTGCGCCGGCTGACGGCGAAGGCCGACTCGGCCGGAAGGCGTCTGATTCTGAGGAACCCACGGTTGGAGCCTCAGGCCGAATCTCTCGTCTCGGCCGTGCGCCAAGGCTACTTCGCACGGTTCGAAGCGGCATTCGACAACAGCAAGACCAGGCGGACATTCAAGCAGGTGATGGCCGGTCAGCCGGCGTCGTTCAATGACCTGATGAGTTCGGGCGGAATGGAGGGGGCCGACCTCGAGCGCAACCGCGCCCTCTTCGAGCAGCGCGGGAAAATGGACGAGTGGCAGGTCGTCTACTACGCGCTCAAGCGGGAGCCGAAAGATATCGACCGGGTGCGTGAGATCCTGGACTCGAAGACGGAGGCCGGCGTCGTCGACCTTGCTCGTGCATACGCCATGCACCTCGCCGGACGTTCCCTCGAGCTGGACCTTCTTGGCACCCCGCTCGAGCAGCGCGCTCTGGAGACGCTCGATCTCGACGCCCGCGAGGGGAATGCCGAGAAGCGTGAACTGCTGCGCGGCGGCCAGTTCGAGGCAGATCCACGCGATGAGGAGTCGGTCAACCTGAAGAAGGAAGGCGACTGGCTCTTCACGCGGATTGCCGGTCTCGAGCGTCGGGTGATGGAGAACCGCGGCCTCTTCGCGGAGGCGCGCGACTGGGTCGGTAACATCGAACAGGAACTCGTGGCGCTCGAACGCGGTGAAGCAGCCACGGCGAAGGCGGCCTTCGATCGGGCATTCGCATCCACCCCCGCCGATCTCAATGCCGCCCGCACCCAGGTGAGCGAGTTGCGCCGGATCAACCGGCGCCTGAAGCACGCCGTCAAGGTCTACAAGGTCGCCACGAAAGAAGCGTTCGAGGCGTTCGTCGACTTCGCGGTGGAGATCGCGGCGACCATCGCGACGGCGGGCCAGGGCGGGATCATCCTCCAGGCCATCCGGGCGACGGCCGCCAGGATCGGCACCAAGATGATCCTGAAGGGCGACGACTACTCGGCAGCCGAATTCCTGGCCGATCTTCAGGATGGGCTCACCAGCGCGGGCAGCGCAAAGATCATGAAACACACCTATGCGCCGTTGGCAAAGGAACTGGCGGCCTGGGCGGGCAAGAAGGGGTGGTCGAACACCCTGGCAGGCAAGGTGGCAGCGCAGATCGCGGCGCCCGCGGCTGAGGAGTTCGTGGAGAGCGGCATCTCGAACAAGCTCCAGGGAAAGGATTTCACCGAGGGCTGGACCCCGGAGGGCGCGATCAAGGGCGTCGCCAAGGGGCACGCCGTGAAAGCCGGCAAGGCTGCCTTGGACGCACGGAAGGGCATGCAATTGGGCCCGGCCGGGCGCGGAGATGCCGGCGAACAAGGTGTATCCGGCCCGGGGGCGACCCATGACCCGGTCACGGACATGGAGCTGGGCCCGGCAGGACGCGGTCCTGTACCCGCCACGGCCGGGGCGGTCAGCGGCAGCTCCGATACCGGGCCCACCCAGGAAGACATCAATGCCCACTTTGCGAACCTCGGCGAAGGCGACCTTGCCGCGGCCAACCCGCAAGGGGCAAATCTCTATTCGCCGGCAGCGGGGGCCGTGGCCGACGCCCGCTTCTCGAGGGCCGGCGGGTCCGAGCTAGATGTGCCCAACGTGACCGAGGTCTCCGTTCGCGACGGCCCGGCGCCCCTCCAGCCCGGTGACCCTGCCTCCCCGGCCCGCCCCGCGGACCTGCCCCCTGAGACCTGGCTGATGGACCCGGCGCGAGCGAACATCACCGACCCGACAGAGGCCGCCGAGGCTCAGTATCGGCCGAACCGAACCGGTTTCGACTACGACGTTCGGAATGCCCAGATCGTGGCTGGGGCGGGCAAGGAAGGGGTGGTCACGCCGAGCGGCCCGACGTTCGGGGAGAACCGCGTCGTGGGCGGTGCGCGCGGGGCCGAGCTCGACCCGGCGACCGGCACCTGGCAGCCCGGTGCCGCAGCGTACGAGCGCCCGCACAACCCACTGGGCCAGGACGGCGGTTTTGTGCCGCGCACACCGGACGAGTGGAATGCATGGGAGCAGACCCATGGCCCCCTCACCGACGAGCAGCGCTACGCCGTGTGGTTCTATGCCGATGACCTGTCGGGACACGTCAACCCCGCTCTAAGAGGGAGCCGCGCGGGTGAGTTCGTGACGGACCCAGTGGCTCTTGCCGCAGCCTCCAGTGACCTGGACCGAACGATGCAGCCGGTGCCGTTTGACGCCATCGTCCATCGAAAGGCATCGATCTATGACTTTGCCGACTTGGGCGTGAAGGATCCGTCCGAGCTGGTAGCGATGAAGGGGCAGAGCTACGCACAGCAAGGCTATACGAGCACCGCCGTCAAGCCCGACATCTTCAGTGGCGACATTGACATCGTGATCGAGGTGCCGAAGGGAACCCGAGGGCGCTATCTCGGAGGTTCTCCCGGTGCCGAGGCGACCAATCCGCTGAAGCCGACGGCGGGCGCACCCCTGGCATCCATGCCCAGCGAGATGGAATTCCTCATCGAGCGGGGTACATCGTTCACGATCCAGGACGCTCGCCAGGACACGGCCACCGGCCGTTGGACCGTCGAGGTCCGCGTCGCCGAGCAAGGGGTCAAACCGGCACCGCTGTCCAATCCCATCCCGTTGCCGGGGCTGCCTCCCCAGCCGTAGCGGCCGCACAGGCCAAGGCTAATTCTAGTCGTCCGCCCGGGCGGACCGCGCCGCGCGGCCCGGTACTCCTGCGACGGCCGCCTCAATCACCAGTTGAGCGATCCACATGAACGTGCACGGCCCGGCGCCCAGCCTCCACCGTCGGCTCGCGACCGCGCTCATTCACCGCGCAGACTCAACTGCCAGTTGAGCTCGCCCGGGCGGACCAGCCGATCCGGTCGACTGACCACTGCACGGCTGCTTCGAGGTCACCGAATGCGCCGAATTCGAGGTCCAGGGTCTGGCCGGTCGCCTCGGTCAATCGTCCTCGCAAAGCCGCCTCATCGGCGTCCAGCAGGGCCGTAGCCGGTGTGCCCGATGACGACCACCTCATCGGTACCCAGGAGATGCTGGCTGATGGTCAGGCTGCGGATCGCGTCGTCGGTCGCCAGGCCGCCGGCGTTGCCGATAATGTGGGCGTCCCGGTTGGCAGGCCGAGCGTCTCCTTCACGTCGAGTCGGGCATCCATGCAGGCCAGGATCGCCAGACCGCTCAGGGGCGCCGCTGTCAGCGCCGACCGGTCGACCGATTCGGTAGAGCGCTCGTTCTCCGCGAGCAGGCGCGCGTATTCGCCCCGATCGGTCAGGCCCTGCAGTCGGTCAAGCGGACGGCTGCTGGTCGCCGCCGAAGCGCTCGATCAGTTCGCCGATCGTGAGCTGTCCGTAGCGCTGGTCAAGCTGCTCGCGCGAGATCCGCCACATGGTGCGCAGTGGGCGTGGGCCGGCCGACTCCAGTTCGGCGAGGCGGACGCGAGCGAACCGATCGATCCCGGGCACCGCACGCAGGTCCGCGGCCAGCCGCAGGGCGGCCTCGTCCAGGGTGGTCGCGGTCGTGATATCGGCACTGGCCGGCCGGCCACCTCGCGCCGGACGATCCGGACCGGCGGCGGTGTCGGCCAGACCCGACGGCGCGGTCGCCGCAGCGTGGACAACCCGATCCGCGTCTGCCAGCGCCGCGTTCACGGCCTTGGTTGACGCGCTCGCTGGCTGGGTCGAGGCCGGGGCTGGCCGAGTCCCACCGCCGGCTGCGGCGGACACGCTTCCCTGCCCGCTTGAACCGCCGGCGCTCGCCGCCGAACCGGGGCCCGCGGATGTCCCACCACCACCCGAGGTTCTGCCTGAGCCGCCCGAGGCGCCGCCTGAGCCGCCCTTCCGAGGTGGCGGTCCGCCTGGCTCACCCGTGCTCGACGCGGATCCGCCGCTGCGCATTGCGCTCTCAATCAGTGCCGGGATATCGATCCCGGTCAGGCCCTTGACCGTGGCATTCGCCTCGGCGACGGTCCGCGTCACCGTCCTGACCACATCGGACGCTCCGTCGGTCGAGAGGACCGTCAGGTTGTCGATGTTCGCAAGCGGCTCGGACGCGGCCCGGACAATCTCCGGCAGCATGGACAGGACGGTCTGGATGATGGCCGCCTCATTGAACTGATGGTATGCCTCGGCGCGCAGGGCAAGAGCCTTCGCCTCAGCTTCGCCCTTGCTAAAGGTGATCCCGGCTTCGGCGTTGCCCTCGAGCGTGGTGCGCTGCGCCTCGGCGGCGGCATTGACCTCGATCACACGGGCCTGCGCCTCGCCCTTGGTGATCGTGACCGCGGCCTCCGCGGAGCCCGCCAGCTTGACCCGCTCCGCATCCGCCTGGGCCTGCGCGATCTGGGCGCCCTTGTCACCCTCGGCACGGCGGACCTGGGCCTCCGCTTCGGCTTCCGCTGGTCGGATGATGGTGGTGAGCAGCTCCATCTGCTTGCGCGCAGCTTCCAGCTCGGCGAGCTCGGTCTGCTTGCGCATAACCTCCTGGGTCGCCTCCGCTTCAGCGAGTGGGCCCGATTGCGCGGCGCGCGCCTGCGCTGCGGCGGTCTGCGTCTCGGTCTCCGCCCGCCGGAGCGACACGTCGCGAGCCGCGTTGATCTTGATCTGCTCCGCCTCGGCTTCGCGAACCGAGGCTTCCTGATCGGCCGACGCCTTGGCCATCCGGGCGTCACGTTCACGCCGAGCGGTTTCCTGCTGCCCGATCAGCTCCATGTAGCCGGATTCGTCGCGGATCGCCTGGATCGTGAACGAATCGATCTGGAGTCCGGAGGTCGCAAGGTCACCTCGAGCCGCGTCCTGGACGGCCTGCTGGAATTTCTGGCGATCGAGGTTCAGTTCCTCAACCGTCAGCGTCCCGACAATCGACCGAAGCGAACCTTCGAGGACGTTCTTGACGATCGAGTCGACCGCTTCTTCCTGCGACTCGAGGAAGCGTTCGGCGGCGTTGCGGATCGATTCGTCGTCCGCCCCGATCTTGAACGTGGCAACACCCTGGACGGCGACCTTGATGCCTTGCCTCGTCACGGCATCGGCGAGATTGACGTTGATCTGGCGGGCGGTCAGCTTCAGCTTGCCCACCTTGTGGACGAGCGGGAGCACGATCACGCCGCCGCCGCGCACGACCTTGAGGCTTCGCCGCCCATCGGGTCCCCGATCGCGCTGGCCGCTCACCACGAGTGCTTCATTGGCGCCGGCCACCTTGTAGCGGCTGCCGACGTAGGACACGATCAGGACGGCAATGACGATGGCACCAAAGATGGGCAGCACCCCGCCGCCCACGAACTCGAAAATGTCAGGCACGTTCGCTCTCTCCCTGGCTGATCGGCTCGACGATTAGTCCGCCGCCGGCCACACCCGTCACCCGGACCGTGGACCCGGCCGCAATCTCGGCTGACGCCGTGGCACGGAACTCATGCGTCTGCCCTTCCTTCTTGACCAGCACGCTGCCGAAGTGACCGGCCGGGATGCCGACCGCCACGAACGCTTCGTCACCGACCAGATCGCTAGTGGAGAAGGGCTCGGCGGCTTCCGCGCGGCGCAGAAAGCCAAATAGCAGGTAGGCGATCCCCATCCCGACTGCCCCGAACCCGCTCCCGGCCAGGGCCGCCTGCCCGCCGTGGACGTCGAGGACCTGGGTGGCGAACAACCCGCCAACACCGAACATCGAGACGAAGGAGAGGAGCAGTGGCATCAGCGAGATGCCACCGATCTCGAAGTGGATGACGGCCCCGATGATATCGTCGACGAGGACGGTGATCAGGAGGAGGCCGCCTCCAACCAGCGTACAGACCAGGAAGACCAGATCCTCGACCGGGATGTCGATCATGGCTGGGTTCGCACCCTCGTGGCGGTGTTCCGGCTAGGTTCCGGGTCGACAAGGATAGCGGTCGCGGGCGTCTGTATGGCGACACGCCGAGGAGCGCGGACGCGGGCGCATTCCGGCCAGTCGTCTACTGACCTGGGCCGAAGAGCAGATTCAGCCAGGACTCGAGCGGCGTGACCACGGCTGGTGCCCCGATCCGCAGTGCCGCCGAGCCCGGCGCATCGGCGCGTAGCGCGGGCGCATCCGGGTGCAGGGTGAAGGCGATCTCGTTGTGGCCGCCGAGCCCATACGCTCGAGCCTGCTGGAGGATGAAGCGGCGCTGCTGGATTCGATCGAGTTCACGCTCGAGCCCGGCGATCTCCGCGTGGCGGGCCGCATTGTCCGCGATCATTGCGTCGGCCCGCGCCGTAGCCGCGGCCGCGTCGCCGACCTGGCGCACAAACAACACCATGATCCAGGCGGCGATCAGCGCACCAAGCAGGATGGCCACTCGACGCTGGGTCAGTCCGGCAATCGGCAAGGCCGACAGATCCGGGCTCGCAAACCAGCGGCCGGCGTTCGTTGCAGGCGACCCGGAGCGCGCCGGGGGCGCGTCCTCGAGCCCCTCGCCCATGAGGTCGTCGGCGGAATCGTCGAACGGGTCCGTGCGCATGGTCGGTGGCAGCCGTCGAATCATTCCGCGGAGCGTAGCTACCCCTTCGTGACGTGTCAACTCGCCATCACTCGCCCAGCTCGTGACAACCAAGCTGTCACACGGCCCACCCAATGTCTTGCTAGACTCCCGTGGTTTCGTACATCTGTTCTATTGCTGAGGCCAGCCATGCGCACCTATGCCCCGCTGGACACGACGGCGGTCCTGGCGGACCTGCTGGCGGAGCCGTCGCTCGCGCGCGGCGTCGTCCACCACGCGAAGCAGGCAGCTCGCCCGGCGGAGTACGCCGACATCCCGGACTGGCTGGACCCGCGAATCGTGACCGGATTGGCGTCGCGCGGCATCACCCGCCCGTATGTGCACCAGGTCGAGGCGCTGGAAGCCGTTCGCGGCGGCCAGGACATCGTGGTGGTCACCCCCACCGCGTCAGGCAAGACCCTGTGCTACGCGCTGCCGATCCTCCAGGCAATCGCCGAGGATCCAGCGGCCAGGGCGCTGCTGCTGTTCCCGACGAAGGCGCTCGCCCAGGATCAGGTCACCGAGTTTGGAGAGCTCTCGAGGGCGGCCGGGCTGCAGGTGTTGACGTCGACCTACGACGGCGACACCCCGGCTCCGATTCGGTCGGCCATCCGGACTGCCGGCCAGATCGTGGCCACCAACCCGGACATGCTCCACTCGGCGATCCTGCCCCACCACACCAAGTGGTTCCAGTTGTTCGAGCAGTTGCGCTATATCGTCATCGACGAATTGCACACCTACAGGGGCGTGTTTGGCGGGCATGTGGCCAACGTCCTGCGGCGGCTCCTGCGGATCTGTGCCCATTACGGGAGCCATCCGCTGATCATCTGCTGCTCGGCCACGATCGGGAACCCGGGTGAGCTGGCCGAGGCCCTGATCGGTCGACCGGTCCGCGTCCTCACCCGCAATGGAGCCCCGGCCGGGGAACGCCACGTGCTGCTGGTGGACCCACCCCTCCTGGATCCGGCGAGTGGGGCGCGTGGCTCGGCCATCACGCTTGCCCAGCGTTGGGCCCTGCCATTTCTTCGAGCCGGCCGCCAGACCGTCGTCTTCGGTCGCTCGCGGGTCGCCGTTGAACTGCTTCTGACCGGACTTCGGGAGGCGCTGCGTGAGGGGTTCGGCCCACGCGCCCGGATCCGCGGCTATCGCGGTGGGTATCTGCCCACGGAGCGACGCGCGATCGAGCGCGGCCTGCGCGATGGCGAGATCCTGGGGGTGGTCTCGACCAACGCCCTCGAGCTCGGGGTTGACATCGGCCGCCTTGACGTATCGATCCTGGCCGGCTATCCCGGCTCGATTGCGGGGACCTGGCAACAGTTCGGCAGGGCCGGGCGGCGGGCCGGGACCAGTGTGGCCGTGCTCGTCGCATCCGGGGCACCGGTGGACCAGTACGTCGTCCACCACCCCGAATTCCTGCTGGAAGGCAGCCCCGAAGAAGCCAGGGCCGACCCGGACAACCTGCACATCCTGCTCGCCCACATACGCGCCGCCACGTTCGAGCTGCCATTCGACCCCGGCGACGTGTTCGGGCCTGGCCCCGTGGATGACCTGCTGGCCTTCCTCGGTGAGGAGGGTCACGTCCGGCAGGCAGGCGACGGGCGGTGGTACTGGTCGAGCGAGAACTTCCCGGCATCGGAGATATCACTCCGAACGGCCGCCCCCGAAAACGTGGTGATCATCGATACGACGCCGGACCGCCCGCGGGTGCTGGGGGAGGTGGACCTCTTCTCCGCCCAGGTCCTCGTCCATCAGCACGCCATCTACATCCACGAGTCGGTCCAGTACCACGTCGACAAGCTCGATTGGGGCGAACGCAAGGCCTATGTCCACAAGATCGATGTGGACCACTACACCTACGCCAACCGAGCGGTGACGCTCAAGCCGCTCGACGTCTTCGACGAGGCGCCCGCGGCCGGTGGCCGGCGGATCCACGGCGAGGTCATGGTGGCCAGCCTCGTCACGCTCTACAAGAAGCTCAAGTTCCTGACCGACGAGAACGTTGGCTGGGGTCCGATTGACCTTCCGGAACTCGAGCTCCAGACGACGGCCTACTGGTTGACGGCTGAACGCGCCGAAAGTCGGTGGCGACGGGATGAACTCGATGTTGCCCTGCCAGGGGCGGGGCGAGCCATCCAGACCGTCGCGAGCGTGCTCCTGATGGTGGATCCGCGCGATCTCGGGCTGGTCAGCCAGATCCGCTCTCCACACCATGAGGCACCCACCATCTACCTGTACGAGGCCGTTCCGGGAGGGGTGGGCCTGTCTGAGCGCTTGTGGAGACGACATGACGAGTTGATCGCGGGGGCCGCGGACCTGATCTCGGGTTGCAACTGCGAGGCAGGCTGTCCGGCCTGCACGGGACCTCGCCTGGAGCCTCACGTGAACGCCAAGCTCCTCGCCCTGCGCCTCCTGGCGGACCTTGGTGCTCCGCTGCCTGCGCTCGTGGCGGTCGGATGATCGACACGGGCACCAGGCTGGCCAATCGCCTGGAACGCTACCGAGCGGCAACGCAGGGCGTCGTCCCAGGCGATCGACGACCGGTCGCCGGAGGTGGGCTGGATCTCGCCCGCCACCTCGCGGTCGCGCTGGATGGCGAAATCCTCACGACCGGGGAGGGCACGATTGTCCGCTGTGAGGTGCCCACACGACCGATCCCCGTCGATCGCGAACGCCTGGCCATCCTGCCCGGCCAGCCGCCAGCGTGCGTCCCCCTCGTCTGCCTGGACACAGAGACGACCGGGCTGGCGACAGCCGCGGGCACCCTGGCCTTTCTGGTTGGGCTTGGCTGGTGGGAGGGAGATCGATTCCGCCAGGTCCAGTTGCTGCTACCCGATCACGCTGATGAACGTGCTCTCCTGACCGCACTGGCGGCCACCATCGCCCCCACGGCGTGGCTGGTCACCTACAACGGGCGCGGGTTCGACTGGCCCCTGCTGGTGGCGCGCTACCGCCTCGCACGGCGAGCCGCTCCAGTGCACGACGGGCACCTCGATCTGCTGCCCGTTGTCCGCCGGCTTTTTCGGCACAGGATGGCCAATGCACGCCTACGCACGGCCGAGGCGAACGTCCTGGGGCTCCATCGTGTCGGCGATGTCGAGGGCTGGGAGATACCCGCCCGCTACTTCCAGTTCCTGCGCGATGGTTGCGCCGATGCGCTCGTCGAGGTGGTCCGCCACAACGACCAGGATGTCCGTTCGCTGGCCCGCCTCCTCGCGCATCTCGAGACGCATTTCGGCGATCCCGATCGGCGAGCCGGCGCGGTGTCAGGCGATCTGGCTGGGCTGGCGCGTTCGTTCGCGAAGGTCCGGCGGCTTGATGAGGCCCTCGAATGTCTGGAGGCCGCCTTCCTGCGCGCGGACAACGACTCCACGGTCCCTCGGCAGATCATCGCTCGCGAATCGAATGCCACCAACGATGTGCCTTGGTGGTCTTCACGCCGGCCGGCGGACTTCGGCGGCCGACCAGGGCGGCAGCCCAACCCAGGCGGAGCCTCGCGGAGCGCGGCCTTCGACGCGCCGTGGACAATCGAGCGGATCGCGATTGACCGCGCCCATCTCCTGCGCCGTCTCGGTCGCCACCGCGATGCCGCCGTTGCGTGGGATGTGCTGGCGGCAGGAACCGGGCGCGGCGCCATCCTCGCCGTGATCGAGCTTGCGAAACTTCAGGAGCACCGGATCCGCGACCGGCGCGCAGCCATGGCGACGGTTGCGCGCGGTTTAACCCTGATCGAACGGCGTCGTCGTCTTGGGTGCCCCGAACCTGCCCTCGAGACCGATCTGGCCCGGCGTCACGCACGGTTGCAGCGGTGGCGCGCTAGCGCTAGCGCGGTCGCGCCGTAGCACCGGCGGCCGAGCCGCCAACCGCGTGGATGGTCGTCGCTCAGGTCTCGACTCTCCGACCCACCGTGAACCATCTCGATCGTGGGCTCCGGCATCCGGCTCCTCGCTGGCGGTCCGCTCCAAGCTCGGTCGTATACTGCCCGCCCGACCAGACCGCATGCAGGGAGTCGACGTGTTCTTCTTTGAGCTGCACGAGGGCGACAACGAGGTTTATTCGGACGTCCTGGTCGTCAGCGAATCGGAGTGGGAGCCGCAGGAGTTCCTCGAGCTCGTCCAGTCCATCCGTCGACGCGTCCAGGATCGGTACCACCATGAGACCCTGGTCGAGGCGATCGCCATCGAGCTCGAGCGTGATCACGGGTTCATCTACGTCAGTGACGACCAGCTCACGGCTTCGGTCAATGTCTCGACCGAGGAGAGTGACAACTTCCTGGCGACGCTCGAGGTCGAGCGAGCGGAGGTCGAAGACGATCGAGACGATGACGATGACGCCGACGATGACAACGAGGACGACCCGGGTATCGGACGGCGCAACTACCGTTCCGTCCTCGCCGAATTCGACCCGGGAAGCGACCGCCTGAACTGACGTCCCCACGGTTGGTCACGCTGCGCTGGCGCGCCCGACCCAGCCCCGCTGCGCTGACGCGCCCGACCCAGCCCCGCCGACCCCGGCTCCTCAGCGACTGAACAAGATCTCGAGGACGTCTCCGTCATGGACTCGGTAGGTCCTGCCTTCCGAACGCAGACGACCGGCCTTGCGCGCCTCGGCCATGGAGCCCAGCCTGACCAGGTCGTCATAGGCCACGGTTTCGGCGCGGATGAACCCCCGGGCGAGGTCCGTGTGGATCGCTCCCGCCGCGTCGACGGCGGTCGAGCCGCTCGGGATGGGCCACGCTCGCACCTCATCCGGTCCGGCCGTCAGGAACGAGATCAGCCCCAGCAATCGGTACGACAGCCCGATGACGCGATCGAGCCCCGACTCGGCGATCCCGAGCTCCGCCATGAAGACGGCCGCCTCCTCCGGCTCCAGTTCCCCCAGTTCCATCTCGATCCGCGCGGATAGCGATTCAACGATCGAATGCTGGTGGCGGTACCCGTCCGTGACGCGTTCCGCGAGAGCGACTGCCGTGCCTAGATCCTTCTCACCGACGTTGAGCAGGACCAGGACCGGCTTCTGGGTCAGGAAGCGGAAGCCGCGGATCGCCTTTTCCTCATCGGGATCGAGGTCCTGATCGCGGATCGGCGAGCCGGCCTCCAGCCCGGCATGGATCCGGGTGATCACCACCTCCTCGCGCTCAGCCGCTTCCCGTTCAGCTGGCGTGCCGTGGCGGCCACTGCCCTTGAGCCGCTCCAGGCGGCGCTCCGTCATCGCGAGGTCCGCCAGGATGAACTCAAGGTCGAGCCGCTCGAGGTCACGCGCGGGGTCGATACTCCCGTCGGGATGGGGGTTGGCAGGATCCTCGAACGTTCGAACGACATGGAGCAGCGCGTCGGAGTCGCGTAGCCGGGCCAGATGATCGGGCGGCAGCTCCTCCGTGCCGATGTGCCCGTCCGTCGATGGCAGGGGCGCCGGCATGTCCACGTAGGTCACATCCGCCTGGACGATCTTCTTTGGCTTGAAGATCGCGGCCAGTGCCTCGAGGCGCGGATCGGGCACCTTGACCACGCCCACGTTGAGGGTGACCCCGCCGTATCCGCCTGTCTCGGCGTGGCCCCGGGTCAGGGTGTTGAAGACAGTTGTCTTGCCCGAACCGGCAAGCCCGACGATGGCAGTCTGCATGGACGCGATGGTAACGGCGATGACGTCCTGGGGATGCCGGCCACGTCAATAGCCGGCGTCGGGATCCACGATATTCAGCAACGGTTGGCCAGCGGCGTAGCGGCGCAGGTTGTCGCAGAACAGCTCCATGCTGCGGTCGAGGACCCGCCCGCTTGACCACGCGGTGTGTGGCGTCACGATCACGTTCGGGAGATCGTAGAAGGGCGAGTTGGGCGGAAGCGGTTCGTCGCGAAACGTGTCCAGCACCGCGCCGCCCAGTTCCCCCTCGCGCAATGCGCGGAGCAGGGCCCGCTCATCGACCAGCCGACCCCGGGCCACATTGATCAGCCAGGCGCCGGGCTTGACCATGGCCAGGGTCTGGGCGCCGATCAGTCCGTCGGTTTCAGGAGTCAGCGGGGCCGCCAGGACGATGAAGTCGGACTCGGCCAGCAAGTCCGGGAGGGCATCCGGGCCGCGGACCTGGAGATGCGCCGGGTCGGTGGCGTCGTCCGCCTCAGGCCCGGCATGCCGGCGCACTGCCACGACCCGACAGCCGAAGGCGGAGGCCAACTCCGCCACGGCCTGCCCAATCGAGCCATAACCGATGACGCCTACCGTGACGTCGCGCAACTCCGCCCCCTCGAGTGGCTGCCAGGTCCGTTCACGCTGCAGCTCCAGGAGCTGCGGGAGACGCCGACTGACGGCGAGGATCATCATCAGGACGTATTCGGCAATCGGGCGGCTGAAGACCCCGCGCGCATTGGTCACCAGCAAGCCCCGGTCACGAGCGGCCGGCGTCAGGGCTCGCTCGACGCCGGACGTCGCGGTATGCACCCAGGCGAGACGCGGGGCGCGCGCCAGCAACCGATCAAAGGCATCGGCACTGAGCCAGCCGCGGAGCATCACGTCGACGTCGTCAAGCGGCCCGTCAGCCAGGCCCTCCACCGAGACCATCACCAGTCGAGCGCCGGGTGCCGCAGCGCGGATCCGTTCAAGGTCGCGGGATCGGTAGCGTGCCGACAGGATCGGGCTCAACGCGATGGCGGTCGGCGCGCCCCGGCGGGGTTCCGATTCACTCATGACGCGGACACATCCAGGACCCGGCCGATCCAGAGATCCGGCGACTCGATCTCGCCATCGCGCGGCAACGTCTCGGGTCCTGCCCAGAGGCGAACCAGGGCGTCGGGTCCCCGCTGTGTGGCAATCGCGCGGACGAATTGTTCACCTTTTCGATACTGCTCCAGCTTCAGGTCGAGACCGGTCAGACGCAGCATGGCTCGTTCGAACGGCGTTCGACGCGCCCGACGCTCATGGAACCGGGCGCTGATCCGGGCAACGTCGGGGACCAGGTCGCGCCCGACCTCATCCATCACGTAGTCGCTGAAGCCCTCCAGCAGGCTCATGACCGCCTGGGTCTCGCGAAAGAGCGCCCGCTGCTCGGCCCCCATCAGGTGCTCCAGCCAATGGTCCCCGCCGCGCTCGCCGCGCAGGGCACTCCCCAGACCGCGCAGCGCCTCCCGCCCGAGTCCGGGGACGTCGTTCGAGAAGATCCGAAGCTGGCGGGTGAGGCGCTCGGCGAGATACGGGCGCAGCCACGGATGTGCCTCGAACTCCCAGGCATGCGTTGTTTCGTGCAAGGCGATCCACATCGTGAACGACTCCTGGGGAACGCCCAGCGCTCGAGCGGTGGCCCGGATGTTCTCCTCGACAAAGAGCAGTCGGCCCGGGGCCGCATCCACGGACAGGAGCGCCAGATCGTACTGGCCGAGAACGCGCGTCCCCATAAACCCCAGCAGGAGGCCGAGTTGCCGATTGGTGACCCAGCGGTTGGCCAGGGCCAGGGCGGCCTTACCCAGGCCGCCTCCCGGAGGGACGACCTGGTCGAGGAGGTCCCGCTCCAGCAGCCCGATCAGCGCCGCGAACGAGCCGATATTCGCGCGGACCCAGTCGGCACGATTGACAACACCCACCCGCTCGACCACGCCCGGCAGCGCTGAACCGAGCGCCGCCGTCAGGGCGGGCACGATCCGGTCCATCGCCGCCGCATATCCCGGCTCGGCTGCCCGGAGATCAGCTGGTCCAAGGGCGCCGGGCGCCGAGGCGAGACGGCCGATCGCGATCCGTTCGACTTCCGCCCAGTCAACGAGTCCGCGCCGGGCTTCGCGCTCCGCGCGGCGACCGACGACCGTCGCGGCGGCTCCAACGGCCGATCCGATCAGGAAGCCGACCTGCCAGACCCGGTCAGATTGCCAGCGCGGCCGCGGGGTCATCGCGCGCGAATCTCCAGGTGGACCTGCTCCACGTCCGGAAATGCGGATCCAAACAACCGGCTGGCCAGCGCGTGGAAGGTCCCGGGATCGCCCGTCGTCAGCTGGAGATGCACGGCGGCCTCCCCGGTGACCGGCCCACTGTCGGTCGGGGTCGTGATCGAGTCTTGTCGCTCACCGTCGCCGGCCGGGGCCTCAAGGCCGTTGACGGTCAGCACTTCCGCGAGCGCGGAGGCCGTCGCAGTCGCCGAGTCGACAATGGCGACCCGCTCCCCCACCGCCGCAGCGATCACGGCGTGGAGCAACGGATAGTGCGTGCAACCGAGCAGCAACGTGTCGATCACTGCGCCAGGTGGCTTGGGGAACACGAACTCGCCGGCAGCATCGCGCTCACCGAGCAACGGCGCCAGTGCTGCGGCCACGGCCAGCTCCGCGACCGGCCCGGACAGGTGGCCCGCCTCGACCATGGGCACCAGGGCCGGTGTCGCGTGCTCATAGATCTCGATCGCCGGGTTCTCGTCCTTGATGGCCTGGAAGTAGGCATGCGATCGGATCGTGGCCGGCGTCGCGATCACGCCCACCCGTCGGTTGCGGGTGGCGAGTGCCGCCGCCGACGCCCCCGGCCGGATCACGCCCAGGATCGGCAGGTCGTACCGGCTTCGCAGCGCCCGGATCCCCACGGCCGTCGAGGTGTTGCACGCCACCACGATGGCCTTCACATCACGGTCAGCCAGCGCATCAAGCGACTGGCGCGAGAAGGCCAGCACCTCGTCATCGGACCGCGTGCCGTACGGCGCACGCGCATTGTCTCCCAGGTAGATCGTCGATTCGCCCGGCAAACGACGGACCAGCTCGCGAAGAACGGTAAGTCCGCCCACCCCGGAGTCGAAGACTCCGATCGGTCGCCGATCCGCCATGACCGCGGTCAGGACCGTCCGGCGAGAACCGGTATCCGCCCGGCGGAGAGCAACTCGGTGGCGGTTCGGCTGATGTCCACGCTGATTGGCGCGGTCGGGCTTGCCAGCACGAACGGGACGCCCTCGTTGTTCGACTGGACGACCAGCTTCCCGTCCGACACCACGCTGTGCTCCGGGACGCGACCCAATGCGCGGGCAAGATCGGCCGCCGTGATGCCACCCTGCGAGTCCGAGCGATTGATCAGGTAACGCACCTTGGACGCCGGGTAGCCGATGGCCCTGAAGGTGTCCGCGACCGCCATCGTGCTGTGGATCGTCGTCGAATCGTAGGTCACGATTTCCACAATGGTGTCACTCGCATCGAGGAACGCGAGATTGATGTCGCTGAGCTGGCACGACATGTCGATCACGATGCAGTCGTACACCCGCCGGAGCAGCGACAGGATCTTCTCGAGGTCTCGCGCACTGAGCATCTCGGCCATCTCGATCCGCGGTGGCGCCAGCAGGATGTCAATGCCCGACGGGTCGCGCCAGAGCACGTCGCCCAGATCGGACTCGGCGATTCGGTCGGTCGGCAGGTCCAGGATGGACGGCGCGTCGACGGGCACCTTGAGCAGCGAGCGGAGGTCGCCGAACTGGAGGCTTCCATCGATCAGGACGGTGCGCTGGGCCTGCAGGGCCAGGGCGACCGCGAGGTTCAGGGCAATGGTGGTCTTGCCAACGCCTCCCTTCGGCGCGAAGACCGTCATCAGCCGGCTCGTACCGGTCGCCTGGCGCTGCTCGTGTTCCTTGCGGACCTGCGAGATTCGGCTGAGCAGATCGAACCCGGAGAACGGCATGGTCAGCACGCCGTCGATCCCGAGGTCGGCGCTGACCTCGACCGCGTTTTGCGGGACGGTCAAAACGATCACGGGGACGCCGAGACGGGCCTCTCGGATCTGCTGCACGACCTTGGGCCCCTTGACGCGGCCTTGGAGCAGGGCGTCGACGAGAACGATGTCGGGGCGCATCTCGGTGATCGCGTTCACCACGCGCGAGCCGTCCGACACCACCTCAAGCAGCTTGACGCGCGCCTGAGCTTCGAGCAGGCCGCGGATGTACTGGGCGACCTGCGGAACGTCCTCGACGATCAGCAGTCGCGTCTGGTCACTCGGAGACATCGCATCGACGATACCACGAGGGCCGCTCCACGGACCCACCCGGACGTTCTGGGTGTGCCCTGGACCGGGCACCCTGGGCCCGCCGCGGCCAGGATGCCGGCGCACGTCAGCCCGGTTTCACCGCCAGCAGGATCGCGCGCTCACTACCCGGTCCGATCGGCCCCAGCCCGTAGTCGCCGGCCAGCAGCTCGATCACGAGCCCAGCCTCTTCGGCAAACGCATGGAGTTCGTCGGCGGAGACGAGGCGCAGCAGGTCCTCTCTCACCCAGCGGCGCGCTGGCGAGCCCTGGCTGCCCTCCTCGAACATCGTGGTCAGCGCCACGGTGGCCGAACTCGCCTGATGCTGGGCCGCGACGGTCTTGGTCACCGTCGCGCCCGTCGCCGGATCCAGGCGCGTCCACTCGAGGCTGAGACGGCCGTCAAATCGCCCAAGCTCGTCGGCATCGGGGATCCAGACGTCGACGACGGCGAGGCCACCGGGTGCGAGGTGGTCGGCCAGCGTCCGAAACGCCGCGCGTTGGGCGACCCGCGTGGACAGGACCATGATCGAATTGAGCGCGATGATCGCCAGCCCGAACGGGACCGCGTCTGGCCATCGGAGCCCGACGAGGTCGGCCTCGACCAGGGTCAGGCGATCCGTGAGACTCGCACCGCCGAGTTGCGCGCGCGACCGGGCGCGTTCGAGCATGGCCGGGTCGATGTCCACTCCGGTGACGAGATGTCCGGCATCTGCCAACGGAACGGCCAGCCGGCCGGTGCCGACAGCGAGTTCGAGAACGGGGCCGGCCGCGCGGTCCGCCAGGGCGAGATACAGGTCGAGATCGCCTGGGTCATCGGCCAGGTCGAGGTCGTAGAGGCGGGCGAGAGCCGCCGCGACGGCCGGATCGTCACCGTCGGTCCTGAGGGTCCCGATGACTACCCCTCCCAGCGCACGCGGTGGCCAGCCTTGCGGCGGACCGCGAGGGCACTGATAGCTTCGAGCGCCGCGCGGTTCGCCGCCATGGCGGTCGTCTCGGCCTGATCGTACGGTGGCGACACCTCGACGATGTCCATCCCGGCGAGGTCGACGGCGCCCACGATCTGGCGAACGGCGCGCAGCACCTCCCGGGTCAGCATGCCACCCGGCTCGGGCGTGCCGGTACCTGGCGCCATGCCCGGATCGATGACGTCGATATCGAGCGACAGGTAGATCGCGTCGGGGCCGTCGAGGGCTTCGGCGATCGCATCGGCAATGACCGCCTCCGCCCCGCGCTCCTCGATCTCTGTCATCAGGTGCCAGCGCAACCCCTGGGCCTGCATCCAGTCAAAGGTTTCCCTCGGTGGCCAATAGCCGCGCAGGCCGACCTGGACAAAGTTGCGACCCTTGACCGCGCCGGATTCGATCAGGCGTCGCATCGGCGTGCCGTGGCTGGCGAGGACGCCATAGCTGTCGTTGGCGGTGTCGGCATGGGCGTCGAAGTGCACGATCCCGATGCTCCCCGGGTGGCGCACTTCGGCGATCGCGGTGGCTGCCGGCCAGGTGATCGAGTGGTCACCGCCGAGAATGATCGGAATCGCACCGCTGCCCGCCACCTCGCGGACTTTTCGGTAGATCATCGCGTGGCTGCGCTCAATCCAGGCGGGGATGATATTGGCGTCGCCGGCGTCCACCACCGTGAGCACGTCGAAGGCATCGACATCGAGCTGGAGCGAGTAGATCGAGCCCGACGTGTACTGGGCCTCCCGGATTGCCCGTGGTCCGAACCGTGCACCGGGACGATGGGTCACCGCGTCGTCGAACGGCGCCCCGACGATGGCCACGTCGACAGCGCGCCGGCGCAACTCATCGGGATCGGTGATCCACGGCAACTTCATGAATGTGGCGGGACCGACATAGGTCGGCAAGTCGAAGTCGTCGTACGTCTCGAACGCGGTGTCCCAGCCATTCGTGGCCGCGTAGTCCCGGCCGCCGACGGGATGGTCTGAGGGTTGGGCCACGGGATCCTCCGGAGACGGTCGCGGCCTGACCACCGCGGGACTGACCGATCTCACTGGGAGCGCCGCCGGTTCGAAGGCCTCGTCCAGCGGGGCGCGCCGACGGATCGTAGCACCACCAATCGCCGTCAGGCTGGCCTCGCCGTCAGGCTGGCCTCGCCGTCAGGCTGGCCTCGCCGTCAGGCTGGCCCTCGCCGTCAGGCCCCATGCTTCGGACAGCGCCCCGCCGCCGGCCGGGCGCACGCTTCGGTCAGCGCCCCTCGCGGAACTCGCGCCAGGCGGCCGCGACGAGTTCCGGGTCAGCGAACAGCTCGTACGCCGTCTGGGCGATCAGGGTGGCCGCGAGCAGGGTGGTCTCATCCGCTCTCGGGCTCACGGCCGCGTCGCGAAACAGCGTGGAATGCCCCGGTGTCCCTTCGGGTGCGATGGCCAGGTCCGGGTGGATCGTCGGGCACACCCAACTGACATTGGCCATATCCGTCGAGCCGGCGTTCGGATCGTCCCCCTGGTCGACGAGGCCGTACGCCGCCATGTTCGCCCGGAACCGATCCGCCAGGACCGCGTTGTTCCGCATCGTCGTCGCGCGCCCGGAGAACACGACATTCACCGAGGTATCGGTGGACCGGGCGGCGGCCTCGCACAGTTCCCGGAAGCGGTCGCGCATCCGCTCGTACTCCGGCTCGTTGTCGGCACGGATCATGAACCACGCCGAGGTGCGCTCGGGGATGATGTTGGCGGCCGTGCCACCCTCGCGGATGATCCCGTGGACGCGTGCCGACGGGCGAAGTTGCTGGCGCCACAATCCGACCGAGACGAACAGGCTGATCATGGCGTCGAGCGCGTTTCGGCCCATCCAGGGTTCGGAGCTGGCGTGCGACTGGAGCCCACTGAACGTGACGTCGACGTCCTCGGACGCCAGCGGGTGGCTGGCGACATGGTTTCGGTCGCACGGGTGATAAAGCAGCGCCGCATCGATGCCTTCGAAGAGGCCGTCGTCGATCATGAATTGCTTGCCGCTGCCACGTTCTTCGGCCGGAGTCCCCAGGAAGACGATTTCGCCGGGCAGGTCGGCGGCCACGGAGGCAAGGGCGATCGCGGCCCCGACGCCGGAGGCGGCCATCGTGTTATGGCCGCAGCCATGTCCCAACCCAGGCAAGGCGTCGTACTCGGCGAGGATCCCGATCCGTGGACGGGCGTTGGACTGGCCGGGGCTCCCCCCGCGACGGATGGCCCGGATCGCCGTCGGCAGGCGACCCGCCGGGTGTTCGACCTCAAAGCCCTCGCGTCGCAGGATCTCCGCGATCCAGGTGGCGGCCTGGACCTCCTCGAATGCCGGCTCCGGGTTGGCGTGGATGCGGTGGGACAGTCCAATGATCTCGCCGCGGGCGGCTTCGACGGCTTCGGCGATCCGTGCCTTTGCCTCCGCGTGCGGCGGGGCTGGGCGGGTCGCACTCAGTGACGACACGTGTGCTCCTTGCCTGGACGACTCCGTGGCAACAGAGCGTAGCAGCCCGGCGGGACGCGACGATTGAGGCTGCGTCTGTCGAGCGTCGATGGTGAATCTGCCGCTGTCGCGTTTGCGGCGGGACGCGGCGGCAGAGGCTGGCGACGCGGCGGCCTTCGCAACCTCAGCGTTCGGCAGACAGTGTCGCCTCGGCGACCAGGGCGATCGCGACGATGAACAGCGCGAGCGGCAGTTCCAGAAGGCCTTCGAGCCGCATGGCGATCAGGGTCGTCACGATGATCCCGACCCATGTCGCCCGACGGGCAGCCCGGAGCCAGTCGCCGCGGTAGGCGATCTGCTTGTGCCGACCGTAGACCGTGAGCCAGGCCAGTGGCACGACGGTCAGTCCCACCGCAAGCCCGATCAAGGCGGCCCCGATGTAGCCCGCGACCGGATCGATCAGGGGGTCCCGCGTGGTCACCACAAACCCGACGAGTACCCAGACCACGGCCGCAGCCGCAAAGAGTCCGAGGTTCGCCAGCCGGTCGCGCGGTTCCATGACGAGTGAGTCTAGGACGTCCGAACCGGCGTTCGGGGCAGACCGCGAAGTCATCGAGCCCAATCGGTACATCGTCGACGGGTCACTCCGGTGCGAACCCGCCAATTCCCGGCGGGTCGCGAACGGTGACCGGTCCGGAAGCCGCCGTCGAGTGGGGCGAACGCCCTAGTGGCCGATCACCGGGCGACACTGGAGGGGCAGATATCCCGAAAGGCGCAGTACGAGCAGGCGAGGAAGTCCGGGGTTGCCTCGTAGTTTCGCGCGCGCATGCCGGCCGCCGCCTTGACGATCCGGGTCTTGGCGCGGGCCAGGCGCGCCGGATCGACCGCCACCCGTCCCACGAGTCCCGATTCGAGGAAGTGGAGCGCGACGGCGTCGGGGAGTCGGCCCGTCATCGCCTCATACCCCATCGCATAGATCTGGAGCTGCAACGACTCGCGGGCACGCTGGCGTGCCTTCGCCGGGTCGCGCACGTCAGATGACTTGTAATCCGTGATGGTCACCAGCTCCGGACCAAGGATGCCAAGCGTCGGCGAGACGACATCGGCGCTCGGCGCCCGCGCCACTTCCCCAGCCGACGATGCCCGGTCCTGACCAGCTGGGACGATATCGACGCGGTCCCACCGCCCGCGCACGCGATCACCCCCGAGCGCGAAGCTGAACTCGCGCTCCACGTAGGTGGGGACGACGACGCCCGGCTCCAGCTGGGCGTCTCGAAAGCGCCGCAGCGCGGCCCGGCCCGCCGTCAACCGAGCCTCCTCATGATCCCGGCTCACGAATCCCTCGTTCGACCAGGCCGCCTCGAAGGCCTCGTCAAGCTCGGTCTCGGTCATGATCAGACCCTTGGCCTGACGGTTGTGGAACTGTTGGACCACCTTGTGCAGCGCCGCCCCGTAAATGATCGCATGGTGTGGCGCCAGGGGGACCCGGAGCACGTGGGCGAACTTGTATTTGAGTGGGCAGGTCAGGTAATCGTCGACCTGGTAGAAGCTGAGCGACAGCGGCTCCGTGACTGGCCCGTTCGGCACCCCAACCGGGGTGGCCATCGCCTCAAACGTCGCCAGTCGCTCGCTCGGGGTCGAGCTGCGCGCGCCTGCACCGGGCACACCCGAAGTGGTCGGCAGATCCAGCGCCTCAAGCACAAATGGGGAGACGCGCCGGGCGCGGGAGCCGCCATAGTCGGCAGCGTGCGACAGGATCAGCTCATCCCGGGCGCGAGTCATGGCCACGTAGCACAGGCGCCGCTCCTCGGCCAGGGCCGATTCAGGGGTCGTCGGGACGCCACGGCCCAGCCCGGCGGGGATCGGCAAGGTTTCGCCGCGCCCCGCAATCGGGAAGCGGCCGGCCACCAGGCCCGGCAGGAACACGACCGGAAATTCGAGTCCCTTCGCCTTGTGAATGGTCAGCACGGCGACCGCGTCCGCGTCCGGATCCAGCTCCGCGGTTGCCGGGTCGTCGCCGGCGTCGATGAGCGTGGCCAGATGACGCGCCACGAAGATCGCGCGGTCGTCCACCAGCAGCGCCGACTGAGCCCGGACGATCTCGAAGAACCGGGCGATATTCTGGAGCGCCTCCTCGGCCGCGGGCGTGTCGGAACCGGCGAGACGAGCGAGGATCCCGCTACCGCGCAGAAACCGGTAGAGCAACTCGCCGGCCGGTCGCCGGTGCGCCATCTCGGCGTAGCCGGTCAGGTCCTCAACGAGTCGGTGGACGATGGAGCGCGTCTCTTTCCCGACCCGGAGGATCCCGGGCTGACGGTCGAGCTCCGTCACGATGGCCCAGACTGAACGGTTTCGCCGGCGGGCCATGTTGACGATCGCGCTCAGGTCCTCGCCCCCGAGGGCATAGGCCTCCGACGCCGCCAGCGCGTACACATCGACGCTCGACTCGAGGTCTGCCGCGACCCGCAGGAAGGCCAGCAGCATCCTGACCTCTGGCCTCGAATAGAGTCCAGAGGCGCCCGAGAACCGCCACGGGATCCCCGCCATGTTGAGCGCGCGCAGGATCGCATCGGCGTGACCGTTGGCCCGGACGAGGACCGCATGGTCGCGCGGCGCTGCCCCGGCGGCCACCCGTCGTCCGATCTCCGCGGCCACCCAGTCTGCCTCCTCCGAACCCGACGCGAAGACTTCCAGCCTGACGGGTGCCGCCGAGGGCGACTGGCGTTCCGGGCGAAGGCGCTTGGAGACGCCCGCGCGGACTTCCAGGCGATCCGGGTCGTTGAACCGGATGAGCCGATACGACGCATCAAGGACCGGCGCGAGCGAGCGATAGTTGCGACGAAGGACCACGGTCCGGGCGCCCGCGTAGCGGTCGCGAAACGCGAGGATGTTGTCGATCGCCGCGCCACGAAAGGCGTAGATCGCCTGATCGTCGTCGCCCACGACCGTGACATTGCGATGGGCCTCCGCCAGGAGGGCCACAAGTTCCGACTGCGCCCGATTCGTGTCCTGGAATTCGTCCACCAGGATGTAGCGGAAGCGACCGGCGATTGCAGCCCGGGCGGCCGCCGAGGTGCGGACCAGGCGGAGCGCAAGGGCCACCTGGTCACCGAAATCGATGCAGTTGCTGGTCGCCATCAGGCGTTGATAGGTCGCGTAGGCCGCGGCTAGCTCGCGCTGTCGGGCGGCCGTTTCGACGGCGGCTGCAGCGGCCTCGGGCTGGCCAGAATCTGGCCCGCCGTCGCGAGCCATCACGTCAACGATCTCCGCCACGCGCGCCGCCGACGCCGAGACCCGATCGGCTTGCTGCAGGTAGTCCTCGGGCGAGATGTCCTCGTCCTTGCAGCGGCTGAACAGTGTGGCGAGCGCGGCCAGGAAACGGGTTGGGTCGCCCAGCGGGCGGTAGGCGTCCAGGTCGAACTCGAAGAGGTGCTCGCGCAGGAAGATCACGACCTCCGCCCGCGACAGCACACGAACATCCGGAGGCAGGCCAAGCTCCAGGGCGTATTCCCGGATCAGGCCGTCCCCGAACGCATGGAACGTAGAGATCGCGGTGTCCGTATAGCCGTACGGCACCAGCTGGTCCACCCGGATGGCCATCTCCTCGGCGGCCTTGTCCGTGAATGTGAGCGCAAGGATCTCCGCGGGCCTCGCCCGGCGGGTGGCGATCAACCAGGCGATGCGCCGGGTGAGCACCTGGGTCTTGCCGGTCCCCGCGCCCGCCACGACCATCAGCGGCCCATCGCCGTGGGTCACGGCGCGAAGTTGATCCGGGTTCAGTCCGCCAAGAAGGTCCTGCAGTCCTGGCGACACCGCGGTGGTGAGCGACGGGTCCTTGACCGGGACCAGGTCCCGCCACGCAGAAATCTGCTGAAGCGGCGACGGGTCCCGGCGACCGCGAAGCCTCGCCGACCTCACGCCTGCCCTTGGTGGTGCTGGATCGGCGGCCTCCGGAGAGGTGGTTGAAGGGGGCATGGCGGCAGGATGGTCCGGCGCCGTGCCACCTAGGGTGTCACGCGGTAGCCTGCGCCAGCGCCGCGATCTCCTCCTCCGACAGGCCGGCGTCCGAGCGACCACCCTTGATCGCCTTCGCGTAGACCCGTGTCCCCGCCCGGGCGTGCAGGCTGGACAGGATCCAGCCGTCGCCGGTTGCATCAAGCAGGGCCAGGGCAAAGCTCTGGTTGCCACCGGTTTCCTCGAACGGGTTGTAGCGAACAAGTCCCAGTCGCTGGAACGACCGTCGCTGCGCCGCTTCCAGGATCTCCGTCCGAACCGCGATTCCCTCGAGCTCACGCGCCATGGCGTAGACCTTCTCGAGGTGCGCATCGAGGATCGCTTCGAGGCTCCGCCCCTCGGCGCCCCGCGTGATCCCGCGTAGGCGAGCGTCGAGAGACCGCGTTCGCCGCGCGAGCAGGAGAGAAGCGACCGCGAGGACTACAACGGCGCCGCCAAGTCCGACGACGATCGCGCCGAGATTGGGTCGAATGAATGCGTCGAGGTCGATTCGATAGTCCTCCGAAGGCGATCCGGAGTTTAGCAGGCAGGCGTTCCTGGAGCCCCGTCGAGCGACCCGACCCAGCTCGTCCGCGGCCGGTGCTATCCTCTGCCCTCGAACAACCAGACCGCGACGTCCAACGGATCGCGAACCTTCACCTCAGCTTCGATGGAGGCCCTCGACCACACATGGCCAAGCGAGCCAGGGGCACGATGACCCGACCCGGCCAGCGCCCGCCGACGGCGCGACCGGCCAACCGACCAGCCGCGACCCCCGCATCGAAGGGACCGACTCCAGCGTCGGCTGTCCTCCCGGCATCCTTGACCGCCGGTGAAGAGGCCAGGGCATCGCAGATCGAGGCGGTCATCGTCGCCCAGGAACGCCAGGCCGAGGAAGTCCGCCGCAGTCGAGCGCAGGGCGCCAGGAGCGAGGCGGTGGTCCGCTCGAGTTTATCGTTGGGCGCTGCCGCCGCGAACGAATACGCCTACGTCGCGCGTGACGTGCGACGGGTCGCCAAGGTCGGTGGATCCTTGGTCGGCATGCTGGTGATCCTGTGGGTCGCCACCCAGGTCAGCGGAGCCGCCGTCTAACCCGAAGGTCCAGCGGCGTTGGCGCCATCCTGCGGGCGATCGACGAGCTGGCGCTCGTTCCGTCCACCCGCGCCCCATTTGCGCCCGTTCCGCGCCCCCCCTTCCCCCCCTATTCGCCCCCC
>CAYRTS010000021.1:0-44338 GCA_964427285.1 uncultured Anaerolineaceae bacterium
GTGCGAGACGGGAGCAGCCCCAGCCGCTCCGTGGTGATTAGCGAGTTCGTTCGAAATTCGAGCTCGTGGTCCCGCGTGAAGTCAAACCGGCCCGCGACCCATCCGCGTCCTCCCGGTCAACATGCCCACGACCGCGACCGTGATCACGGCCCCGATGGTCGCAACGACGATCGAGCTGATGTCGAGCGGGCCGTCAATCGGACTCGAATTGAACAGGGCGCCGGCCAGGAAGCCCCCGACGAGGGCGCCGATGATGCCCAGAACGATGTGACCGATGACACCCAGGCCCTCATCACCCTTGACGAAGAAGCCGGCCAGATATCCAGCGATGGCGCCGAGGACGATCCACGCGATGATGCTCATGTTGCACTCCTCATCCGATGATGATTGTTGCTCGCCTAGCCGGGCAACCTTCCCGAGGACCGGGATGCCCCCATGGTCGGCCGGGCAAGGGTCTGTGCCGACTACGGGGACGCGCCGCGGCGTTACAACGGCATAAACGCCGGACCATCGGTTACGCGATTTGGCTGTGACGGTCTGCGATCGCAACACGGGCGATATGCCGACGATGCCGCCCTCTCATACCCATGCAGCCTGCGGCCGGGCACCATGGCAGCAACGGGGAGTTCGCGGTACCGAATCTGAGGGTCAAACACGATGTCTGCCACAACCCACGTCAACCAGGTGCGCAGTGCGCCGAACGACCGATCGATGATCGTTCTCCAGTACGCCTTGGCGCTCGTCGCGGTCGTGAGCGCCGTGCTTCTCTCGACGCTGTCCTGACCCGCGTGGGAGCGCCCACGGCTCGCCTGTTCGATGCGGAGGGACGTGATCGTGAGGTCGCGTCCTGGGCAGATGCCATCGCGTCGATCCAGAAGCAACAGCTGCTCTGGATCGACGTCGATCGCGACCAGGCGGATGACGTCCTCGCGGACCTGGCGGATACGCTTGGCCTCGACGCCCGCGAGCTGGTTCGGGTCGGGAAAGACTCCGGAACGGTGCGCTCGACGCGGACCAGCGATTACCTTCACTTGACCATCCAGGCGTTCGAACCTTCGGCCGAAGGGTCCTTTCCCAATGCGCCAACGGAGTTGGATATCGTCGCCGGCAATGACGTGGTCGTGACCGTCCATCGCGGCCAGCTTCCGGCCATCGAGCGATATCGAGCCGGACTGACCGGCGAGACCCGCCTGGGTGAGCTCCGGGCCGCCGACCTCCTCTCCTCGATCGTCGACGAGGTTCTGGGCGGATACTTCCTCGTCGTCGAGGAGATTGAGCTGGCCATCGATGCGCTCGACGCTCGGGCCCTGCGCGGGACTGACGACCGTGAATTCCTCGCCGAGATCGTGGAGATCCGCCGGCGCATTGCCGCGACGCGCCGAGTCGTGGCACCACACCGCGAGGCATTTGCCACCCTGGCTCGACCGGAAATGCGAGTCGAAGAAAGGATTGGCCAGCCGTGGCCGGGCCTGATGGACCGGCTGGAGCGCGCGCTTGGCGCCATCGACACGGCGCGCGATGCCCTGCTCGGGACCTTCGATATCTTCATGGGCCGGGCGGCTCAGCGGAACAACGACGTCATGAAGATCCTGACCATCCTGTCCGCGATCTTGCTGCCGTCCGTGGTCATGGCCGGCGTGATGGGCATGAACTTCGAGCTGCCCTTGTTCGAGGACACGGGCAACTTCGCATATGTGCTCGCCGTCATGATCGGCCTTGCCGTCGGGGTCGTCGCCGTCGCTCGCTGGCGCCGCTGGATCTGAGGGCGAGAGACCTCGCGCTGTCCGATGCGCCCTGCGCCGGCGAACTGTTATGTGCCTGTGACCACTCTAGTCGTGGGTCGGTGCAGGAACGTGATCAGGCGGGTCGTACAATCACGGGACGTCCACCTGTGAGGTCCAAGCATGTCGTTTAACCCCAAGGCAAGGCTCGATCCGGGCCAGATCACCGATCGTCGTGGCGTGCCCGGCGGTCGAACCGGCGTGGCGCTTGGGGGAGGCGGATTGGGGATCGTCATCCTGCTGGTCTATGCCCTGCTGGGCGGCAACCCGAACGATCTCGGGCCGCTCCTGGAGCCCGGCGCCGTGGTCGGCCCGGAAAGTTCCGCGATGGCCACGGACTGTCAGACCGGCCAGGACGCCAACGAGCGCAATGACTGTCGGATCCTCGGCTATGTCAACAGCATTCAAAGCTACTGGACGGAGTCGTTCGCCGCGTCCGGCGAAACCTACCAACCGGCCGACACGGTCATCTTCTCCGGCGTGACTTCGAGCGCCTGCGGGACGGCCACCTCGGCGACCGGCCCGTTCTACTGCCCGCCCGATGCCCTGATCTACATCGATCTCGACTTCTTCGCCGACCTGCGCGACCGGTTCGGAGCGCAGGGTGGGTCGCTCGCCCAGGGCTACGTGGTGGCCCACGAATACGGCCACCACGTCCAGGATCTGCTCGGCGTCCTCGACGCGAGTGGTGGCGGATCCGGAGCGGACAGTCGCGCCGTCCGCACGGAGCTCCAGGCCGACTGCTTTGCGGGCGTCTGGGCCAACCATGCGGCCGGTACGGGGTTCCTGGAGCCGCTGACCGACGCACAGATCGCCGACGCGCTGGATGCCGCGGCTGCCGTCGGCGACGATCGAATCCAGGAGGCGACGCAAGGTCAGGTCAATCCGGACTCGTGGACGCACGGTTCGTCCGCGCAGCGGCAGGATTGGTTCAGGACCGGGTATCAGGATGGCGATCCGGCGAGGTGCGACACATTCGAGGGCGATCTCTGAGCCCAACGCGATCCTGACCACGATCGAGTTGCCAGGATACACGCTGCCAAACTGATCATTGCATGACTATGCATTAGACTGTATAGTCATGCCACCGTGACCGCTACGCTTCCAATCTCCGCCACAGGGTTCCTCCCTCGTTCTGCGCGCGGCATCGATCCGGCCGGCGGACCGCGACGGATCAGGGTGGGCATTGTCGGCGCAACCGGGTATGTCGGCGCCGAACTCGTGCGCCTCCTGGCGCGCCATCCGAACGTGGAGCTTGTCGGTCTGGTGGGTCGAGGTCGGGATCACGACCCGATCGCCGGGATCCACCCGCATCTCGCCTCGACCGGTCTCACCGTGAACTCCGAGCTGCCCGGGATCGGGGCGCTCGACGCCGTGTTTCTCGCGCTGCCACATGGAGCGGCCGCCGCGATCGTGCCGGAGCTCGCTGCGTCCGGCGTCGCGATCATCGACCAGGGCCCCGACTTCCGCCTTCGCGACCCGGCCGACTATCCGCGCTGGTACGGCTTCGAGCACCCGCGGCCGGACCTCCTCGGGACCGCGGTCTATGGGCTGCCGGAGCTGCATCGCATCGAGTTGGCCGCGCTCGTCGATTCGCCGATTGCGATCGTGGGAGCGCCGGGCTGCTACCCGACCGCGACCCTGCTCGCGCTCGCGCCGCTTGTAAGGGCAGGACTCATCGCGGACCTTGTCGTGGATGCCAAGAGTGGAGTCTCGGGCGCCGGCCGGGAGGCGAAGCCGGATCTCGGCTTTGCCGAGGTCAACGAGAGTGTCAAGGCGTACGGCCTGGGCGGGCATCGTCATGTCGCCGAGATCGAGCAGGAGCTGGCCACGATCGGCGCACGGGAGGGCCTCGATCCGGGCGCGAACCCCGGGATCATCGCGGTCGACTTCCTGCCGCACCTGATTCCGATGACCCGCGGCATCCTGTCCGCGTGCCACGTCCGGCCGACCCGGCCCGTCACCCAGGCCGAACTTGATGGGCTGTATGCCGCGGCCTACGCTGATGAACCGTTCGTGAGGGTCGTCGCGGCGCCACCCGCCACCAAGCACGTGACCGGGAGCAACCAGGTGCTGATCCATGTGCATCGTGATGAGCGGACCAATCGAATCGTGGCCATAGGGGTGGAGGACAACCTGGTCAAGGGCGCGGCGGGACAGGCGATCCAGGCCTTCAACCTCGTCCACGGGCTGCCGGAGATCGCAGGTCTGGAGCAGCTCCCGCTGGCGCCATGAGCACCACCTTGCCGCCTCCCGTCCCGATGGCCAGGACGGACCTTCCAGCTGTCGAGCGACGCGCAGCCCTGCCTTCCGGCTTCCGGGCCGGCGGGCTGGCCGCCGGGATCAAGGCCTCCGGGCGCCCCGACCTCGTGGTCATCACGGTGATCGGCGAGCCGGCCGCTGCCGCCGCGGTCTTCACGCCAAATGCGTTCGCGGCGGCCCCTGTCCGGCTGTCTCGTGCCCACCTGGCGGCTTCATCGGGCGATCCGCGCGGCGGATTCGGCTGGGCCGAGGCGATCATTTCGACGAGTGGCTGCGCCAATGCTGCCACGGGCCCGGCCGGCGACGCCGACCAGCTCGAAATCGCCCGGCTACTGGCCGGGGCGACCGGCGCGGCGATCGAGCGCACCCTGCACCTGTCCACCGGGATCATTGGGACGCGCCTGCCCCTGGATCGAGTGGCCGGCGGGTTGTCGACGCTGGTGCCGTCCTTGTCGGCCGATGACGAGGGGTGGCGCGCGGCGTCCGTCGCCCTGTGCACCACCGATTCGGTGGCCAAGACCGCGACGACCACCGTAGACCTGCCCGGTGCTGGCGGCGGGTCCGTGGCCGTCATGGTCAGCGGGATCGCCAAGGGTGTCGGGATGATTCATCCGCAGATGGCCACGATGCTGTCCGTGATCCTGACCGACGCCGCGGTCGCGCCCGAGACGCTGTGGGGCCTGCTTCGACCGGCCGCCGCGCGGACCTGGAACCAGACCTCGGTTGACGGAGACACCAGCACCAACGACACCGTCTTCGTCCTGGCTTCGGGGGCTTGCGGTGCGCCCGTCGCCGAACCGGGCACGCCGGCGGCTGCCGCCCTCGGCGCCGCGATCGAAGCCGTCGCCCGTGACCTTGCTCGCCAGCAGGCCGCCGACGGCGAGGGCGCTACGACGCTCATCACGGCGTCGGTGACCGGCGCCCGAGACGACGCGGAGGCACGGGCCGTCGCCCGATCCGTGGTCTCGTCCAGCCTGGTGAAGGCGGCCGCGCACGGCCGGGACCCGAACTGGGGTCGCATCGCCGGTGCGGCGGGCAATGCTCGCCTGGCAATCGCGTCGGTGCTGGAGGCGGCCGGGATTGCGCCGGGTGAAGCCGCCAGCCGGGCCGGTACCCAGGCGACCGTCGATCCGTCGACCCTGCGGATCTCGATCGCCGGCCACGTCGTGTTCGATGGCTTGCGCGGCGGCCCGGTCACGTTCGACCGCGCGGCGGCCCGTGCCGCGATGAGCGGCCCCGAGGTCGTCCTGGCGCTGGACCTCGGGCTCGGCAGCGGGACCGGTGAGGCTTTCGGCTGCGACTTGACGGAGACCTACGTGATCGAAAACTCGGAATACACGACGTGAGCGAGATTCTCGTTGTCAAGCTCGGCGGCACGACGATTGCCGACCAGCGCCAGGTCCTCGGCGAGGTGGCCGCGGTTGCCCGGCGACGCCCGGTCGTGCTGGTCCACGGTGGCGGCAAGCGGATCACCGAATGGCTCGAGCGGCTGGGCGTCCCCAGTCGCTTCGAGGGCGGCCTGCGCGTCACCGATGCCCAGTCGCTGGAGGTTGCCGCGGCCGTCCTGCGCGGCGTGGTCAACAGCGAGCTGGTTTCGGGCCTGCGCGATCTCGGCGTGGATGCCGTTGGCCTGTCCGGCGTGGATGGCGGCCTGCTGATCGCCGAGCGGATCCCGCACCTGGGCCTGGTTGCCAGCGTCGTCGGGCTCCGGCGAGACCTGCTCGATGCGATCATGGTCGGCGGCCAGGTGCCGGTGGTCGCACCGCTCGCCCGCGATGCGGACGGGATCGTGTGCAATGTCAATGCAGACGACGCCGCAGCCGGCATCGCCGCCGGGCTCGGGGCACGCCAGCTCGTCTTGCTGACCGACGTCGACGGCGTTCGTGACGCCAGCGGACAACGATTGGACGCCCTGACCGTCGCCGAGGCCGAAGCACTCATCGCGTCGGGGGTCATCGCCGGGGGGATGGTCCCCAAGGTCCGTGCGGCCCTGGGAGCCTTGGGCTGGGGCGGTGCGGAGGCGATCATCGCCGACTCGTCCGCCCCCAACGCCCTCGAACGCGCCCTTTCGGATACGACCTTTGGCACCCGGATCAGCGCGACCCGGGAAGCCCGCGCGGGCGTCGCATGATCGGTGAATCCCGGGTCGTGAGCGCCGGGCATGAGCTGAAGCGACTCCGCCAATCGGCCATCCGCAGGCTCGTCGTCGAACGCTCGGTCGGCAGCCAGCGCGAACTCGTCGATGCTCTGACGGAGCAGGGCTTCGAGGTCACCCAGGCGACTGTCTCGCGCGACATCACGGAACTCGGGTTGCACAAGGCGGCCGGCTTGAACGGCCATGTGTACATCGTGCCCGCGGATCCACCCGCCCTCCCGACGCCGGCATCCGACGACCGCCTGCGCCGGATCCTTGCCGATATCCCGGTGCGGATCGGGCGCAGTGGCCTGAGCCTGGTCCTGACCGGGACGCCCGGCACGGCCAGCGTGATTGCCCAGGCGATCGACGAATCGACCCTGCGCGAGCAGGAAGGCACGCTGGCGGGCGACAATACCCTCCTGGTCCTGTTTGCCGATGAGCCCCGCCTCGAGCGCTGGCTCGAGCGCTTCGATGCTCTCGTGGAGGTCAACAACACATGAAGAAGGTGGTCCTCGCCTATTCGGGCGGTCTCGATACGTCGGTCGCGGTTGCCTGGCTCCGGGAGCAATACTCGGCGGAGGTCGTGACCCTCACGGTCGATCTCGGTGGCGGGTCGCTTCGCCCGGGCGTGGAGGCGCGCGCCATCTCGGCCGGGGCGTCGCGGGCCTACGTGGTGGACGCCCGCGAGCGGTTTGTGACCGACTTCGTCTGGCCACATCTGCAGGCCAATGCGCTCTACCAGGGGGCCTATCCCCTGGCGACTGCCCTCGCCCGGCCATTGATCGCGCAGCTGCTGGTCGAAGTCGCCAAGCGTGAGGGCGCTGACGCGGTTGCGCATGGCTGTACCGGCAAGGGCAACGACCAGGTCCGCTTCGATGTCGCGACGCACGCGCTGGATCCCGGGCTGGAGGTCATCGCGCCGATGCGGGTCGGGATGGGCCTCACCCGCGACCAGGAGATCGACTACGCGCACGAGCGCGGGATCGAGATCCCGATTACCAAGGCGTCCCCTTACTCGATCGATGTCAACCTGTGGGGCCGCTCGTGCGAGACCGGAATCCTCGAGGATCCGTGGGTCACGCCGCCCGCCGACGCCTACGAATGGTCGGTCGCGCCATCGGATGCCCCGGCTCCCGTCGAGGTTTCGATTGACTTCGAGGGCGGGGTCCCGGTCGCGCTGGACGGGGATCGACTGGACCCGGTCACGCTCGTCGAGCGGCTGCACATCCTGGGCGGCGTCCACGGTGTCGGGCGGATCGACCACGTCGAGGACCGCCTGGTCGGGATCAAGAGCCGTGAGATCTACGAGACGCCGGCGGCGACCATCCTGCACACCGCACACCGCGCGCTGGAGGGGCTCACCCTGTCCCGTGACACGCTGCGCTTCAACCGTTTCGTGGCGGACGAGCTTGCTCGCCTGATCTACGACGGCCTGTGGTTCAGCGCCCTGTCGCGCGACCTTCGTGCGTACGTGGCGTCGTCGCAGCGGGTCGTGTCGGGCGAGGTCCGGATCCGGCTCGACCACGGGCAGGCGATCATCGCCGGCCGCCGCTCACCGATGTCGCTGTACGACAAGAGCCTGGCCACATATGACGAGGGCGATGCCTTCGACCACGCCTCGGCGGTCGGGTTCATCGAGATCTTCGGGTTGCCGCTGCGGGTCGAGGCGGCCAGGCACGGAGCGGTCGGCAAGCATCATGGCGCGGCCTGGACCTGGACGGACCCGCTCCTGGCGGATCTGCCAACGAAGGTCACGGACCCGGAGCCAGCGACGGTCTGAGCCTGCGGCGCGGGCGGCCGAAGCGATCCCTCGATGTTCATGCTGATCGAGAGCGTCAGGTCGGCGAAGGCCCGGGCCGCCAGTGGCGACTGATCGACGCCACATATATCGCGTGACGACATAGTGGAGACCTGGCTCGTGCCGGAGGCGAACGATGGCGGCGACAGCGGTCGCGGTCTCGGGGGGCGAGTGGGCGGCGACATCCTGGATCCTTGTCGTCCTGCGTGACATCAGCCGTGGCGGGTTCGCGGGCATTCTGGTGGGCCTGCTCGGCTGTGGCATCGGTGGTCGACTGGTCATGCGGCTGGCGGCCCTGCTCGCTCCGGGCGCCGAGGGAATGGTGACCGAGAACGGCAACTTCATCGGCGACATTACGCTCGAGGGCACGTCGGCGCTCGTCCTCTTCGGCCTGATCGTCGGGCTGATTGGCGGGACGATCTGGGTCATCGTGTCGCCCTGGATCCCGGGTGTCGGGCTCCGCCGGGCCGTCCTGACGATCCCGATCGCGATCGTGATCGGTGGCCGTGGCCTGATCGACGGCTCGAACCCCGACTTCCGGATCCTCGAGCACTCGGCCGCCGTCGTGGCGTCGCTCATCGGGTTGATCGCGATCATCGGCGTCATGTTCGCGCTCGTCGACGACTGGCTCGACCGACGGCTGCCGCATCCGGTGTCGCGCCGGAGCCCGGTCCCCTGGCTGTACGCCGGTGTGGCCGTCATGGGCACGGTCCTCGTGCTGCCGATCGTGGTGCTCGGCTTCCTCCTGTCGAGCGAGCCCTCCGTCGTCGTGATCGGGATCGCCATCGTGACGACCGGGCTGGCGACGTTGGCCTGGTGGGTCCGCCGGTGGGAAGGCCAGGTCGCCCCGACCTCGCGCACCATCCTCGTCGGGCGCGCCGGCTTGCTGGTCATGGTGGTCGTGGGCATCGTAGCGCTGGCCCCGGAACTCGCCACGGCCCTCGGGCTGGAGAGGGCCTGATCGATGGCCCGGCCCGAGCTGACGATCCACATCGACCGACCACCGGAGGGGGTCTTCGCGTTCGTCGCCGAGCCGGCCAACAACCCGAGATGGCGCTCCTATGTCGAGTCGTCGACCTGGCTCGACGACCGTCGGATGCGTGTCGGCAGGCGGGGACGCCAGACGTCGAGGAGCATCGGACGGCGGATGTCGGTCGTGGCCGAGATCACCACGTGGGACCCGCCGCGCCACGTCACCTGGCAGGCCGTCTAGGGCGGGGCGACCGTCAGATCGTGGGTTACGGTCACACCAGACGGCACCGGGTCCCAGGTGAGCGGCGGAGCGGACGGCGATCTGAACAGGGTCATCGGTCGCCTCCTCACGCCGCTGGCGGTCCGCATCATGACACGCTAGGCGCGATCGTAGCTCGTCAAGCTCAAGGGTTGAGCTCGAGCACCCGGCCGCGGACCGCGCGTGATCGAACACACCACCTGGGAGCTCCGGTCGGCGCTGCGGCCGGACGCCGTCGTGGCGGCTCTCACCGCGTTCGACGACGACCGCGTCCGGATCTGGCGTGAGACGAGCCACGCGGACGTCTACCGGGTGCACGAGGTCGGATCCGACTGGGCCGAGGTCACCGAAGGCATCCCGTTCGCCTGGAGCCGCGAGCGGTACGACTGGTCGGTGCCGGGCGTCGTCACCCTTCGACAACTCGACTCGAACATCGCCCTCCCCGCCGGCGGGCTGATCGTGTACGGCATCGAGGCCGACGGGACCGGATCGCGGATCCGCTGCGACCGGCACCGGACGTTCCGCCCGACGCGGTCGGGCCGGATGGCCGGCACATACATGCGGCTGTTCGCTCTCTGGATCCTGCGGCGTCAGTTCGCCGGGGGGCTGTCGCGGGTCGGGATCCCGAACGACCCATGCTGAGACGGGGCCACGAATCGATCGAGCGCCTCCCAGCCCAGCAGGCGCCGCGCCCGGTCGAGGTCGAACAGTGGCCATCGCGGATCGTCGTCGGATTCGTCGGGTCGGTCGATGATGGTTCCCTGGAGGAAGTCTGCGGTCAGGTCGTCGGTCTGCCGCCAAGAGCACGTATCCGAGGCCGCGACGTGGGCGACGACCGAGCCATCGACCGAGACGTCGATCGCAGACCGAAACGCACGGCTGGCGTCCCGAACGCTGATCCACGTCCACAGGATCGGTGACCGTACGGTTTCCCATGGCGGCTCGAGCCAGGATCCCTGCGCCCGAACGCCAGCGACTCGCAGGGCGACGGTCGTGATCCCGTATCGCTGACTGTAGGTGTCGCACAGGATCTCGAGGGCGAATTTGCTGGCGGCGTACGGAGAGACCGGTCGACAGGGATCGCTCTCTCGGATCGGGACGCGTCGCGGGATCCAGTCCGGCGCGAGGCAGCCCGTCGCAGCGATGCTGCTTGCCACGACGACACGGGCTACGCCATGTCGGCGTGCCGCCTCCAGTACGTGGTACGTCCCGCGAAGGTTCACCTCCAGCGTCTTGAGCGGATCCTGCCCTTCGAGGACGCCCGCAAGATGGACGATCGTGTTGACGCCGACGGCGGCACGTCCGACGGCAACGACGTCGGTGATCGAACCGCTGACGTGCTCGATGTCTGCGTCTGGTCGCGTCCGCCCGAAGGTCCGCACCTGGCGGTCCGGCGTGAGGCTATCGATGAGGTGACGTCCGATGGTGCCTGTGGCGCCGGTGATGAGGATGGTCATGCTCGCTGCTATCCTACGTCCTTATTGGTCCGACCTCTAGAGGACGTCATGGAGCGTACGCCGGCCGACTGGTTCGCGAGCGGGCTGGGCAAGAGCCACGTCCTGTACGTCTCGCCGGAGTGGGCCCGAGATCGCGGGCGTGCTTTCGATCCAATCTTCCTGGTCGACCAGCTTGCCGACTCGGGCGTCGACGCCGTCGAGCTGTATGCGAAGGATCACCACGGGACCCTGTACTACCCGTTCCCCCACGGCCTGGACTACGGACGCGACGTCGTCGGCGAGCTCGCGAGCGCCTGTCGCGACCGAGGACTCCGGTTCATCGGCTACATCAGCGTCTGCCTGGATGAACACGCCGCCGGGCTCCACCCCGACTGGCTCGCCACGGATGCGCTCGGCCAGGCTCGGACCATGCGACCGTTCCGCTGGCTCTGCGTTCGGTCGCCCTATCGTGCCCTGCTGCTTCGGCAGATCGAAACGCTCGCTGCGTCCTACGACATCGACGGACTATGGCTCGACATCCTGCCGATCGCCTGGCCGTCGCCCTACACGACGACAGCCCTCGGCGGTCCGCGACTGTGGATGCTCCAGGACATCGTGCCGTGCTACTGCCACGCCTGCAGGTCGCAGTTCATCGATGAGTGGGGCTATCCGGCTCTGTTGACGCCAGACGCCGCGGGCGCCGACGACTTGTTCGCCTTCGGTGTCCGCGGTGTCCGGTCCCTGCTCGACGACGTGCGCGCGATCCTGCAGCGGCATCGACCGGCCGCCTTCCTCACCTACAACGGCGCGGGCGCCCCTGGGGACGCGGTGGATGCCGGTGACCTCGTCTCCGTCGAGGGCCACGCGCCGTTCTACGAGCGACAGGGCCTCGTCGCGCGGTGGGCCCACGGCCGGGGTCTCCCTGGCGAGATCATGGCTGCGGGCGCCGTGCCGTCCACCCCGTCCGGTTGGAACGGGTTCGACCGCAAGCCGGCGCCCGTCCTCGAGCTCGAGCGGGCCGTCACGGCGGCACATGGCGGCTCGACGACGTTCGGCCATGCGCCGTACACGGACGGTCACAGCGACGCGGTCCAGTTTGACGGCATCAGGGCGGTCGGTCGCTCGTTCACCTCGATCGCGGCTCGGCTCGTCGCCCCGGCGTCCGTCGCCGATGTCCTGTTGGCGTCGACCATCAAGCCCGTGACCGCGCCGCGGCTCTGGGGGCGGATGTTCGAGAGCCTGGAGGCATGGCACGACATCCTGCGCCGGTCCCATCAGCAATACGACATCGGAGGGCTCGATCGCGACCTGTCCTCGTACAGCCTCATCGTCCTACCCGATCAGGCGGCGATGTCCGACGCGGAGATCGAGGCGGTACGTCGCTTTGTCCACGCTGGCGGCCACCTCCTCGCCACAGGCGACACGTCGCGGCTCGACGAGCGAGGACGTCGGCGCGACGAGTCGGGCCTCGCCGACGTCTTCGGGGCACGAACGACCGTCGAAGCAGGGTCCCCGTTCACGATCATCAGCCGGATCGACCCGGCGCTGGCCGATGGCCTCCCTGGGACGCCGATCGTCATCAACCGCAGCCACGCCCTCGCCCAAGCCACGACCGGGCGGCCGATCCTCTGGACGGCCCAGCCAGAGCGACCGTTCGCCGACGGCTCGACGATGCTGTGGGGCTATCCGCCGCCTGATCCCGCGACTGAAACGGCGGCCGGGTTCCGTCAGGCATTCGGCGCCGGCGAGAGCATTTTCCTGTCCGTGCCACTCGACCCCCCAGCGGGCCAGTCAGGACCGTGGGCGACGGGTGGCCTCGAAGCGGTCTGGACCAGTGCTTTGGCCCGGGGCCTCGTCCATGCTCTACTACCTGACCCGGTCGTCGCGACGAACGCCCCGATGAGTGTCGAGGTCGTCCTCCAGCGTCACGCCGATCATTGGATGCTTCACCTCATGGACTATGCGGCCGGCGACGCGCGTCACGTAACCGAGGTCGCGAGTCGTCGACCCCTGGCCAACCTGACGGTCTCGATCGACGCCGCCCTCGTCCCGGCGACCCGGTGTCAGACGCGCGACGGGCGCGACGTTTCGGTTGAGGTCTCCGACGACCGGCTTCGCCTGACGGTGCCGGGATTCGAAGTCAGCGACCAGCTCACGCTGACCTGATGGTTGGGGCGTCAATCCTCGACGTAGCCGATGTCCGCGTCCGCGGCCACCAGTTCCGGCCCCGCCGCGATCTCGATGCCGAGCGTGCCGTCGGCCGGTGCCTCGATCTCGACCAAGGCCTTCTCGGTTTCGACGACGGCGACGACCTCGCCCTTGACGACCGCAGCGCCGTTCGCCTTCGACCATTCGACGAGGGTCACAGACTCGACCAATCCGAGGTTCGGGATGAGGATCGGGTGACGCACGGCGGCAGACCTCAGAAGGTGCAGATCGGATTGACCGCCGAGCCGGTGCCGCCGATCAGCCGAAGCGGCGCAACGGTCAACAGGAACTCGTAGCGGCCGAGCTCGCGACAGATCGCAGCGAGCTCTTCGAGTTCGGTCGCGTCGATGAACGGCATGCCCATCGAGCCGAGGGCGATCTGATGCAACGGCATGGGGATCCGCGAATACGGCAGCGGGATCATCTCGATGCAGTCGCCCGAGAAGACCGCTACCTCCCGTTCGTGCAGCCACGGGATGCACTCGGGCATGAGGCCGGCTCGGACCGACGGGTCTTCCCGGCCCTCGACGGTTTCGCGAGCGCTCAGCCCCACCCGGACGATGACCGCGTCGCCACGCCGGACGCGCGTGCCGGCCAGCACCTCCGCCCGTTCCAGGTCGTCGGGGTAGACACCTTCCCCGGGGGTGAGCCACCGCACGCCGCGGGCAGCCGGGATGTCGAGCAGAACGCCGCGTGTCATGATCCCGTCGCGCTGGGCCATGATCGACCCGAACGACATCCCGCGGGCGCTGACCACGTCGCGGGCGTGGCGGCCGTTGTAGACGCCACCGTCGAAGTAGACGTGCCCGATGGCATCAAGGTGGGTAACGGCGAAGCCGTGCGGCGCGATCTCGACGACGTCGAACGCCGAGAACGAGTCCTCGTGCCGGTCGAGGAGCATCCGGTGGACCACCGGGACCGGATTCGCCGTGGAAGCGACCGTGTCGAGATCCTTGCCGATCGACACGGATCGTCCCAGCGTGACGGTCGCGATCGCCGCGAGACGAACGGCTGGGTCGATGAAGTTGAGCGTCCCGAGTTCGTCGTCGGGACCCCATCGCCCGGCGTTGGAGCACGTCTCGACCAGCGCAAGGACCTCGTCCTCGCTCATGACCGGCCGACTGCCCTCGGCGGTGTTGTCCATGGCCGCTCCCTTGGCTTGACGCTCAGACGGGCTTCGGGATCCCCAGGCCGACCTCGAAAGCGGCCTCCCGGATCTCGCGGAATGTCACGTCGTCGATCTCGATCATCGGGTTCGCGGCCTGTTCCAACCGTTCGCGATCACCCGGGAGCATGACCGGACGGTCCGGATCTGCCGGTGCCGCTGACCGCACGTAACCGGCATGCCGGCTCGCCCGCACTGCGAATGTCCGGCTAGTCTTGACGGCGATGAGCGCGACGTTGTTGCCGATCCGTTCGCCGTCGTCGGGATCCTCGTTGGCCAGCAACGTGCTCATCGCGTCGACCAGGAGGCTCAGGGCGGCCCCCTTATGGCCGTTCTCGGGGCCGCCGAGCGGCTGGATCGTGCCGGGCGGATCCGCGTACAGCGCAGCTGGGTCCGTCGTCGGCCGCCCTTGGCCGTCGCGCAGGACGCCCTCGGGGAGCGGCAACCCACTCTTGAATCGGTACCGGATGCCACCCTCGGTGATCGCACTCGTAGAGAAGTCGGCCACGACCGGGTCGTCCTGGGTCGGATACGCGTAGGCGATCGGGTTCGTCGCGAATCGACCCTCCCGCCCGCCGAACGGCGAGACCCAATGTGCCCATCGGGGACCGCTGCAGAAGGCGAGGCTCACGAACCCGCGTCTGGCGAGGGTGTCCGCGTATGCCCCGAGCCTGCCGACATGGCCCTGGTTGCGGATCATCACGGTCGCGACACCATATGCGGCCGCAAGGTCGCCGGCGAGGTCCACGGCGACCGACGTTGCCACCTGGCCGAACCCGCCATTCCCGTCGAGGAGGGTGAGGGCGTGGTCCTCGAATACGACCTCAGGGGTCGCCGCTGGGTCAACGCTGCCGCCCGGGATCTCGCGACCCTCGCGGAACGCCTTGACGCGGCCGAGGTAGTCCGGGATCCGCAGCACACCGTGGGAGGGGATGCCCATCAAGCTCCCTTCGACCAGGTGATCAACGACCAGCCTGGCGTGGTCCGACGGGGCGCCCGACAGCTCGAAGAGCCGGATGCTCAGGTCCCGGATCTCGTCGGGCTGGAACAGCATTGCCCGGTCGCTCCTTCCGTGTGGGAGGTGGATCGTGAGGTTGACACATCGTCAGATGACGTGATCACTGAATTGGATGGACCAATCGTGTACGATGCGCTCCTGAAAGGCAAGCGGCAAATCGCACCAAGTCGCGACTGATGGGGCGAATCATGCACGACTCGGACGCTCGACTCGACGGGGCGGTCACGGTGATCACGGGCGGCCTCGGAGGGATTGGTCGAGCCATCTGCCTCGGACTCCACGCCGCAGGGGCGCAGATCATCATCCTCGATGTCGCTGGAGCCGAGCCGGACGACGTCCTCGCCGAGGCCGCCGTGCGGATCATCCGAGTCGACGTCACCGACCCGGCATCGGTCGCTGCCGCCGCCGACGAGACGGGGCGCGATATCGGCGTGACCAGGGTCCTGGTCAACTGCGCCGGTATCGGCGGCCGCTCCCCCGCCGTCGACTACGACCCGGAACTGTTCAAGCGGGTCATGGCGGTCAACGTACTCGGGACGTTCCTCACGTCCCAGGCGTTCGGACGCGCGATGATCGCGGCTGGTCGCGGCTCGATCGTCAACATCTCGTCGGTGGGCGCGACGGTCGGGTTCCCGGGGAGCGTCGGCTACCAGGCCAGCAAAGGCGCCGTCGCACAGATGACGCGTTCCCTGGCCGTGGAGTGGGCGCCGCTGGGTGTGCGGGTCAACGCCATCGCCCCGGGGCACACCCGGACGCCACTCGTGGAACGGCAGTGGGAACGCGAACCCGAGCTGCGCGAATTCTTCGAGTCACGCACGCCGATGGGCCGTCTGGCCGACCCCGAGGAGATGGTCGGCGCCGTCCGATTCCTCGCCTCGGACGCGTCGTCGATGGTCACCGGTCAGACCATCGCCATCGATGGCGGATACACGATCCAATGACCACTACCGCGCTCGACATCTCGTGTGATGACGGGACCTCGCCGGCCCGCCCGTGGGATGGCCGACCATCTGACGCCACCGCCCGGTCTTGCCTCCTCCTCGGCCGGGCGGTGGCGATCCTTCAATTCGCGCCGGCGCGACGATGACCGAGCCGGTCGAGATCGCCGTGGCCGATCCGGGAAGCGACCTGCCGTCACGTGCCGTGCGGGTGGGCCTGCTCCGCGACATGATCCGGATCCGGCGATTCGAGGAGCGGGTCATCGCCGATTACCTGGCTCGCAAGATTCTGGGCTTCACGCACTCGTACATTGGCGAGGAGGCCGTGGCCGTCGGCGCGTGTGCCGCTCTTGCCCCGACGGACCTCATCACCTCCACCCATCGTGGTCACGGGCACGCGATCGCGAAGCGGGTGGCCTTGCGACCGATGATGGCCGAGCTCTACGGCCGGGTCGATGGCACCTGCCGCGGTCGCGGCGGGTCGATGCACATCGCCGACTTCAGCGCCGGGATGCTCGGGGCGAACGGGATCGTCGGCGGCGGGTTCGGCCTTGCGGCCGGCGCCACGCTGGCCGCCCGGTTCAAGGGCACGCCCGAGGCCTGCATCTCGTTCTTCGGTGATGGGGCGATCAACAAGGGCTCGTTCCACGAGGCGCTCAACTTCAGCGCTGTCCAGCGGCTCCCGGTCGTCTTCCTGTGCGAGAACAACCAGTACGGTCAGTACACCGCGGTCGGGCGGGTGACCGCCGTCGGCGACCTGCGGCTGCGGGCGGCCGGCTACGGCATCCCGGGCGAGCAGGTCGACGGCAACGACGTCCTGGCCGTGCTGGCAGCGACCGGTCGTGCGGTCGCACGAGCCCGCGCGGGCGACGGTCCGACCCTGCTCATCGCTGACACGTACCGGTTCGAGGGGCACTCCGTCGGCGATCCCGAGGTCTATCGCACGAAGACCGAGGTCTCCGAGCGACGCCTCCTGGACCCGATCGATCGTTACACGACCTGGCTCCGCGAGCACGGGGACCTCGACGACGATGATCTCGCGTCCCTGGAAGCCGGCTCCGCCGCCGAGGTCGAGGACGCGGCCGCCTTCGCCGCGGCGAGCCCGGAGCCCGATCCCGCGACCGCCCTCGACGACCTGTTCGCTCCGACCCGGGCCACCTGGAGCACCGACTGATGCCACTGATGAGCTTTGGCCAGGCCACCAACGACGCGATGCGCGTCGTCATGCGGCTCGACCCCGACGTCATCGTCCTCGGCGAGGACATCCGCTGGGGCGGCTCGTTCGGGCAGTTCCGCGGGCTCTACCAGGAGTTCGGCGAACGGGTGATTGACATGCCGATCTCCGAGGCGATGATCGTGGCCGCCAGCGTCGGGGCGGCCGCTCGCGGGATGCGCCCGGTCGCCTCGATGAGCTTCGTCGAGTTCTCGATGGGCGCGATGGACGAGATCGTCAACCAGGCCGCCAAGTTCCGCTACATGTTCGGTGGCCAGGCCAAGGTGCCGATGGTCCTGCGTTGTGCCGATGGCGCCATCGCCTCAGCGGCCGCTCAGCATTCGGAGAGCTTCGAGGCGCTGTTCGCGCACATCCCCGGGCTCAAGGTCGTCGCCCCGTCCGACGCTTATGACGCCAAGGGCTTGCTGATCGCGGCGATGGCCGACGACAACCCGGTCATCTACCTCGAGAACAAACGGATCCAGGCCATGAAGGCCGAGGTCCCAGAGGGCTTGTATGAGGTCCCGCTGGGGCGCGCGGCGATCCGGCGGCCGGGTCGCGACGTCACGATCGTCGCGTACTCGGTGATGGCCGTTCACGCCGTCGAAGCCTGCCGGCGCCTCGACGAGGAAGGCATCGACGCCGAACTCATCGACCTGCGGACCGTCAGTCCGCTCGACATGGAGACCGTCTTCGGCTCGATCCGACGAACGCGCCGGGCCGTGGTGTGCCACGAGGCCTGGAAGATCGGCGGGATCGGAGCGGAGGTCGCGGCGCAGATCGGCGAGACCCTGTTCGACGAGCTCGATGCGCCGATCGTGCGCGTTGGCGCCAGGACGTCGCACATCCCGTTTGCCGGCTCTCTGGAGCGGGCGGTCATCCCCGGCGTCGACGAGATCGTCGAGGCGGTACGTGCCGTCGTGGGGCGAAGGGGTCGGGGGGCCGGTTGAGGCACCCACCTGGACTGCGACAGCACCGCGCGGCGTGACTCCGTCGCCCGGACGCCTGGGCCAGAGCACGTCAGCCCTCGACGACCACCATCGTGTGGATCTCCAGCCGCGGGACCCGGACGACCACCACGTGATCGGCGTGGTCCCAGTCCGGTAGGACGCCACCGGGCTCGAGCGTGACCGCCGTCGGGCGGGTCGCTCGTCGCAGCCGGACCTCGAGCGGTCCCACGGGAGGCACCTCGTCGAGGATGTGCACGCGGGCGTTGTCGCCCTGACCGGCCGTGTTGCTGAGGTGGACGATCGTCCGGCCATCCTTGCGGGCCAGGACGACGTCGACGAACTGCGAGCCAGTCACCTCGACGGCGGGCTCCGGGAAGAGCTCGTGAGCCAGGCCGGCTATGAACCGCCGTGTGATGGCGCTCATCGCCCGGTGGTATGACACCCCGAAGTCGAAGTACACGCCGGCGATCCGGCCCCGTCCATATGCCGCGATGGAGGCGAGGACTCCGGACGTGCTCGTGAAGTCGAATTCCTCGCGCACGAGCGCGAATTCGACAGCCCGGCCGCCCAAGCGCACCGCTCGATAGTCGCCCAAATGACCATCGAGCTGGCCGGCGTACTCGATGAACCTCGTGGCGCCAGGCTCGAGATCGCCGATGAACGTGATATCGAGGGCAGCGGCGAATCGATCGACCATGGTCGGACCGATTACGATCAGGTTTCCACCTCCCTCGACGTAGGCCAGCAGCCGATCCCTCAACGAGTCGGCCAGTCCAGACCAGCCGGGAACCACGATGAGCGGATAGTCCCCCATCGCGTCGCCGAACTGGTGTTCTTGCACCATCGACACGACCTGCTGTGACGTGAGCATCGCGCCCAGGATCCCGAGGAGTCCATCCAGCTCGCCGACAGACTTGAACAGCGGGTCGGCAGGCTCGTAGTTCGCTTCGCCAGCGTGGACAAGGGCGATCTGCGGCACGAGTTCGCCGTTGTGGCTTAGCGCCTGCCGAGCCCGGCAGAACGCGGCGACCTCGCCCATCGTGTCGAGGTGCCAGGCATTGAGAGACCCATCAAGGCGCTGGTTCGAGACCGACTGATAGCCGCCCCCGAGTGACAGGATCGTCGCCGCTTCCTGCTCGAGCTGGACCGCCGACTTCAGGCCGACCGTCGAGGTCCCCTCGAGCGTGAACCTGCCTCCGAACCCCCAGGTCATGACGTCCCAAGGCTTTCCCTGGAGCGCCATCATCCGCGCCTCCAGGCGTGGGTAGCTCCCCCAGATCGGCGCACTGTCACCCGACAGGAAGTCGACGTTCGCCGTGACCGGTTCTGGCATGAACGACGTGAACGCCCAGTTGCTTGCGATCTGGAAGTCGGGCGACCAGCCATGGGCGGTGTCGACCCAGGTGCGCAGGTAACGGCGGAACGATTCGCGGGCGAATGCCGCGAACTCGACCAACCCAGGGTCGCCTGGCTCCCTCGGCACCGTCGTGATGCCAGTCTCCGCCCGGAACGCCGCGAGGGCCGCGGGGCTGTAGTCGAGTTCCGTCGCCCAGCAATCGCCGTCGGACCAGATCCCGTCGATGCCGTAGTCGGTGATGAGCTCGTGGATCTGCGGCAGCATCAGTTCATCGAGATAGGGGCCGTGGACGGACACGTTCTTGGCACTTGGGACGCCGTCCTTGTCGATCAGGGCCCAGTCGGGGTGGAGCTCGATGGCGCGCTCGTCGAAGATGCCGGAGTAGTGGACGTATAGGGCGACGCCGCGGCGCGCCGTCACGTCACGCCAGATCCGGAGGGGATCGCCCACGATGAGCGGGGCCTGGTTGCCGACCTTGGTCGGGTAGCTCGACAGACCGTGGTGCCCTTTGGAGTCGGTTTGGATGTAATCCGGGCCGACCTTGTCGATGATCTCTTCGACCATCTCGGGAGTGGTCCGGGCGCCGATCCGCCGGTCTGTGGTCGCGCGGGCGTGGAAGTCGTGATGGATCCCAAGGAAGCTCTTCGCTCGGGACAGCCGCGGGGGCAGTTCGCTCATCTCAGCCTCTGACAAGTTCGACGTTGGCACTGGTGACCTGACGCGAGAAGATGACGTAGAGGATGAGGATCGGCGCCGTCGCGATGCCCAAGCCGGCAAGGACAAGGTTGTAGGGCGTGAAGTACTCGGCACTGAAGTTGTATAGGCCGACCGGCACGGTCTTCATCCGGTTGTCCGACATCAGCACAAGCGAGAACAGGAACTCGTTCCAGAATCCGTTCGCGAGCAGGATCCCGACGGCGGCGAGGGGGCCCTTGGACATCGGCAACACGATCCGACCGAACACCCCGAGGCTCGAGCAACCGTCCACCCGCGCCGCATCCTCGAGCTCGCCGGGGAACGACCGGAAGTAGGCGGCCAACAGGAGGATCGCGAACGGCAACGCCGTCCCGACGTACGGCAGGATCAACCCCGGGTAGGTACTGGTGAGGCCGAGCCGATCTTCGATCGCCCAGATCGGCAGGATCAATGCATGGGTCGGGAGCGCCAGGCCGACGACGATCAGGACAGCCAGCAAGGCCCGGAACGGAACGCGTGTCCGGGCCAATGCGTAAGCCGCGAACGCCCCAAGGAGCAACGTCAGGAAGATCGAGACGCCGGTCACGAGGATGCTGTTGAAGAAGTAGAGACTGAACGGGACCGCCACACCACCGCCGGGCGAATCGCCGTTCCAGGCGTTGATGTAGTTCGAGAATTCCAGCGAGGTCGGCAGCGCCCAGCGATCCGACAGGAACTCGTTCAAAGGCTTGAGCGACGACATGTACATCCAGATCAGCGGCAGGAACGTCGCCAGCGTCCACAGGATAACGAGGAAGTAGGCGATCGCCTTGCCGACGTTGCCGGCGAATCCCCGCGTGACAGCGCGGGATTCATCGGTCGTTCGGCGCGCAAGTTCGAAGTCGGTCCCCGTTGACGTCACAACGTCAGTCCGAGCTACGCGCGAACAGGTAGCGCTGGATGAGGGCCACCGGGACGATGATCAGGACCATGAGGACCGCGATCGCGGCGGCGACACCGAAGCGTCCAGACGTGAATCCAAGGTTGTACTGGAGGATGGTCAGGGTGCGGGTGTAGTCCGCGGGGCCGCCACCGGTCATGACATAGACGAGGTCGAAGACCTTGAGGCCGAAAATGAGCTCGAGCGTGACGACGGCGGCCAGGACCGGTCGGACCAGCGGGAACGTGATGTGTCGGGTGATCGCGAGGCCGTCGGCGCCGTCGATGGCGGCTGCATCGTAGTAGTCACGCGGGATGCGCTCCATGGCGGCGACCAGGATGAGCATCGGCCACCCGGTGCCGGCCCACAGCGCGGTCATGACGATGGCCGCCATCGCCAGATCCGGTGTCCCTAGCCAGCCCTGCACGGGTGTCGGCAGGCCGAGGGCCGAGAGCAGAGCGTCCACCGCACCGACGTTCGGAGCGAACACCGCACTCGAGAACAGGATCGCCGTCACCGTGCCTGGCACGAGGACCGGGATGAACCAGGCGACGCGATAGAACCGCCAGCCGCGCGGCCGTTGTCGGATGAGGGCCGCCAGACCGAACCCGATGACAATGGAGCCGAAGCCCGCCACGACCGTGTAGACGATGGTGACCCGGAGCGCCTCGTAGAAGTCCGTGCCGCCGAGGACCCGGGTGTAGTTCTGTGTCCCCCTCGGGTCGGGGATCTCGCCCAGCCCCGTCCAGTTGGTCAGGCTGATGTAGAGCACGACGATCAGCGGCACGACGAGGAACAGCGTCATCATCACGAATGCCGGCAGCACGCTGAGCGTGCCGAAGAGATACCGACCTGGTCTGATGGAGCGGCTCCTTCGGATCGAGTGCGATGTCGCGGTCAATGGCCTGGATCCGGATCGGACGGCGCTGGGTAACCTGGATCGAGAGACTACCCGGCCCGGACCTCCTCCAGGAGGGACTGGGTACGGGTCCCCCACTCCTCCGGGGTCATCGACAGGTCGATGACCGATTGGAGGTCTTGCATCGACTGCGTCGCGACTTCACCGGGCGCGTCGTTCTCGAGCTGGAACGGATTGTTCGGGACGTTCGCCACCGTATCGAGCATCGCCGGCCACTGGGGCTGGGTGGCGGTCAGATCCGTCATCCCGGCGAGCAGGGTCGTCGACGGGTACCCGCTGAACTTTTCGAAGTACATGCGCTGACCTTCCGGGCCAAGGCAGTAATCGATGAAGGCAGCCGCCTCATCCTGGACCTGTGACTTCGACGAGATGACCGTGCCGATGTTGGCGAAGTTGATGATCGACAGCGGGATCGCCGGATCGGCCAGTGGGAAGTGGAAGTAGTCGAACTCGAGATCCGCGAACTGCGTCGGCAGGATGCCGATGACCCAATAGCCGGACTCGTACATCGCGGCCTTGCCACTGCCGAAGAGCGACTGGGCCTCACCGTCGGCCATGGCATTGGCGCCGGGAGCGAAGTACCCCTTCTGCGAGTAGTCCTGGAGGAGGGCCAAGGCCTTGAGTGGGCCCGGGTCGGTCCATTTCGCATCCGAAGGGCCGTACCAGCCCTTGCGCAGCTCCTTGAGTTGGTCGACGTTCATCGTCCGGTGGAACATGATCGTCGCGACGTGGCCGCCCGGCCATCGGTCCTTGTTGCCCATCGCGATCGGCCCGAAGCCCGCGTCGCCGGTCACCTTGACGTAGTTGGCGAACTCTTCGGCGGTCGGGACGCGGTTCTCCGGCACGGTCAGGCTCAGGTCCTTGAAGATCTTCGTGTTGTACCAGACGAACACGTGCGGAGCGGCACCGACGGCGACCTGGGGCAGCGTGTCGGCATAGATGAAGTCTTCGTACACGCCTGGGTTGAACCGGCTGGCCCAGTCGAACTGGTCGGCGTATGGGGCGAGATCGATGACCAGCTTCGCGTCAGCGACATCCTTGATGAATCGCTGGCCTGCGAACAGGAAGCTGATGTCCGGCGGGTTCTGACTGGACAGCTGCGTCCGGTAGGTCGTCTTGATGTTCTCGTTGCTGTCTTCGGTCACCTCGAGGGCGATGTCGAATGGACGGCTGTCCCCGAAGCGCCTGCCGGCCTCGGTGAAGAAGTCGGTGTTGCTCCCGGAGACCATGAAGAGTTTGATCGGCACGGTCTTGCGACCCGCCGACGAGGACGATGGCGCGGCACTGGCGGCGGCGCTCGGCGCCGAACCGCTGGCGGACGGGACCACGCTGCTGGCCGGTGCCGCACAGGCCGCGACGGCCACGCTCGTGCCGGCGAGCGCCGCGAATTTGAGGACATCGCGTCGCGAACGTCGGACGCTCAGGAGATCGGTCATCCTACGATTCCTCCACACGCCGGCTCGATCGATGAGGCCCACTCGGCACCCAAGCGCAACAAGCGACGACCCCGCGACAATAGGGTCCGCAACATGGCCATGTCAAGCGAATGGCCCGACCAATTTGGCGAAATGCCGCAATCCATCTTTAGCGTGCTCTCGCCACCGTTCCCACAACGACCAAACTGGCGCTCCGAGTGGTATGACCGGTACAGTTCAGCGGGCGATCGCCTGATCGCGGGGCATCGAGTGGAGGGACGAGGCGGATGTCGCCGCGCGTGAAGGTCGGGATCCTCCCATCGCCACAGCACACGACCTGGTCCGCACTCGACGACATCGGCCGCCGGATCGACGCCGCGGGATACACCCACCTGTGGGCATCGGACCACCTCTATCCCGGCCACGGCTCCACGGACGGACCGCAATTCGAGGGCTTCATGACCCTGGCGTCGTGGGCGACGTCGACGCGCCGGGTGCTGCTGGGGTCGATGGTGGCCGCGAACACGTTCAGGCACCCCGCCTTGACCGCCAAGATGGCGACCACGCTCGATCACATCTCGGGTGGGCGGACCATCCTCGGGGTCGGGGCCGGGTGGTTCGAGGCCGAGCATCAGGCCTTCGGCCTCGACTTCGGGACGAGTGTCGGCGATCGTCTCGATCGCCTCGAGGAGGGCATCGCGATCATCCGGGGCATGCTGGATGGGGCCGCCCCGTCCGGTGATCGCTTCTACGCGACCGACCGGGTTCGCAACGACCCACCGCCAGTCCAGGCGCACCTTCCGATACTGATCGGGGGCGGGGGGGAGCGGAGGACGCTGGCGATCGTGGCCAGATATGCAGACATCTGGAACCTCCCGGGCACGATCGACGAGATCCGACACAAGGACGCGGTCCTCCTGGAGTGGTGCGACCGGGTCGGCCGGGATGAGGCCACGGTCGAGCGCTCATACCATGCCGGGCCGATCTTCATCCGCGATTCGCTCGCCGAGGCGCGCGAACTCGCCCGTGTCACTCACCTCGTCCACGGCGAGGGCCCGGCACTCGCGTTCGCCGGACCGCCCGACCACATCGTCGAGCGGATCGCGCCGTTCATCGAAGCCGGGTTCAGAAGCATGTACTTCGACCTCATCGCGCCCTTTGACATCGAAACGCTCGAACGACTTGCCGATGAAGTCTGGCCGGCTCTCGACCGGGTCGCGTGATCGTGTCGAGCGAGCCGAGTGGCTGATGGTGGCTGGATTGGTCCTACCTCATCCGCTACACTTTCCTCCATCAAGCGAGGTAGTCAGTGGAGGTTGGCGTGACGCGCACACCGGACGTCCTCGTCGAGCGGATGTCATCAGCAACGGCGGCACCGCGATGAAGCGGTTCGCGCTGACGGCGACCCTGCTCGATGACCCGGCCGTCGAGGCCTACGAACGGCACCATGCTGCCGTCTGGCCGGAGGTCGTTGCCGACATCGGACGCTCCGGCGTCCGATCGACCCGGATCTTTCGTTCGGGGCGGTCGCTGGTCATGATCCTAGAGACCGTCGACGACTTCGATCTCGACACATTCGGAGCTGCCCTTTCGCACCCACGCACCCGCGAGTGGCAGGCCCTCATGGATTCGTTCATGGAGCAGGCACCGGGTGCAGCCCCCGGCCTCATCTGGACCCCGATGCGTCAGATCTGCGAGATCCTCGACGAGGCCAGCACGGACACCCCCTCGCCCAACCCCGTCTCCTAGGTCTAGGTCTCGTCCTCGGGGAGCGTCAGCTCCTTGCGGATCGCGTGTTCCCAACGCGCGATGTGCCATGTCATCGCTGCCTGCGCCCGCGGAGGATCGAGATCCAGCACGGCCTCGACCACCGCCCGCAACTCGGCGAGGCTCTCGATCGGAGCGGCCTGCATCACGACGGTCACCTCGCGCCCACGACGGGCTACCTCGCCGACACTGCGGACGATGGCCGACAGGAGCGGATTCCCTGACGCCTCGACGAGACCCGAATGGATCTGTTCGTCGAAGGCGATGAGCCGTTCCGAGTCGGGTGTCTCCGCGTTGGCCTCGCGTTCGTAGCCCGCGAACGCCTCCTTGAGCGCCTCGCGCTGGGCGTCGTCCATCCGGGCCGTCGCCATCGCCGCGATGTGGGGCTCGAGGATCAGCCGCAGCTCGTAGTAGTGGCCAAGCGACTTGCGGTCCACCCGCAAAGCGAAATCGAGCGGGGCGAACAGGTCGCGCGAATCCAGAGGCGAGACATAGGTCCCGTCCCCTTGTCGAGCCGACAGGATGCGCAGAGCTGCTAATTCACGGACAGCCTCACGCACAGACCCACGCGACAGCCCGAGTTCCTGAGCGAGGAGCCGTTCCGGCGGGAGGCGCTCACCCGGGTTCAATCGCCCGGAGATGATCATCTCGCGGATCGAGTTGGCGGCACTCGAACTAGCTCTAGCGGTGGTCTCCTGGTCGGTCGGGGCGACCCGCTGTCCGTTCCCCGACGCCGGGGCCTTCGTGACGGTCATCGAGATGCCCCTTGTGCGTCGTCGGATCTAGCGGGTTCGCCCGAAGGTGTCACGCCGCGGCCGGCGAGGGGCGACTGCATCGCCCCGAAGTAGGCGCCGGCCTTCAAGCCATATCCCAACTCATTCCCTCCACCGACCACCAGGTCCTGACCGGTGACGAAGGCCGCTCGTTCGCTGGCCAGGAATGCGACCAGTTCCGCGACCTCCTCGGACCGACCCCATCGATGCATCCACGACCAGGTCGCCACCAAGGCTTGCTGCTCGACAGTGTGGACCTCCTCGGCAAGTGGGGTGAGGATCGCCCCGGGGCAGACGTTGTTGACGCGAACGCCGAAGGCCGCCTCGTCGATCGCGAGCGCCTTGGTCATCCCGCTGATGGCGCCTTTCGTCGCGCAATATGCGGCGGCGCCTTCCTGCCCGTACAGCCCGACCGCGCTGCCCATATTGACGATCGATCCGCCTGAGCGGCGTAGCGCCGGGAGGGCCGCCTTGCAGGCCACGAACATGCTGGTGAGATTGAGCCGCAACAGCGCCTCGAAGTCGGCGGTGGTCACGTCGTCGATGGGCTGGGTCGGTGGATGGGTGCCGGCGTTGTTGACCAGGATGTCGAGGGTCCCGAAGCGCCCGACGGTCTCGGCGACAAACGCCTCCACCTGGGCCGGATCGGCGACGTCCACGATTCGATGGCTATACCGGGCGTCGTCCGGCGTGGTGGCCGGCGCTTCGCGAGAACAACCGACCACAGTCGCGCCTTCGCGAAGCAGGACCTCGACACAGGCCCGGCCGATCCCGCGCGACGATCCGGTGACGATCGCGATCTTGTTGTCGCAGAGCAGGCTCAAGGTCAGAGTCTCCGATCGTGACGGTGATTGGTCCGTCCAATCCGGGGAGTGTATCGCCCTACGCCTAGGGTATCGGTCGAGCGGCAACCAGGCGCTCGGGCCATCGAGCCGGGCGGAGACGGCCGATCGTGCGACCGATATCCCGCTCACGCATTGAGATCGCCCGCAGCGAGCGTGGCGAGGAACGATCTCCGTCGAGTCCGACGCACGCCCGAGCGTGGCGGTACCCGATCTGATGACCCAGCGGGATACCGTCGGGAGTCCCGTGCGGCGCGGGCAACGGTCCGAGCGCCGACCACACCCGGCCTCTACTGGATGACGACCCGTGACTGCTCCGCGCGGAGGTGCGCGTAGCCCGGCTTGACCACCTCGTTGATCAGGCGGAGGCGCTCGTCGAAGGGCGCAAAGGCCGACTTCAGCGCGTTGATCGTGAGCCACTCCATCTCGCCAAGGCCGATCCCGAAGGCCGCGTCCAGCGCCGCGAACTCGCTCGACAGGCTCACGCCGCTCATCAGACGGTTGTCCGTGCTGACGGTGACCCGGAAGCGGAGGCGGCGGAGGAGATCGATCGGGTGTTCCTCGATCGACGCCGCGGCGCCCGTGTGGACGTTCGATGTTGGACACATTTCGAGGGGCACGCGGCGGTCGCGCACGAACGTCGACAGTCGACCGAGCTCGACGGAGCCGTCGGCCCGGGTCGTCATGTCGTCGATGATCCGGACCCCGTGCCCCAGCCGCTCGGCGCCGCAGAACTGGAGCGCCTCCCAGATCGACGGCAGCCCGAACGACTCGCCGGCGTGGATCGTGATGTGGAAGTTCTCGCGACGGACGAGATCGAAGGCATCGAGATGACGGGTGGGCCGGTAGCCGGCCTCAGGGCCGGCGATATCGAACCCGACGACGCCGGCATCGCGCCAGCGGACCGCGCACTCGGCGACTTCCACGGAGCGCGCCGCCTGGCGCATGGCCGTCACCAGTGAGCGAACGACGATGGGGTGACCGGCCGCACCGGCCCGCTCCGCGCCGAGTCGGTATCCCTCAAGGATGGCGGCCTGAACTTCATTCAGCGTCAGGCCACGTTCCGTGCAAAGCTCGGGAGCCATCCGGATCTCGGCATAGACCACGCCGTCGGCTGCCAGGTCCTCCGCGCACTCGGCGGCCACGCGGATGATCGCGTCGCGCTCCTGCATAACCCCCACGGTGTGCGCGAAGGTCTCAAGGTAGAGCTCGAGGCTCTTGCGGTCTGCGCCACGGCGGATGTGCGCCGCGAGGGCGTCCGGGTCGGTGGACGGGAGCCCACCGTATCCGAACTCCGCGGCGAGATCGATCATGGTCGCCGGTCGCAGGCCGCCGTCCAGATGGTCATGGAGCATCGCCTTGGGCGCGGCCATGATCGTCTCGAGCGTGAGCGTCATCATTCGTGATGGTACTAGGCTGGCTCGGTGGTCGGCGTCCCGCTCTCCGGCACAGCCGCCGCGCTGGCGGCCCGGTCGTGCGCCGACCAGCGGATCACCGACACTTCGGGGTCGTACAGCCGAGGCACGTCATCGCGCTGGAGTTACGACCGTAGCGATCTGACCGAGTCGCTGCCGCGCACGGACGAGGGACTGGGCGACCCGGGCCGTTGCCCGAGCCTAATCGGTCATTCGACCGATGCCGGGTTGACGAAGGCGCGTAGACTCCGATGATGAGTCGCGTCACGCCACTCTTGTGCCCGCTGCTCGTCAGACGCGGCGAACTTGCTCGATCTGGCCGATCGACGGGTCACCGACGCTGCCGAGGGTCGCGGCCGGTTCCTCCTGCGGGCGGGCGGGCGACCGCCATTGAGCAAGTCTCCGGGTGCGCCCGCGCCACACCCCCCCCTGTACGGGCACTACCGCCGACCGCTGGCACATCAATAATGGCGGCTCATCAATCATTGCCCGGGGGGCCAGTGCACGACGATACGACGCGAGGCGATCTCGCTCCACAACCAGCCCTGCCGCCGGAGGTGATCGATCTCGCCGCGCTGGTCGGCTCGATGGGGTACCTGATGCGGGCGCGGGCTGGCGGGGCGATCGATGTCAGCACCTGACGCGGCGGCAACCATCGGCGGCATCGGTGCGTCGCGAGGGCGGGTCCTGATCGTGGACGACGATGCGGCAGTGCGCACGGTGACCACCCGAATTCTCGAACGTTACGGATTCGCAGTCACGTCGGCGGAGGATGGCGCGTCCGGGTTGGCCGTGCTAGCCCGTGACCCCGACGTGGAGCTGGTTGTGCTGGACATGACGATGCCCGGCATGTCCAGCCCGGAGGTTGCGCGATCGATTGCCGCGACGTACCCGCGGGTGGGCATCCTCGTGATGAGTGGTTATCAACCTGACGAGCTGTCGACGGCGTTCGCAGGTTTGTCCATCCTGGGGTATCTCACCAAGCCAATGGAGATGGATGCGCTTGTCGCCGCCGTTGCCTCAGCGCTCGAGGTGATCCGCCGCGTCGCCTGACGGAGCGGCCGGCGCGACGCGACCATCGGGCGTCGATCCCACGTCCGTCGCCCGACCGAGCCGGACCTGGCAGGCGAAGTCAGGTCAAGGCGTCGAGACGCGTCCTTGCAGCCGCGAGGGCGGCCGTGACCCGGACCGGAGCCGTCCCGCCGATCACGTCGCAGGTCGCGAGGGCGCCGTCGAGAGACGCGGCGACCCGCAACGCGACGCCGATTCCAGTGTCCGTGGCGAGGGCCTTCGCACCGGGATCGCCACTCGCCGCCAGGGCCGAGCCGACCATCGGGTCCGTGACCTCGTCAAGCCCAAGTCCGGCCTCCTCCGCGGCTGCCACGAGTGACCCGACGATGTGGTGGGCCGCCCGGAACGGGATGCCGCGCCGGACCAGGGCATCGGCAACAGCCGTCGCGGTCGTATGGCCCTCCGCAGCCGCCTCGCGCATCCGGTTCGCGTCCACGGACAGCGTGTCCAGCAGGCCGCTCAGCACGCCCAGTGAGGCCTCGAACACGGCAACGGCATCGAACAACGGCGCCACCCCCTCCTGGAGGTCCCGCTGATAGGTCAGGGGCAAGCCCTTGAGTAGCGCGAGCGATCCGGTCAGGGCCCCGATGACACGAGCAGCGCGGCCGCGGACCAGTTCTGCCGGATCCGGGTTCTTCTTGTTGGGCATGATCGAGCTGCCGGTCGAAAACGCGTCGGCCACGCGGACGAACCCGAAGCGCGGGTTCGACCACCACGTGATCTCCTCGGCCAGCCGACTCAGGTGGACCATCCCGAGGGCCACCGCAGCCAGCGTCTCGACCACGAAGTCGCGATCCGACACGGCGTCCATCGAGTTCGCCGTGGCACCCGCAAAGTCGAGTTCGGCCGCGGTAGCTTCCCGATCCAGTGGGTACCCGGCACCCGCCAGCGCCCCCGCGCCCAGGGGCGACACGTTGACCCTCCGCCGCGCATCCGCAAGCCGACCGCGGTCGCGTTCGGCCATCTCGACGTAGGCCAGCAGGTGATGGGCAAACAGGACCGGCTGCGCCGGCTGGATGTGCGTCGTGCCCGGGAGGACGGCCGAGCCATGGCGCTCAGCCAGACCCACGAGGGACCGTTCGAAGGCCACGAGCGCCGCGTCAAGGTCGTCGATCGCCCGCCGGGTCCAAAGGCGCAGGTCCGTTGCGACCTGGTCGTTCCGTGACCGACCCGTATGCAGCTTGCCGGCGACCGGCCCGACCTTCTCCGCGAGCGCGGCCTCCAGGTTCATATGGACGTCTTCGAGAGCCGGGTCCCAGGCCAGGCGGCCGGCCGCCATGTCCTCCGCAAGGGCGGTCAGGCCGTCGACCAGCTCGGAAACCTCCTCCGCGCTGATGACACCCGCCCGCCCGAGGCCCCGAACGTGCGCGATCGAACCCGCAATGTCGTCCGCGGCCAGGGCCGCGTCCACCTCGATCGAGCGGGTGAAGTCCGCCGCGCGCGTATCGGTCTCGCCGGTGAATCGTCCGCCCCAGGTCCGCATCAGTCCTCCTCTGTCCGCGCCTATGCTACGGTGCCGGAGGTTCATGACGACTCGCGATCGGAGGGGACGGCCGGCCACGCGGACCGGCGGGGAAGACCAGCCATCCCACGACCGCGGCGCCGACCGCAAGGACCGCGCCGATTCCAAACACGGCAACGTGGCCCACGCCCTCATACAGGAGACCGCCAAGCACGTTCGCCACGACGGCGGCGAAACCAAAGCTGATGGTCTGGAGAAGCGACTGGCCCGTGGCCTGGAGCTCGGCCGGCAGCAGCGTGGCGATCGTCAGGACTACCCCGACGACGATGCCCGAGTAGGCCAGCCCGGTGATCGCGCGGGTCGCGACGATGGCGAGCGGCGTGTCGAGCATCGTCCAGCTGGCCAGGCACAGTGCATAGAGGAGGGCGCCGATCGTGAAGATGGCCCGCAGCCCAAGCCGCTGCGCCAGGCCACCCATCACGAACATCGCGGGGATCTCGATCCCGGCCGACAGGCCGGACGAAAGCGCAATCTGTGCTGGCGACCCGCCGAGCGCTTCGATGCGCAGCGACAGAAACGTGAAGCCCGCGATCGTCCCGACATGGAGCAGACCGACGGCCAACAGCACCCCTCCAAGACGGGGGGCGCCCTGAAGCGCGACCCCGGACGAGCCAAGAGACCGCCGCCATGACGGCGCCGGTCTCCCGGAGCCATCCCGGCCCGGGGCATTTCGTCGGTGGGCGTCGAGATCGGCGCGCGCCACGTCTGGTAGCAGCGCAGCGGCTGCGACCATGACGCCCGCAGCCAGGGCAAACAGCGGGAAGGCCGCGTGGTATCCAGTCCGGTCGTAGAGCTGGCCAGAAAGAATCGCGGCCACCGCGAAACCAAGACTCGTAAACAGGCGCACCCGGGCGTAGTCCCGACCGCGCAGCGCGTTGACCGTGATGGCGTCAACCAGCGGCTGCAACGACGACATGAATACCCAGAACAGCACGAACAGGCCCACCACGACAGCCGGCGGCACCGGGATCAGCAGCGCGACCATCGCCGTGGCGCCTCCGGTCGCGCACACCTGGAGGGTTCGAGGCCGGCCCAGTCGGACGTCGGCAAGGTGACCCCAGGCCGGCGCGGCGAACGTAAAGCCCACCGCCCCGAGTGAGGAGATGAAGCCGATCTCGCCCGGGGCAAATCCGAAATCGGAGAGAATGACGGACGTGAATGGGTACAGCACGCCCAACGCGGCGCCCAGCGCCGTCACCAGGACGCGCAAGGCGATCACCGATTACCCAGCCCGCGAGTCAAGCCATGTGCGCGGAGGAGCGGATCGACATGGTGATCAGCGTTGGCATTGGGTCAAGGGTAGCGCGGGGCGGTCAACGGGTGGGCGCCGCTGCGACTCCGCCGGCTCCATACCGTCCGCCAGCGTCTACCGAAAGGCAGTGTGGATCGAGCGACGCTGCATGCAGCGGTGCGCCAGACTTCGCGCGACATGACCGCTGCGCCGATCGCCCTTCGCGCCACCGGGCTTGGGCGTCGATTTGGTGATCGCTGGGCCATCCGGGACGTTTCGCTGGAGGTCCATCGCGGGGAGGTGCTCGGGCTCCTCGGGCCAAATGGCGCCGGCAAGACGACGACTGTCCGCATGCTCGCGGCTCTCATCGAGCCCACGGAGGGAGCCGCGTCGGTGGCCGGCTTCGATGTGCGTGATCGACCGGACGAGGTTCGCGCCCGGGTCGGGATCCTGACCGAGACGCCGGGCCTGTACGACAAGCTGTCAGCCAACGCGAATCTCGACTTCTTCGGGCGCCTGCACTCGATGGACGCCAGAACGCGGGCCGAACGGATCGAGCGGTACCTGCGCCTGTTCGGCCTGTGGGAACGTCGGCACGACCTGGCCGGAACGTTCAGCAAGGGGATGCGCCAGAAACTGGCCATCGCGCGTGCGTTGCTCCACGAGCCATCGGTCGTTTTCCTCGACGAGCCCACAGCAGCCCTTGACCCCGAGGCCGCGTTCGTGGTCCGCGAGGCGATCGAGGAGTTGCGCGGGGCCGGGCGGACGATCGTGCTGGCCACCCACAACCTCGATGAGGCGGACCGCCTATGCGACCGGATCGCGTTCGTGCGCGGTAGCCTGCTACGAGTCGACTCGCCCGCGGGGTTGCGCGGCACGCACGGACGCGCGGCATTGGTCGTCCGGCTGGCCGGATCGGCATCACGAGGAGTCCCACCGGAGGTCCTGAGCGCGACCCGGGCGATCGCCGGGATCGATCCTGTGAACGTCGGATCCGTCGACGGCGTCCTGCGCATCGGTGCCGACGAGCCGGAGTCGATCGCCCCGGCCGTGGTTCGCGCGGTCGTCGCGGCCGGTGGCGAGATCATCGAGGTCAGGGTCGAGCGTTCAACGCTGGAGCAGATCTACTTCGGAGTCATGGGTGTTCGGCCCGGCGCGGGCGGGGAGGCCGCCTGATGCGCGCGAGAATCATCTGGACGGTGTTGCGGCGCGAGTGGATCGAAACGCTGCGCAATCGACTCCTGGTTGCGACGATCGTTGTCCCACCGGTCCTGCTGACCGTTGCGCCGATCGCGCTGGCCGGCCTGATCGGGGAACGCTCGTTGCCCCCTAGCCTCGCTGAGCAGATCCTCCGCCAGCGACCGGACTGGACGTCATTCACCCCTGGCGAACTGGCGGGCGCGTTCGCTGTGCAGCAATTCCTCGTCTTCTTCCTGCTGATGCCGGCCTACGTGCCGCTATCGATCGCGACGTTCAGCATCATCGGTGAGAAGCTGGTGCGGTCCCTGGAGCCCGTCCTGGCGACACCGATCAGGACCGGCGAGTTGCTGGCCGGCAAGGCCATCGCCGCCCTGGTCCCAGGCGTGCTGGGGGGCTGGGTCACGTATGTGGCCTTCGTGGCGCTGGCGTCGGTGGTCTACGGCCCCGCGCTGTTCGGGGTGGTCACGGATGGTTCGTGGCTTGCGGGGGTGTTCCTCCTTGGGCCGGCTGTCGGGCTCTCGTCGGTGGTTGCCGGGATCATCGTCAGCGCCCGAGTGAACGATCCGCGCGTTGCCCAGCAGATCGGCGGGGTCATCATCGTCCCGATCATCGGCCTCGTCCTGGTCCAGGCGACCGGCACCCTCGTGGTCGGGGCGACTGGCTACGCGCTGACGGCCGTTCTCGTGCTGGTGGTCTCGATCGGCGGGCTTCGGATCGGCGTACGCCTGTTTGCGCGAGAGGCCATCCTGACTCGCTGGCGCTGAGTACCGATGCGGCGGCGTTGACCCAGGCGCGGACCGCTGCGGGTGCGGCGGGTGCGCGGAACCGTACGCGCCCCCTCGCCATACCCGCTGCCGCGCCCCCGCAATACCCGCCGCGGCGCCCCCGCGCGCCCGCCGCGCGGAACCGTACGCGCCCCCTCACCATACCCGCCGCCGCGCCCCCGCAATATCCGCCGCCGCGCCCCCGCAATACCCGCCGCGGCGCCCCCGCAATACCCGCCCGCCGCGCCCGCCTCGGCGCCCGGCCGCGCAGGGCCACGCCCAACGAGTACTCCGATCGCACGCGATCAATTCCCAGTTGAGCCATTCCGACGAGTCCGCTTGGTCGGACGACCAGACTGCCATGTGGGACTGTGCACGAGCACGTTCGTCGAGATTTCTCAAGTGGTGATTGAGTGCGCGACGCCACCCGTCGCCGCGCCAACCGCGGCCACCGCCCGCAACGATTCCCGCACACCCGCGGTTCAGGCTGGTACGCGAGAACCTCGGATCCTCGCCCGGTTTGGCCTACCCACATAGGCCAATGTGCCCGTATGATGCGCCGATGACCGACGGCAGCGCCCGATTCAACTGGCTGATCTTCCTGGCCCTCGGGTTCATGTGGGGATCGAGCTACCTGTTCATCAAGCTCGCTGTCGACGACTTCGGCACGTTCACGCTCATCGCGTTGCGCCTCCTCGTCGGCGCGGCCGTCCTGTGGATCGTCGTGCGGGCAAGTCGGACCCCACTGCCGCGTATCGGGCGGATCTACGGTCACCTCATCGTGATGAGCGTCATCAACATCGTGCTGCCGTTCAGCCTGATCACCTGGGCTGAGCAATCCGTCGATAGCGCCCTGGCCGCGATCCTCAATTCGACGGTGCCGCTCATGGTGATCGTGATCGCCCCGTTGTTCCTGCCCGAAGAACCGATCCGGATCAATGGGGTCGTCGGCCTCATGATCGGCTTCGTTGGGATCGTGGTCATCGTGTCGCCCGGCCTCGCAGGAGCCGGTGGTACCGGCAACATCGCCGGAGAACTGGCCATGCTCGGGTCGTCACTGACCTACGCAATCGGCAACGTCTACAACCGGCGCAATGTCCGGGGGCTGCCGCCGCTAATCCCGGCGGTCTTCCAGGTGACGTTTGCACTCGTGATCGTGGGCTTCCTGGCGGTGGTCGTGGAACGGCCCTGGGAGGCGGCGCCGGCACAGGTCGATGGGTGGTTTTCCGTGATCTGGCTCGGGATCTTTGGCTCCGGGCTGGCGTATCTGGGGTACTTCCGGCTCCTCGGCCGCTGGGGCGCGACGCGGACGTCCCTCGTGGCTTACCTGCTACCGATCGTCGGGATCGTGCTCGGGTTCGCGGTCCTGCAGGAGCCGATCGACGTCAGCCTGTTGTTGGGCACCGGGCTCGTGATCGCCGGGGTCGCGCTGGTCAATGGGCGATGGGGTCGCCGCCGCATCTTCGCCTCGACGCCGACCGTGTAGCCCGAGTAGCCCGTTACCCGGCGGGCTCGCACTTCAGCGCCCAGCGATCGCCAGCAGCAGAGCTCCACCCACGATCAGCCCGGACGCGCCGACGCGTCGAACCGTCTCACCTCGATTGGCCGCCTCACCCATCCGGACGGACCCCCACGCCGCCGCGAACACCGTGGCCGATTCGCGAAGGGGCGCGACGCCCGACAACGGGGCGACACTCAGTGCCACGAGGATGCACAGGTAGGCACCGAGCGTGAGCCAACCGCCGACCGCGGCCTCGCGCGTGGCGACTGGACCGTCCCGCTGGAGTCCACCGCCGGCCACCAGCGCGACCCAGAGAACGAGTGCAATCGAGCCGGTCAGCCAAACAATGGCGGCATACGGCAGTGGTGCGATCAGGCGCGTGCCAATGCGGTCGAGGGCGGAATACGTGGCGATCGTAACCCCGGTCGCGAGGGCGAACAGAATTGCCGTATCGACGGCCGGGCGAGACGGGGTAGGGAGAGGCGGGGTAGGGAGAGGCGGGCTGGAGCTAGGCGGGCGCGCACGGCTGCTCCGAGCGCGCGCCACCGAAAGCGCCCTCCACGGCCGCTGGAGCCACAGAAACCCGGCCAGCAGCGCCACCACTCCGACCGATCCTGCGGCACCGAGCTGCTCCCCCAGCAGCCCGACACCCACGGCGACGGCGAGCAGCGGCGCAGTCCCCCGGGCAATCGGATAGACGACGGACAGGTCGCCACGCCGATACGCAGCGGCCAGGAAGATGAAGTAGACGGCCTCCACCACGCCGGACAGGAGGCCGAGGGCGATCCCTTCGGTGGGCAGCGCGGGCCCGCCCGATGCCCACCAGGCGGCGAAGCCCACCGGCACGATGACAAGCGCCGCCGCCGACATCCCGATCGTCGCGGTCCGCAGCGGATCGCTTGCCGTCTTGAGCCGGACATTCCAGGTGAGGTGGAGCACGGCCGAGAAGGCGATCAGGCCGATGATGAGCGGATCCATCCTGGGATGCTAGCCGCTCGACACTCGACCGGTCGTGCCAGGGCAGGCGGGATGGTTTGCCGCCGACGATGGACCCTGGCTGACCGGGCGCAAGATCCTCGCCGACCGGGCGCCGAGTCCTTGCGAGGGGCGCCGACCGGACGCCGAGTCCTCGCGACCGGCCCTCAACGCGAGGGGCGCCGAGTCCTCGCGACGGACGCTCAACCACCAATTGACAAATCGGGATGAATAGGCGCGTTCGTGCTCCCAGAGTGCAGCTTCGGAGGACGAGCACGCAGGTTCGTGCGAAACCTCTCAACTGGGAATTGGGCTGTGAGGCTGAGACTGCCGAGACTGCCGTGCCACGCGAAGCCCCATGCGGCCGGGACAGGCCGCGTTCCAGGCAAGCCGGCCCGAAAGCCCGCCGGTGCTACCTGTCCAGATCTCGCCGGGTTAGGCCCCAGGCGCCCAGGACGAGTCCGCCAACTGCCAGGATCAAGCAGGCCACAAGCCCCACCCCGTCATAGGTGCCGACCATCGGCAGCCCGAGGTGCCGGTAGATCGACAGGTCAAGGACGGCATCGGGGAGGTCGAGTGCAGTGCCAAGCGTGTCAAGCAGGAAGGTTGCGATCACGGCCGCTGCTGCCACTGGCGCTGCCAATGACGCGCGGAACAGCCCGCCGACCGCAAGGCCGATCCCGGCGAAGGCGGCCATCGACAGCCCCACGATCCCGATTCCGATCACGGGCCGGACGACATCGCCGCCCTGGCTGGCGACCGCGAGCGCCACGATCAACCCAAGGAGGACGGTCGTGATCCCGATCGCGCCGAAGACGCCCAGACCGCTGGACACCAGCCAGCGTGCCCTGGTCAGCGGAGCGGCCATGACCACGGCGAGGCGGCCACCGGTCTCATCACCGGCCCAGGACGCCACGAACGACGCGGCGGCCAGCCCAAGGATCAGCGAGGCGAACCCAAAGAACGTCAACTGGAGGATCCCGGACGGTTCCTTGAGATCGACCCCTGGATAGAGGACGGCGATCAGTTCCGTGATCTGTGGCAACTGGCCAAGGCTCTCGGCCACCGACTTGGCCGACAGCGCAACCAGCGCGGCGTACAGGCCCACGCCGAGACCCCAGGCGATGGCAACGGCGGTCCGATCGGCCAATTGCCGGGTCATAGGACCGCTCACGCCGGCGGGCAGCGATGGCAGGCGAAGCCAGGCAAGGGCTCCATGCGCACCCAGGTCACGCCGTGTGAAAGCGACCACGCCCACGGCCAGGAGGACGAGGCACACAACGGCGAGGAGGGCGAGCGACCCCCAATCGGTCACCCCCGCAAGCGGTCGATGTCCCGCCGTCCAGGCGTACCAGGAAAGCGGACGCAGACTGTCGATTAACGGCGAGAGGGACGCGTACGACGAGACCAGGTACCCGCCGAACAGGAACACGAGGCCGAACGCCAGACCACGCGTCCGCCCCAGGATCGGGGCCGTCGCAAACGAGACCGAACCGGCCGCGAGGATCAGCAGCCCGTACAGGACGACCTGCCCGAGGGCTGCTCCGAAGGCGATCTCATCGCCGGGCAAGACCGCGAAAGCGCGCCCGGCGGCCACGATCAAGACCGCTGCAATCAGCATGGCCGCGACCAGTGCGCTGATATGCCCCGCGAGCTTCTGGACGGCAATCGATCGACGGCTGGTGGGGGTCGAGGCGAGGAGATCCAGGCTCCCCTTGGCGGCTTCCCCGGCAAGGGTTCCCGACAAGGCCAGCACCGACCAGAGCCCGAGCATTACCGGCAGCACGTTGCCGACCCGCCACGAGAGGAAGCCACCCAGCAGTTCGATGTTGATGGGCTGGCCAAGCAGCCCGCGCAGGACGAGCGGCAGGTTGGTCATCTGGGCGACGAGCTGCTGGCGATCGGCAACGGTGGTGAACTGGACTCCATACGGTGCGGCGCTGGCGAGCATGAACAGGCCAGCGAGCAGACCCACGACCAATGCTGCCCGCCGACTGTCACGAACGGTCTTGCCGTAGACACTGCCCAGTCCGGCGATTCGTGAGAGCGGGTTGGCCCGGTCCGCACCAACGGCAGACGCGCCCGCCTCAGCACCCATAGTTCACCGCTTCATGGCTTCGACCGTCGCCGGACCGTGCCCGTACTGCGCGAGGAACACGTCCTCCAGGTTGGGCTCGCGGCTGACGACATCGATCAGGCCATGCGGCGCCGCGGCGGCGATCACCCCGCCAATCGGTCCATTCACCCGCATTCGGACGATGGTGCCCTCGATCGCGACGTCGCTCACGCCCTCGATCGCCTCGAAGATCCCGGTGGCGCCCGCGACCACAACGGGAGCGGCGAACACGAGCTCAACGTGATGGAAGGCCAGCCGACGGATCGCCTCGATCCGGTCGACCTGGACCAGCCGCCCCTCGCGGATGATCGCCACACGATCGCAGGTCCGATCCACCTCGTCGATGATGTGCGACGACAGGAAGATGGTGCGCCCGTCGGCCCGAGCTTCACGAACAATCCCGAAGAAGGTCTGTTGGACGAGCGGGTCAAGCCCGGCCGTCGGCTCGTCAAGGATCAACAGGTCCGGCTTGTGCTGGAGCGCGACGATCAGGCCGACCTTTTGCTTGTTGCCCTTGCTGTATTCCTTGAACCGCCTGCTCGGGTCGAGGTCCAGGCGCTCCACCAGCTCGGCCGCGTAGGCTCGATCCACGCCGCCGCGCAGGTTTCCGAAATACGTCAGCGTGTCGGCCCCGGTGAGTCGGTCGTACAGGTCGAACTCGCCCGGCAGGTAGCCAACCCGTCGGTGGATGGCCACCGGATCAGCCGTCGTCTCGATCCCGAACACCTCGGCACGCCCACTGGTCGGCCGGATGAGGTCCAGCAGGATCCGCATCGTCGTGGTCTTCCCGGCACCGTTGGGCCCAAGGAACCCGAAGATCTCGCCCTCCTGTACGTCGAGGTCGAGCTCGGTGATCCCACGGTGGATGCCGTACTTCTTGGTCAGCGATTCGGTTCGGATGACCGCCGTCACTTGGTGCCTCCGCTCACGAAGCCGGGGTGTTGGCGTGCTCGGCGGCCTCGGCTCGTTCCTTCAGCAAGCGGAGATGCGCCTCGACCCGGTTGGCCAGCGACTCGCGCCCGAGACGAACCAGGATCCCGGTCCATCGATCAAGCGGCCGGAAGGATGCCGCGTGGATCACGCGCGTGCCCCCGGCCACCGGCTCCAGCCGCCAGGTCCACTCACTGTCGAACCCGGATGCCGTGACCCTGAGACGGAACTTCGACTCCGGACGAGCCTCAAGACTCTCGACCCAGGCAAGGTCGCGGAGCAGGCCGAGGCTGGCGCGAGCGAACCGGGTCGTCGCCGCGGCCGGCCACGTGGGCGCGGCTGGACCCAGGTGCAGCTCCGGATACAGCGCGCTCGTCGCGGCAGGATCGTGCAGGGTGGACCAGACGGTGCGCGGCGTGGCGTGCACGAAGACCCGGCGCTCGACCGTGTCCGGTTCGGATCCTGCCCCTCGCGGACGCCCGGCGGGACGACCGTCACGGACACCGAGGGCCATCGTCAGCCGCCGATCGGGTGCCAGACCGTCTTCATCTCGAGGAAGGCGGCGATCCATTCAGGGCGCTCCGCGGCCGCGTCGTCCAGCCAATCGAAGCGTGCCTCCGCCACGGTTGTGGGCCGGCGCAGGAGGCGCTTGATATCCTCGGCTGCGCTCTGCTCCGTAGCCAGGCGCAGGTCTTCGGGAACGCCCCAGGTGTCCAGGGCATCAACGTCCGAGTGAGCGGCAAGGACGGGGATCAGTTCCGACTTGCGCCCAGTCAGGACATTGACGACGCCACCCGGAACGTCCGAGGTGGCGAGAACCTCGGCGAGGGTCACCGCCGGGAGTGGCCGGCGCTCGCTGGCAATCAGGACCACCGTGTTGCCGGTGACGAGGGGCGGCGCCAGCCGGCTCACCAGTCCGAGCAGCGACGAGGTCTCCGGGGCGACGACGCCAACAACCCCGGTCGGCTCCGGGATCGTGAAGTTGAAGTACGGCGCAGCGACCGGGTTGGACGAGCCCAGCACCTGCCCGATCTTGTCAGCCCAACCGGCGTACCAGACCCAGCGATCGATGGCGCGATCGACGGCGGCGCGTGAGGCGGACGGGCTCAGCCCTTCAGCAACGGCCACCTCCGCCACGAACTGCTCGCGCCGACCCTCCATCAGCTCGGCCACCCGATACAGCACCTGGCCGCGGTTCATGGCTGTCTTCGCCGCCCAGCCCTCGAACGCCTTGCGCGCCGCTCGAACGGCATCACGGAGGTCCTTGCGCGACGCGCGGCAGGCGTTGGCCAGGGGCGCACCGTCCGCGCCAGTCACGAGATAGGAGCGGCCACTCTCCGTGCGCGGGAACGCGCCGCCGATGTACAGCTTGTACGTTTTGCGAACCTCGATCCGGGCCGGAACCGCGGCCACGGGGACCACAGCGGCCGCCTGGGCGCGCGCGGCGACAGCTCGGGACGCGCCGGTGCGACCGGGAGACGGGCGCGGGCGCCCAGCAGTGGCCATCAGCGGTCCTCTAATTTGACGTAGGCCAGCAGGCCGTGCAGTCCACCCTCGCGCCCAAAGCCCGATTCCTTGTAGCCACCGAACGGCGAGGTCGGGTCGAACCGGTTGAACGTGTTGGCCCAGACCACCCCCGCCTTCAGTCGCGACACCATCTCCAGGATCCGCGAGCCCTTGTCCGTCCAGACGCCGGCCGACAGTCCGTAGACCGTGTTGTTGGCCTTCTCGATCGCCTCGTCCGGGGTCCGGAAGGTCAGGACGGACAGCACCGGACCGAAGATCTCTTCGCGCGCGATCCGGTGCGACTGCGCGACATTGGTGAACAGCGTCGGGCGAAAAAAATACCCGCGATCCGGCAGGTCGCAGGCCGGCTGGTAAAGCTCGGCGCCCTCGGCGACTCCGGACGCGACGAGCTCGGTGATCTTCTCGAGCTGTGCCCTGGAATTGATCGCGCCGACATCGGTGTTCTTGTCGAGCGGGTCGCCGACGCGGATCGTCGAGAGCCGATCCTTGAGCTTGTCGATCAGCGGCTCGACGATCGATTCCTGTGCGAGCAGGCGCGAGCCGGCGCAGCAGACCTCGCCCTGGTTGAAGTAGATCCCGTTGACGATCCCCTCGACGGCCTGGTCGAGCGGCGCGTCATCGAAGACGATGTTGGCCGCCTTGCCGCCAAGCTCGAGTGTGAGCGCCTTGTCCGTGCCGGCCACGCCGCGGGCGATCCGCTTGCCGATCTCGGTGGAGCCAGTGAACGCCACCTTGTCGACGCCCGGATGAGTCACGAGCGCCATCCCGATTTCGCCCGGCCCGGTGATGATGTTGACGACTCCGGGCGGCAGATCCGCCTGGCGGCAGACGTCGGCGAACAGCAGCGCGGACAGCGGGGTCGTGGATGCCGGCTTGAGCACCACCGTGTTGCCGGCGGCGAGCGCCGGCGCGATCTTCCACGACAGCATCAGCAACGGGAAGTTCCACGGGATGATCTGGGCGGCAACGCCGAGCGGGCGGGCCACGCGCCCCGGAAAGGCGTAGTCGAGCTTGTCCGCCCAGCCGGCGTAGTACCAGAAGTGGGCCGCGGCGAGCGGCACGTCGACATCCCGGCTCTCCTTGATCGGCTTCCCCGAATCCATCGATTCGAGGACGGCGAACTCGCGCGAGCGCTCCTGGAGGATCCGCGCGATCCGGAACAGGTACTTGGCGCGCTCCCTGCCGGACAGGTTGCCCCAGCGGCGAGTCTGGGCACGCCGGGCGGCCCGGACGGCCTTGTCCGCGTCGGCGGCGGTTGCCCGAGCGACGTGGGCGAGCGTCAGCTCCGTCGCGGGATTGACCGAGGCGAACGTTTCGCCGTCAGAGGCCGCCACCTCCCGACCATCGATGAACAACCCGTACCGCTCCTTGAGCGACACGATCTCGGCTGACTCCGGGGACGGCGCGTAGTCCCATGGGATCGCCTGGCCGTCACCGAGTCCCCAGCTGGACACGGACCGTGCCCGCGCCGGGACCAGGCTTGACGCGGAGTCGGTGACCATGGCCGGCATTATGGCACCGGCGCCCCCCGATGCCGCCTCCGATGCGGGGCACGGTGGGTGCGACCCGCGCCTCCGCGCGACGATGCTCGGCGTGAGTGCGGCCGGACGAACCCGGGTCGCCGCGTATGGTGTTGGGTGGGTTCGTTCAGTGAGCGCCCGGTCGTGGTCCAGGGGGATGGATGGTGAAGGCACCTCGCCGCCCCCAGGCCAGGGCGCCGAGGCCCGCCACCACGGTGAGCAGACCACCGATCCCGATCGCCACCGCCGCTCCGAAGCCGGAAGCCACCGCACCCATGGCCAGGCCGCCGATCGGCATCGACGCGCTGAACACGGTCGTATAGACGCTCATCACCCGACCGCGCAGCTGGTCCGGGACGGCCATCTGGATCGTAGTCGTGCCGGTGGCCGCCATCAGGATCGCGCCGAAGCCAACCAGCACCATCAACGGGAGGGACAACGCGAAGACTCGCGACATCGCCAGCGCCACCGAGGCCACGCCAAGGATCAGAGCTCCGGTGGCCAATCGCGTCGGGCGGGGCTGGCCCCCCAGGACGAGTCGAAACGACGCCAGGAGCGCGCCGACACCAGACGCCGCCATCAGGAACCCGAACCCCGCCGCGTCGCTGGCGAGTTCCCCCTGAGCGAGCGCGGGGATCAACACGTTCCAGTTCATCCCGACCGTCGCCACGCCACCGACCAGCACCACGGCCAGCAGGACCACCGGTGTCTGCCGCACGTACTCCAGACCCTCAGCCAGGTTCACCAGGACGTCGCGGGCGGAGGTCGGGCGGGCGATCCGGATCGACTCCCGCAGCTCACGCTCGTCGATCAGCCGAAGGCCGATGATGACAGCGAGGAAGCTGAGGGCGTTGATCAGGAACGCGGCGGGCATCCCGAAGGCCCCGATCGTCAGCCCGGCCGCGGCGGGGCCCAGGATGCGCGCGGCATTGAACTGGGCCGAGTTGAGGGCGATCGCGTTCCCGATGTCCTCGCGACCGACGAGCTCGACCACGAATGACTGGCGCACGGGCATGTCCACCGCGTTGGCGACACCGAGCAGGGCGGCCAGCACGACGATCATCCAGACCTCGACGAGGTCGGTGATCACGAGGACGGCGAGCACAAGCGCGAGCCCCATCATCGCGACCTGCACCCACAGCAGAGCGCGGCGCTTTGGCATGGCGTCCGCGGCAACCCCGGCGAATAGCCCGAGCACGACCACCGGGAGAAATTGTGCCGCGGCCACGATCCCGAGCCACACGGGATCGCCGGTCAACTGGAGCACAAGCCACGCCTGCGCGACCTGCTGCATCCAGGTCCCGATCAACGAGATGAGCTGCCCCGTGAAGAAGAGCCGATAGTTCCGATGCCGGAAGGCCATCACGGCTGGCGCCCTGGTCAGGCGCCGCCGGGCCGTGGCCACAGGTCCGATCATCGGAGGGCTGACCTTGCCCGGTTGGAGTGCGACAACGGGCCTCCATCAAGCTCGACGAGGTGGGTATCGACGTGCCGACGATGGGCGCGTCCCTCCTTGATCATGAGGGCCACGCGCGTTGCCTTGGCTTCGAGGGTATCGAGGGCCTCAAGGATCTCGATCTGCCGATCGAGCCGATCAAGTGCATCGCCGCTTACGCCGACGTGTCGAGCGGAAGGAGGCGGAATGCCTCGGCGACGCCCAGCGGGCGGACTGCCCGGAAGTGCCGATCGTCGAACGTGGCGACATCCGCCGACCCAACCCGTGCGGCCAGGACGACCAGCG
>CAYRTS010000022.1:0-2577 GCA_964427285.1 uncultured Anaerolineaceae bacterium
TCCCCACCAGTCGCTGGGCTATCTGACCCCGGCCGAATACCTGGCCTCCGTCGGGATCAATGTGTAACAGACGTACTGGACGAGTACATTCGTTTGACACCACCCGGGGCCCGACATATCATCCGCCGGACGACGACGCGCCGTGCGCTTTCGGGCGCCAGGCGCGTTTGCGTGCCTTTCAGGGGTAGCGACAGACCGTCCCCGAGGCCGGATGGAGAGGATCCCGAACAGTCCCGATGAAGCAGACGTATCAGCCCAAGAAGCGCCACCGCGCCAAGGAGCATGGTTTCCGCGCCAGGATGCGATCGGCCGGCGGCCGGCGGGTCGTGGCAACGCGCCGTGCCCGCGGCCGAAAGCGGCTGACAGCCTGACCATCGGGCGCGGCACGAACATGCCGCGGCTCGTGATGCTTTCCCGCCCGCACGACTTCGCGGCGATCCAGGAAGGCGGGGCCAGCCGGTCCCACCCACTCCTGACCGCCCGGTTCCGGCGGACCGACTTCGAGACGACACGCTTTGGGCTCGCGACCGGCCGAGCCCTCGGCGGTGCAGTGGTCCGAAATCGTGTCCGTCGCCGTCTTCGCGAGGCGCTCAGGGCGATGGCGCCCGCGCTCCAGCCAGGCTGGGACGTCCTCATCATCGCCCGGCCATCGATCGTGACGGCCGACCATGACACGATGGTCGGAGCGTTGCGCCGGACCCTCAGCAAGGGCGGCGCACTCGGAGGATCCGCGGGTTGAAGCGAATCGGAATCGGAATGATCAGGCTCTATCGCATCGCCTTTGTCTGGCTGCCGCAAAGCTGTCGCTTCGAGCCCACATGCTCGCACTACACCGAGCAGGCGATCGGCAAATACGGTTTGATCAAGGGGAGTTGGATGGGTGCCCGGCGCATTGCCCGCTGCCACCCCTGGAACCCAGGCGGCTATGACCCGGTCCGCTAGCGAGGCGCCCCCCCTGTGACTTCCCGACGATCGGCCTGGAGAAGGGTCGCGCCACTGATCCTTATGCTGGCGGTGGCCATTCTGGTAGCCGCCTGCGCGACCGGAGATCCAGGTGTCGGCGGCGTCGCCGCGTCGCCCAGCCCACCCCCACCGCTCACCGCAGCGCAGCCAGGCGCAGATCCCGTCAGCCTCCTGTCGTGGGCGTTCACGCCGATCTTCCAGGCCATGTTCATCGTCCTGGTCGCGGTCTACGCGTTCCTCGAAGGCCTGGGCGTTCCCGCGGCCATCGGCTGGTCCATCGTCGTCCTGACCCTCGTCGTTCGCGCGCTGGTCATCCCGCTCTATCGCAAGCAGCTTGTCTCGCAACGCCGGATGCAGCTGCTCCAGCCGGAGATCAAGGAGATCACTCGCCGGTTCAAGGGCGACCAGATGAAGGCCAGGCTCGCCCAACAGGAGCTGTTCAAGGAACGCGGCGTCAGCCCATTTGCCGGTTGTCTGCCCCTGCTGCTCCAGATGCCGCTGCTATTCATCATCTACTCGGTTATCCAGAACGGCCTGACCAACCAGGACCCGCGGGCGATGCTCAACGTGTTCGGGGTCCAGATCGTGGATCTCCAGTGCTCCAACGTCGTCAACGGGGTCATCGATGCGACAAGGCCATGCATCGATACCTTGATCCCGGCGCTCGGCAACCTCGACGTCAGTCGACCATCCACCTTTTTCGAGATCGGTCTGGGCGGCTTTGTCCTGGGGCTGAGCATTTTGGCCATCGCCTCCGCAATGCTCCAATTGGTGCAGTCGCGAATGATGCTGCCGATCAGCACGAACGAGGACGACCAGAACACCCGAATCCAGCGCCAGACGATGCTGTTCCTGCCGCTGATCTCCGTGGCCTACGGCGGGTTCCTCCCGGCGGGGCTGTTCATCTACTGGATCACAGCCACGATCTTCTCAATCGCCCAGCAGTACCTGATTGTTGGCTGGGGCGGGATGTTCCCCTTCTTCGGCTGGTCTCCGGCCTTCGCAGCCAACCACACCCCGCGCTTTCCGGTGGCGATGCCACCTCCACCTGAGCCAGGCAAGCGATCGGCCATACTGACCGACGCCGACAAGAAGTCGACGGCTGCATCGACGATCCGCCCCCGTGAACGGGGCCGTCAAGGCCGACGAGGGAGACGACGCTGACCATGAGCGAGTATCAGGAATTTACCGGTAAGACCGTCGAGGAAGCGTTGCGGTTTGCGCGTGAGGCATTCAGCGCAGAGCTCAACGACCTCGACTTCGAGATCCTCACGCCGGGCAGTCGGGGTGTCCTGGGGATGGGCGCCGAACCCGCCCGGATCGTGGCAGCGCCTCGTGCTGCGCTGGGCGGGGCTGCCCCAAAGCGTGAAGCCGCGGCCGCCCAGCCACTTCCCCAGCCGCCGCCGCGACCGCGCGAAGACCGACCGTTCGGCGACCGCCCTCGCGACGACCGCCCGCCGCGCCGCGACGACCGACCGCGCGACGACCGACCGCGCGACGACCGACCGACGGGCGATCGACCGATGGGCGATCGACCGATGGGCGACCGCCCTCGCGACGACCGCCCGCGCGATGACCGCCCGCGCGATGACCGCCCGCGCGATGACCGCCCGC
>CAYRTS010000022.1:2677-26827 GCA_964427285.1 uncultured Anaerolineaceae bacterium
GACCGCCCGCGCGATGACCGCCCGCGCGATGACCGCCCGCGCGATGACCGCCCGCGCGATGACCGCCCGCCACGCCGCGACGACCGACCGATGGGCGACCGCCCCCCACGCCGCGACGACCGTCCGCGTGACGATCGACCCAACTCAGATGAACGACCCCCGCATCGGGATGACCGACCCCCTCGCCGCGACGACCGGCCGCCGCGCCAGGACGATCGCGCCCGACCCGCCGCCCGTGCCAGCTCGGCTGACCTTTCGGCGTCCGAGGCCGCCGAAGTCGCGGCGTTGCGCGGCTCCGTTGCCGCTGAGCGAGCCGATCTCGAGGCCGCCGAGGCGTCACCTGAAGCGCTCGCCGCGGGCAAGGTGATCGTCGAGCAGCTCATGACCCACCTCGGGTTTGTGGTCCGGGTCGAAGTCGAAACGGGCGAGACGAGCCGCCTGAACGTGGTTGCTGCGAGCGACGAGAAGGAAGCCCTCGGTGCCCTCATCGGACGCAAGGGCGAGCGTCTTTCGGCCCTCCAGCACCTGGTCAATTTGATGCTGTCCAAGCAGATCGGGGCGTGGACCAGGGTGCTCGTCGATGTCGAGGACTACCGCGGGCGCCGGGAGCGTCAGCTGCGTGAGCTCGCCGAGCGGGCCGCGGCGCGCGTCGTGGAGACTGGCAAGATGCTCCAACTGGAGCCCATGTCTGCCCTCGAACGGCGCTGGATCCACATGTCGCTCCGCGACCACTTGGCCGTCGCCACCCAGTCCATCGGCGAGGAGCCCAATCGTCGCGTCGTCCTGGTGCCTCGAACCCCGGGCTGATCCCCGCGGATCGGGTCGCCCTTCGCAACCGGTTGGGCGGACGTCGTCCTCGAACGAACGGGTGATGGCCAACCCGTCATGCTCCGCTGGTAGGATGACGGCTGTCCCATGACTGCGACGACCGAGGCCCTTGAAGAGACGATCGCACCGGGCGCGCCGTCGCCCTGGTTGCGGTTTGTCCTGGCCGTCGTCGCGGCCCTCGCGGCGTCGCTGCTCATCGGAGCTGGCGCGCTCTTCGCCTACGATCAGGCCTACGCCGGACGCGTCCTGCCGGGGGTGCGGGTTGGATCCGTGGTTCTCTCCGGCCTGACCCCCGACGCCGCTCGAGCCGAGCTGCAGCAGGCATACGGATCCATGTCAGACGGCCGGATCGTCCTGACCGGGGTTGAGGAGCCCCAGGTGATCGCCTACACCGAGATCGGGCGTGGCCCGGACATCGATGCGCTCATTGCTGCGGCCATGGCCGTCGGCCGGCGGGGCTCGCCCCTCGATCGCGCGGTGGCCGATGTCCGGACCGCGTTGCGCGGCGTCGTCCTGGAGCCTCGTGTCACGTTCGATCCCGACGAGCTGTCACGCCGGGTCGACGCGATCGCCGAGGCACTCCGGGTTGATCCGCTGGATTCGACCGTCGCCATCAGGCCCGACGGCACGTTCGAGGTGATCCCCGGGCATGTCGGCCGCGTGGCCGACCCATCGGCGTCCATCCGGTCGCTGGTCGCGGAACTGGATGGGCTGGACGCCCCATCGGAGATCCGGTTCGACCTTGGTGTCAGCGTCATCGAGCCGGAGGTAAGCGCGGTCGAAGCCTTCGAGGCCCGCCTGACCGCAGAACGGGTGACCAACCAGATCCAGCTGATCCTGGGCGAGGAGACGCTCCCGATCGAGGCCGCGGAGCTCCGCGACTGGCTCACCTTCCGCAAGACAGCCAATGGCGGCTACGAATCCGTGATGGACACGACCCCCCTGACCGGTCTGCTCGACGGCCTCGCCGAGGAGATTAACCAGGAGCCGATCAACGCCAGGTTTGTCACGAGCAGCGGCGAGATCACCGAGATCACCCAGAGCCAGGACGGCCTCAAGCTGGATGTGCCGGCGACCGTTGCCCGGATCCAGGCGCTGCTGGCGGCCCGCACGGCCGGCGCCGAAACCGCGGAGCTCGTGCCGGTCATCAGCGTGACGCCGCCGGCCCTGAGTACCGCCCAGGCTGAGGCCGCGGCACCCAACATGGTCAAGCTATCCGAGTGGCAGACCTATTTCCCGATCGGGATCAAGAATGGCTACGGCGCCAACATCTGGATCCCGGCCCTCGAGATCGACGGCTACATCGTCGGCCCGCGCGAAACCTTCGACTTCTGGGATGCGATCGGCCCGGTTACCCGCGAGCGCGGCTACCGTGACGGCGGGGCGATCATCAATGGTCGGACCGAGCCGCAGGGCGCGTTGGCGGGCGGGATCTGTTCGTGCTCCACGACGCTGTTCAACGCCGCCCTGCGGGCGGGCTTCGAGATGGGCGCCAGGCGCAACCACTACTACTACATCGACCGCTACCCGCTGGGGCTGGACGCGACCGTCTTCATCAGCGCGTCGGGCTCGGTCCAGACCATGTCGTGGACCAACGATACCGATTATCCGGTGCTGATCCGCGGCTACAAGATCAAGGAGGGCAGCCGCGGCTACGTCAAGTTTGAGCTCTACGGCATCCCGGACGGCCGAACCATCGTCATCGGGGAGCCGACGGTCAAGAACATCCGGCCGGCCAGTGATTCGGTCGTGATGACCGACACGCTCAAGCCCGGTGTCCGCCAGCGGGTGGAGTTCCCGGTCGATGGCAAGCAGGTCTGGCGGACCGTGACCGTCTACGACGCGGCTGGGGCGATCCTGCGCGAGACGACTTACTACTCGAGCTACGCCCGGATCACGGGCATCGTCCTGGTCGGCGCGGAGCCCGAGGAGGCGCCCCCTCCCTGAGGATGGGTGAGCCTCGACCAGTCGGTCGAGGCCCCGACGACAGATCGGTTATTGGTGGAGATGGGGGAGAGTCGAACTCCCCGTCCAGAACCCTTCGCCGGAGACCACTACGAGCGTGTCCGATGGTTTGTCGTCGACCGCTCGAACGGGCATCGGCACCCTGCCGGGCGGTCCAGTTACGTGTCCCTAGATCGGGCTTGACTCCGGACTACGTGACGCTGGTCCGGATCGCAGCCTCGCTGAATGACGCTTCCACTACCCGCGAGGCGGAGGTAGCTTCCACGCTCACTCTACCGCCTAAGCGGCGAGAGCGAGAGTCGACTGGCGGTTGCCAGGTACTTCTTTTTGCTGCCTGATTAACGAGGCCTGAGCAGCATCCTCGGCTCGCGTTCCCCGGTAGCTGGACCCTGTCGAAACCACACATCCCCACAGATCCCGAGTACCGGCTCGGACGCCGGATTGTACGCCAGATCCTCGAATCTGCCCGGGCGTTCAGTCATCTGCCCCTATGTGGACGGGACCTCCCGGGGGGTGGTGGTTGCACGGTCTGTCCACGGTGGCCCTGGACAAAGGTGATTGACGGGAACGCAAACCTTCGACATACTATGAACATCCTATCGTATCGTTCCAACGTTGGCGATGCTCGAACCGCGCCACCTACATTCCGTTTGCGAGGCAGCTCATGGCGACCCACCGGCTCGTTGCAACCCAGTTCGTCTCCCGCCCGCGCCCGGACGTGTTCGACTTCTTCTCCCTGCCCGACAACCTCGCGCGGATCACCCCACCGGGCATGCGCTTCGAGTTGAGGACCGAAGATCGCGCCATGCGCCCAGGGCTGGAGATCGACTACCGGCTCCGGCCACTGTTCGGGATCCCCGTCTCGTGGCGAACGCGGATCGACGAATACGACCCACCGAATTCCTTCACGGACGTCCAGCTTTGGGGCCCGTACCGACGCTGGGAGCACCGTCACACCTTTGAGGTGGCCGACGGGGGCACACTCATGACCGATGAGATCGAGTACGAACTGCCCCTCGGCCCACTTGGAGACCTCTTGAACCGTCTGGTCGTGCGCGCCGAGCTCGCCCAGATCTTCGCGCATCGGGCGGCGGTGCTGTCGACTGCCCTTCGCGCAGCCGAAGGCGAATCAACCGGGCAGACGATCGCCGTCGCCGGCGGAACAGGCTTCGTGGGCGGGGCGATTGCGGCCGAGCTGCATCGGCGCGGGAACCGTGTCGTCGTGCTCTCGCACCGAGGTGAGTCGGCGCGTGGGCCACTCCCCGACGACGTCGAGATCCGGATGGCCGACGTTGCCGATCCCGCTTCACTCGAACCGGCGCTCGTCGGCGCAGATGGCCTTGTGATCGCCCTCGCCTTCCCCAACTCGCCGATGGAGTCGCCACGCAAGGGGCACACGTTCGAGGCCGTCGACGCGGGTGGCACGCAACGACTCGTCGCCGCGGCCGTCGCCGCCGGCGTCGGCCGTCTCGTCTACATCTCCGGAGCCGGCGCGGCGCCGGACGCCTCGCGTCATTGGTTTCGAGCCAAGTGGCGCGCTGAGCAGGCGGTCCGTGATGGCGGCATCACCTACACGATCATCCGACCGACATGGATCTTCGGCCCGCGCGACGTGTCGCTCAACCGGTTCCTTGGCTTTGCCCGTCGGCTCCCGTTCGTGCCGCTGACGAACAGGGGCCGTCAGCTCCTGGCGCCGGTGTTCGTAGACGATGTCGCCAGGCTGGCTGCCGATGCGCTGGTCGATCCGGCAGCTGCCGACCAGGTCTTCGAGCTCGGCGGCCCGGAAATCATGACGATGGGCGAGGTCGTCCGGCGCGCCATGGGGGTGGCCGGAATGCGTCGCCCGCTCCTGCCCGGCCCGACGCCGCTGCTGAAGATGGCGGCGTGGCCGATGTCGTTCCTGCCGACACCGCCGCTCACCCCATCCGCCGTGGATTTCATTAACCAGCCGGCCACTGTCGATCTCGCGCCGCTGCTCGAGCGGATGCCGAGGCGGATCACACCGTTCGAGGCAGGTCTTGCGACCTATCTCGGCCCCGACCCCGACGGCCGGCGGACGCTCTCGTTCGACGGTGAGATCGCCCCGACGGCGTCGACCGGACGTCCTGCGCCCAAGGTCCGCCCGCGCTGATTGGCCCGGCGAACGCCGGGCACATGCTTCACGCCCCCCGTCTCGGTCGATGGCGTGACTACCTCGTCGGCAAACGAGCGTACACGCTGTTTAGCCTGATCGCGAAGACGATCCTGGCCTGGCAAGTCTTCGCCGGAACGCTTCGACCCTGATGCCACACCCCGTACTGTTCCAACGACGTCTCCCCGGGAGGCAGCGATGGACCGGGGCGTCGGGGAGTCGAGGACTCGAGTCGGAGGTCACACGATGCCGCGTCGTTTCTCGAATACGATCTGGAGGTCCTGGCTGATACCGGTGGCGAAGCCGGCTTCGCTCAGGGCAAGGTAGTACTCCCACGTACGCACAAACCGTTCGTCGAAGCCCATCGTCATGACCGCGTCGGTCTGCTCCATGAATCGCGTCCGCCAGGCCCGAAGCGTGCGCACATAGTCGGCGGCGATATCGGTGACATGGGTGATGAGCAGACGCGTGTCGTGGGTGGCCCGTTCGATGACCGCCAGCGACGGACAGAGGCCCCCCGGGAAGATGTACGTCTGGATCCAGTTGGCGCCCCGCAGTTGCCGCTCGTAGGCGGCGTCCGGGAAGGTGATGGACTGCAGGCTCATCCTGCCGCCAGGAGCCAGGGCCGCATCGCACGCTTTGAAGAAGGTTGCGAAGTACTCGGCCCCGACCGCCTCCAGCATCTCGATCGACACAATCGCATCGTAGGTGCCGCTGATCTCGCGATAGTCCCGCAGCTGGATGTCCACGAGGCCGTCAAGGCCGGCAGCGCGGACGCGCTCCCGGGCCAGGTCATGCTGCTCCTGGGAGATCGTGATCGACGTCACCCGGCAGCCAAGTTCGCCGGCCGCATACAGGGCAAATCCGCCCCAGCCTGAACCGATCTCGAGGACGTGCTGCCCCGGGACCAGACCGGCACCTTCGGCGATCCGCCGGTACTTGTTCCGCTGCGCATCGGCCAGTGACTGATCCGGCGAGGCGAACACGGCACTCGAGTAGGTCATCGTCTCGTCCAGGAAAAGCCGATAGAAGTCGTTTCCGAGGTCGTAGTGGGCTGCGATGTTGCGGCGACTCCCCTGCCGGGTGTTCTGCCTGGCCCGATGAAGCGCCGTGCGTCGAAGCTGGGCGAACGCCCGCCACCAGCCGTCCGACAGGGCCAGCGACGCTCGATTGAGAGCCGCAAGGTGAAGGAGGCCAGCCAGGTCCGGGCTGGACCAGAGGCCGTCCATGTACGCCTCACCGCCGCCGGTTTCACCGCCGAGCAGCATCCGCACGACAGCCTCGCGGTCGTGGATGTGGATCTCGGCCCGTTGTTTCGAGCTGCGGTCGCCGAAGACCTGCCGAGACCCGTCGGGCAGGACGACCGTGAGGCTGCCGACCTGGATCCGACCTGCGGCGGCGAGGCCGATCCGCCAGGCAATGTCGGCCATGATCGAATCGGCGAAGGTCGAGACGCGGCCGGCCATGGCGGGCGTGTTCATCGTGCCGTGGCACGATGCCGATGGAAGCGGGCACCACGCCACCAAAGCCGCAGGGCGTGCCAGTGGATCAGGCCAATGGTCTTGTGGGTGACGAACGGATGGCGGACCAGCATGCGGGCCACGGCCCGGTCGGTAAGGCGCCGACGCGTCAGATCGATGCTCGTGTGGAGGAGGAGCTGATCGTCGTTGTCCTCGTTGATCGAGATCCTCAGGCGTGCCGGCTCATCCCGGATCCGGACGGTATAGCGCCCGACCATGTCGATGAACGGCGAGACGTAGAAGTCCTTGTCCATGGAGGCGACGAACGTTGGCCCGCCCCCGGGTCGACGCAGGGTATAGAGGTGCCGCTCCAGGTGGGTGTTGTGGACCTCGACGATGACCACCTGCAGCTCCCCAGACGGATCCCGGCACAGAAAGAAGCTGGCCGGGTTGAACACGTAGCCAAGGACGCGCAGGTTCGTGATCAGCGTGAGTCGCCAGCCCTCGGGATCGAGACCCTCGGCGCGAAGGTGCGCCCAGATCGATTCGCGAAGGTCGTCCGCCGGCGGATCGAGATGGTCGTCGTCCCGGAAGGTCAGGACGTTCGGGCGGTTGCGACCAACCAGCCGGAGCGACGCGGCGACCTCGTCGAGCTCGGCAAGGTCGAGCGCGAAATAGTAGACATCGTGCTCGAGCGCATACACGAACGGGCGGGCCCGTCGATGCCGCACCGTGCCCTCGAGCAGGTGCGATCTCATGCCGCTCGCTCCGCCGACTCGGCATGCAGCAACGCGGCGACCTCGAAGCCGGATCGACAGCCATCCTCATGGAAGCCGTACCCCAGGTGGGCGCCGGCGAAATAGGTACGCCGCCGGCCCTGGAGCCCGCGGACCGCAGCCTGGGCTGCCAGCGTCTGGAAGGTGTAGAGCGGGTGACGCATCGCACGGTCCACGATGATGTGTCGCGGCCGCACCCGGTCGCCCGGGTTCACCGACACGCAATACTGGACCGGACCGGCGATCGACTGCAGCCGGTTCATGTGGTACGTCATCGTGAGCGCCTCGCCCGGACGTTCGCAGTCCTGCTGTTCCACGTTCCAGGACGCCCAGGCGCCCGATCGTCGCGGCAGCAATCGGGTGTCCGTGTGGAGCACGACCTGGTTGGTCGAATACTCGAAGGCACCCAGGGCGGCTCCCTCAACCGCATCGGCATCGTGAAGCAGGCGCAAGGCGTCATCGGCGTGTGTGGCCAGGATGACCGCGCCGAACCCCTCGCTCGAGCCGTCCCGGGTATGGATCGTGACACCGGCGCTGTCGCGCACGATACCCACGACCGGGTTACCGGAGCTGACCGTCCCGACCGGGAGTGCCGAAACGATCCGGTCGACATACTCCTTCGACCCACCCTTGATGGTTCGCCACTGCAACGCATTGCCGTACCCAATCAGACCGTGATGGTCGAGGAAGCGGAGCAGGTAGTCCATCGGAAACTCCAGGATTCGATCGGCCGCCGTGGACCAGACGGCGGAGGTGATCGGGATCAGGAAGTGGTTGCGAAACCCCGGTCCGAACCCCCTGTCGTCGAGATAGTCGCCCAGCGTCGCGCGCGACGAGGTCGCCCCATCGATCGTGCGCCGGGCGTCCCGGTAGAACCGCAGGATGTCCGCCATCATCCGCCAGTGCCCCGGACGGCCAAGTGTCTCAGGCTGGGCGAAGTATCCGCGGAACCCCCGCGAACTGAACTCGACGGCACAGGCGCGGCACATGGATCCAAGGGACATATCGCTGGGTTGCGTGACCACGCCGAGCTCGGCGAGCAGACCCACGAAGTGCGGGTAGGTGTGCTCGTTGTAGACGATGAAGCCGGTGTCCACGGATACGGGTCCCGCGTCCGAATCGAGCACGACCGTCTTGACGTGGCCGCCGACGGCCTCCCCTTCGAAGAGCCGAACCTCGTGCTCTCGCCGGAGGGCGTACGCCGCGGTCAGCCCGCTGACGCCCGCCCCCACGACGGCGATCCTCACGGCCGGTCTGGCCGCTGCAAGGCGGCGCGCTCGTCGAGGGTGCGCCGCATCCCGCTGGTCGCGTTTCGAGCGATGGTTGCGAACGCCCTGCCAAGAAAGGGCTGGACGAACCGCAGCACGCCTCCGAGACGGATGTCCGCGATGTAGTCGATCCGGGTTCCGGTCCCCGCCGGCTGGAATCGGATGTCGTCGACCGCGGACACGCCGGATCCCGAACCGACAAGGACGACCCGGTGGGGTGGCTCGAAGACCGAGATCCGGTATTCCATCGGAGCGACCCGACGACCGAGATGGACGCCCAGGCGATACCGAGCGCCGATCCCGACGGGCCCCTCGTCGATCCGTTCGGCCGTCGCGACCCCTGGATCCCATTCCTGCGCGTTCGCGAAATCGGCGACGTAGGCGAATGCCGCGTCGACCGGCAGCGAGGTCTCGATCCGTTCATTGAGTGTGGTCATGTGTGTCTCCAATCCCGGGTGGTCCCGTATCGTAGAGTGGCGTTCCTGTCGGGAGGTTTGCGTGGACCCAAGATCGCTGATTGACGCCGGCCTTGAGCTGACGATCGTTGGAAGCTTCTCACGAGCCGGATTCCTCGTGCGTCGTCGCCTGTTCCGATGGTCGGTGCCGACGGCCGGCGCGCTTCGCGGCCGGACCGTCCTCGTGACCGGGCCAACCTCCGGGCTCGGGCGAGCGGCGACCGACGAACTCGCCGCTCTTGGTGCACGAGTGATTCTCGTCGGTCGCAGCCAGGACCGCCTGACGGCGGTGCACGATGCCCTGGTTGCCAGGCATGACGACGACCGATTCCCCACCGTCGTGGCCGACATGGGATCCCTTCGCTCCGTTCGCGCCGCGGTGGCGCGGATCCTGGACAGCGAGCCCAGGCTGGACGTCCTGGTCGACAACGCGGGGGCGATCCTCCCGGAGCGGATCGATGGCCCGGACGGTATTGAAGCGACCTTTGCCTCGCTCGTCGTGGGGCCGTTCGCCCTCATCTCCGGCCTGCTGCCGCTGCTCCGACAGACCGAGGGCGCACGAGTCATCGCGGTGACCTCCGGCGGTATGTATGCACAGCGCCTGGATCTCGACGACCTGCAATCTCGCGCCGAGTCGTTCTCCGGGACGAAGGCCTACGCTCGCGCGAAGCGTGCCCAGGTGGCGCTCGTTCGCGAATGGGCGCGCAGGCTCGAGACCTCGGGGGTCATCGTCAACGCGATGCACCCGGGCTGGGCAGACACGCCGGGTCTCGCCGATGCGTTGCCGACGTTTCACCGGGTCATGGCGCCGCTGCTGCGGACCGTCGGCCAGGGCGTCGATACGCTTGTCTGGCTGGCGGCCATCCGGGAGGCGGGAACCACAGGCGGCGAGCTCTTCCTCGACCGCCGCCCCAGGCCGTTCGACCGGATCGCGCGAACTCGGCTGTCCGCCGCCGACCGTCGTCGCTTGTGGGAGATCGTGGTCGACCTGTCGGGATCGCCCGATCCGGCCCCTGGGGACTGACCCGGCGTACCGCTCTGGCGAGCCGACGCCGGCCAACATGAACGTCTGTATGTCGTTGTACCCCCGTGTGCGCAAAGCCGGCCAGGGACAACCCTGGGCCGGCTTTGCGCCTATTGGAAGGAACGGGCCCGCCTGATCATCGGCCGGGCCCGGCGGGCGTCTAGTCCTGCCGCACCCGGCGGGCGAGGACGGTCACGCTGGCGGCGAACGCCACCGCTGCGGCGACAGCGACGAGGAGGGCAGCGCCCGGCCCGAAGCCGCTGGTGGTGGAGGTTGTGCCGGCGATGACGGTGTCGGTCGCCGGGAGGGTTGGGGCAGATGCCGTGCCGTCGACGGCGACGACGACCTGGAGCGCCTTGCCACCGACGGCAGGGCTGGCCGCGGAGCCGACCGCGAACACGCTGTAGGAGTTGCAATCGGCGATCGCCACGCCGGGGAGCGGGAGGGCGACCGTGGTCGTGCCCGCGAGACGGACCTCGAGGTCATACGAGCCGCCGGGGAGGTTGAGATAGCCGGAGGCGGTCGGGTAGGCCAGGCTCTTGACCACGGCATCGGCCGGAGCCGCGCCGGTCGTGGCTACGTCGACGGCGGGTGCGTCGGCGCTGAAGTGGATGACTCGCACCTGGGCGGTGCTGCAGCTCGGCGAGGGGGCGTCCTCAATGACCTGGGCGGTGATCGAGGCGACCGCTCCCGTCGCTGCGATCGTGTACATCTTGCCGGCCGCGACGGTCACGTCTGCGTTGATGACGGCGCCGGTTGTGGTGCCGGTGGCGTAGACCTTGACGTTGTGGGCCCCGGCGGGGATCTCGAGATAACCGGAGATGATCCCGAACGGGACGTTTGTGAGGGCCGAGACGGCCGTGTCGTCGAGGAAGACATCGACGGCGGGGGCATCCGGCGAGGCGTGCAGGACGCGGACCATGGCCGTGTCCGCCGCGCTCGCCGGGGCGGCGAACGAGAGGAGCATGGCACCGGCAACAACGAGGCCGGTGAGGCGGGCGAGTTTTCGGTTCACGAGCGGTACTCCTTCTTGGGCCGAAGCCCTGGCCGGTGTCCGGCCCTGATTGGTTGTTAACCCTTTGTTTAGGGCAAAACGGAATGTAGCAGAAGTGTTGAATGCTTGTCAATGGTTTCTCTGTGTTATGCTTTGCAAACCATGTACACCATCAAACAAGCTGCTGCTCGGACTGGCCTGAGCATCCCGATCATCCGGGTCTGGGAGCGACGCTACGGCGTCGTCTGGCCCAGTCGGACCGCAGCGGGCTACCGGCTGTACGACGACGAATCGATCGCACGCTTGGTCGCGATGCGCCATCTGGTGAATGTCGAGGGCTGGCGGCCGAGCCAGGCGGCCGAGCGGGTCCTCGCTGCCGGGGCCGATCTCGAGCCACTCAGCCGGGGCGCCCCGGGCGTGAGTTCGCCGGTCGCCGCGGACGAGCAGGCCGCCGCGGTGGCGAGATTCACGCAGATCGCGGTTGACGCGTTCGTAGCGGCGGCCCTACGGCTAGACGTGCCGGCCATGGAGCGGGTCCTTGACGAGAGCTATGCCGCCCAGCAGTTCGAGCTGGCGATGGACGCTGTCGTGTTCCCGGCGTTGCGCGCGATTGGAGCGGGCTGGGCGGCCGGCGAGGTCGACGTGGGCGTGGAGCATGCGGCGAGCGAAACCGTTCGGCGCCGGATGGCACGTTTCTTCGACGCGGCCGGTCGCCCTGATCGGATCCCGAAGGTGATCGTCGGACTCCCCCCGACCGGCCGACACGAGATGGGAGCCTTCGCGTTCGCGGTCGCCGGCCGCCGAATCGGCCTCGACGTGCTCTACCTCGGCGCCAACGTGCCCCTCGAGAGCTGGCTCAGGACGGTCCGCGAGACCGCGGCCCCGGTCGTGGTCCTGGGGGTCGTCACGCCGTCCGACGTCGCTGCGGCCAAGGTCGTGGTCGAGGCCCTCGGAACCATGGCGCGACCGCCGAAGTGCCTGCTTGGCGGTTCGTCGGCCCGGGATCTGCGTGAGGTGGTCGGGGCCTCGTTGCTGCCCGACTCGCTCGCCGACGCGGCCGATGCCGTGGCCGAGATCGTCGGTTCGTTGGGGGCGGAGGCCGTCTGACGGTCGGCCTGGCTCCGACACCACCGCCCTCCACGCCCCGCGCCCTGACCAAGTGATCTGATCCGTACGGGCGGCACATGCGGGCAGCCGCCAACGAGTGCTACCAGATGTCGCCGACGGTGAAGCCATCGGGGAACGGATCGGTCGGGTCGACGACGTACGACGCGAACCCGGTGATCCAGGCCTGGCCGGTGATCGACGGCACGATCGCCCGATACGGACCCACGGCCGTCTCCTCGAGGACCCGGCCGGTGAAGACCGTGCCCAGGATCCCCTCGTGGCGGAATGCGTCGCCCACCTTGAGCAGGCCCTTCGCGTGCAGAACGGCCATCCGGGCCGAGGTGCCGGTGCCGCACGGCGAGCGATCGATCGCGCCGGTCCAGGTGGACGGGCGCGCCCAGTCCAGCTTGCCGGTCGAAACCGTCACGGCATTGCGCCGGTCGTTGGCCGGATCATGCGGCGGCCCGGTCAGCTGGGCGATCGTGATCCCCGCGAACCCCGGCTGATCCGGATGAACGACCGGCAGCTGTTCGGCGGCGGCGGCCTTGACCATCTCGCTAATCCGGACGATGTCACCCCCCTCATCACGCGTCAGGCGGAGGCCGAACCGCTCGGCGTCGGTGATGACATAGAACATCCCACCGTAGGCGACGTCCACCGTCACCGTCCCGAGCTGGGGCACCTCGACGGGCGCGTCCAGGTGGGTTGCGAAGGCCGGGACGTTACGGAACGTCACCCCGGTGACCTTGCCGGCGGCGCACTCCGCGGTCACCCGGATCAGGCCCGCCGGCGATTCGAGCGTCAGCTCCGTGACGGGCTCCCTCATCGGAAACCGCCCGGTTTCCAGCAGTACGGTGACGACACAGATGGTGTTGGTCCCGGACATGCCCGGGTACTCGACCTGCTCCATGATCACGTAACCGGCGTCGGCAGCCGGGTTGCTCGACGGCAGAATCAGGTTGCAGTTTGCGGCCGGGTAGCCGCGCGGCTCGCGCAACATTCGAAGGCGGAGGTCGTCGCGGTTGGCCCGAAGCCATGACATCGCCTCAAACATCGTGGCGCCAGGCACGTTCTCTACCCCGGCGACGATCACCCGGCCGGGCTCGCCGGCCGCATGGGCGTCGACGGCTTCGATCCTGGGCCCGAGGCGGAACGGGATCCCTGCTTCAGCCACAGGTCAGCGTCCGCGCCGCGCGTCCGCGAGTTCCCGGGCGACATCGCGCTTGGCCTCCCGATCCGCGATGTCGCGGCGCCGGTCGTGGAGCTGCTTGCCGCGAGCCAGTGCCATCTCGAGCTTGGCTCGACCCTTCGCGCTGATGTAGAGCCGCAGCGGAACGATCGTCTGGCCCTTCTGCTTGGCGCGTCCGAGCATTTCGTCGATCTCGGATCGGTGCAACAGCAGCTTGCGGATCCGCTTGGGCTCGTGGTTATAGCGGTTACCGCCCTCGAACGGGGCAATGTGGGCACCGATCAGCCACGCCTCGCCGCGTTCGATGCGGGCGTAGGCGTCGGACAGATTCGCCTTGCCGGCCCGGATCGACTTGATCTCCGTGCCGGTGAGGACGATGCCCGCCTCGAATGTCTCGTCGATCGTGAACTCGTGGCGGGCTTTTCGGTTGAGGGCGACGGTCACTTCGTCGCGCATCGGAGGGCTCCTTCGGACGTTGGTGGCGACGGCCGCGGCGGCTCAATCCGCCCGGGCGCACGAACGCCGGCCCATGCGGGCCGGCGTTCGAGTGCTTAGCCACCCACAGGGTGTCCGACTAAACGGCCATCTCCTGCGAGGTGGTGCAGCTACGCGTACTGTCTATCACTGCACATCACCTCCTTTCGTTCAGCGGAACCGTACCCGATACCCACAGCGAGCGCAAGGGGTCTGCGCCTGAACCTGGTCCTGGGGCGGCAGTCAGGCTGCGTGCCGAAGGGCCGCGGTCGCCGCCGCACCCGCCAGGAACTCAAGGGCGCGATCGAGGGTCGGGTCGGCCCCGGCTACGATTGGATCGGGCAGCGTGACGACCTCGTCTGGCACGAGGCCCACCTTATCGATCCAGCGCTTGTCCGGCGTTAGCCAGCGGGCAATCGTGAGACGGAATGCGCCTCCTTCGCCGGACAGCTCCTGCCATTGCTGGACGGTGCCCTTGCCATATGAGGTCTGGCCGACCAGCGTCGCGCGACCGCTGTCCTGGAGCGCTCCGGCCACGATCTCGCTCGCGGATGCGCTCCCGGCGTCGATCAGGCAGGCGATCTGGAGCGCCGGATCCGTGGCCAGGCCGCCGGGCAGGGCCGGCGTTGCGATCTGCTCACCTGCCGCATCCTGCTCCCAGAAGATGACGCCCGACCCGATGAACTGGCTGGCGATCGTGCGCGCCGCGGTGACATAGCCGCCCGGATTGCCGCGGAGATCCAGGATCAGACGCGTTCGCCCGGCGTCGAGGTGGACCGCCAGGGCCTCCACGAATTGCTCGGTGGCCCCGTCCGAGAACCCGGCCACCCGGATATACCCGACCGCTCCGTCGGCGAGCACCCGGCTCTCGATCTCGATGGACTGGACGACGTCCCGGGTGATCGCCAGGTCAAACGGCGTCGCACCGCCGCGTTCAATGGTCAGCGTGACCACGGAACCCTTTGGGCCGCGAATCCGGTCGCGCGCGCCGTCCACGCTCAGCCCATCCAGCGACGCGCCGTCCGCCGCGAGGACCAGGTCACCTGCGAGCAGGCCTGCGGCCTCTGCCGGCGATCCCTTGATCGGGCTGACGACGAGGAGTCGGCACTCGGGGCCGAGCGTGGCGCAGCCCTGTGAGCCGTCGGGTGCCTGGGTCGCGATCTCCGCCCCGATCCCCTCGAATTGACCGCTGATGTCCTGGAGACTCTGGCGATACTCGTCGGAGGTCATATAGGCGGAATACGGGTCGTCAAGGGCGTTGATCATGCCGCGGATCGACCCCTGGATCAGCGTATCCCGTTCAACCTCATGACCGGCATATCGGCGATTGATCGTGTCGTAGGTATCCCAGAACGGGACCCAGGCCTCGTCCTCAAAGGCGGGCGTGCCCGGCTGCACCGCCGACTGGCGGCCCATCGAATAGCCGGACATGAACAGCGCCGAGCCTGCGAGCACGACGACGACGGCGATCGCCAGCGGAACTGCCCGGATCCCTCGCCCGACCGGCCGGGACGGCTCATGGCGGAGTGGCTCGGAATCGGCGCGTGCGCCTGCCGCAGTCGTGCGGGCCGCGTCGGTCGCGTCGATACTCGGGCCCGGTTCCGGGTCGGGGGTGTCCATGGCCGGCCTAGGGTACACAGGCGCCGCGATTCGGGCCCAGCCCAAGGCCGGCGTTCCCCGATGCAAATGAGACACCGGGATAGCGGGCGGTCACTGACGAGCCCCTTCTGGTCGTCCGGGACGAGTTCACTCGCCCGGCCCAGGCCGCGACGCATCGAGGAGTCGACCTACCCGGTACTCAAAGGACCCCTCTCCACACGAGTGAGCGTGGTGCCTTGGGAAATTCGACAGTTCCGTGTCGTTTCGAGCAAGTCGACGAGGCGTTCATCCAGAATCCGGTACTGGCAGAGCCGAGGGCTCGGCCGGCCGGACGCCGGCCCGTGGCGCGGACGCCGGCCCGTGGCGCGGACGCCGGCCCGTGGCGCGGACGCCGGCCGGCGATCCGGAGCGGCGCTCGGCGGCGGGACGTGGCGGCGTCAGCGGATCAGGTATGTCCGAATGGACAGCCACGACCCAAGGACCCCGAGGCCAACCCCCGCCCCGGTGACCAGCACCACGAGATCCCGGCGGAGGGACCCGAATTGGAGGGGCAGGACGCGGAAGAAGTCGACCAGGAAACCGCTGATCGGATCCGCCACGACCGCCAGCAGGCCCAGGGCGAACAGCGCGCCGAGCAGTCCCACGAACGCGCCCTCGAACACGAACGGCCAGCGAATGAACGCGTCCGAGGCGCCGACCAGGCGCATGATCTCGATCTCCTCGGCCCGCGCCAGCACGGCCAGCCGGATCGTGTTGACGATGATGAACAGCACGATGATCGCGACGATCACCAGGACCACGGTGCCGGCGGTCCGCAGGATCTTCGTGACCGTAAGGACTCGCTCCACGAGGTCCTCGATGTTGATGACGTTGCGGACGATCGGTTCGGCGCGCAGCGCGTCCCCGACGGTCCCGAGATCGCTCGGGTCGACGAGCTTCACCTCCAGGCTCGCGTACAACGGGTTGGAGTCGAGGTAACGGGTCAGGTCCTCACGCCCCTGGGCCGCCATCGAGGCTCGGAAGCGCAGCAGCGCCGTCTCGCGATCCACGAAGGCCACGGCTGCGACCTGGGGCATGGCCAGAAGTCGGCCACGAAGCGCGTCGACCTGGCTCACCTGGGCGTTGGGCTGGAGGTAGCCGACGACCTCGACCTTCTGCTCGGTGAATTGGAGGCCGGCCAGCAAGCCGGTCTGCATGATCCAGAAACCTGCCAGCAGCAGGAGCATGAGCACCATGGTGGCCGTGGCCGCCAGGCTCATCATCGCGTTCCGCCAGAATCCCTGCCAGGCGCGGCTCAGGCTGAAGGCAACGAACGAGAGCATCCCTCAGTCCTCGCGGTGGTAGGCGCCACCGATCTCGTCGCGGATGATCCGGCCCTCCTCCAGCGCCACGACCCGACGACGCAGGGCGGTGACGACCTCTGCGTTGTGGGTGGCCATCAGGACGGTAACGCCCAGCTCGTTGATCCGGAGCAACAACTGGAGGATCTCCCAGCTGATCAGCGGGTCGAGGTTGCCGGTCGGTTCGTCCGCGATGATCAGGCGTGGGTCGTGCACGAGCGCCCGGGCGATCGCCGTGCGCTGCTGCTCACCCCCAGAAAGTTGTGCCGGGACCTGCGCCGCCTGGGCGGTCAAGCCGACCAGCGCCAGGACTCGATCGACGGCCGGGGCGATTTGGCGGTGCGGCGTTCCGGTCACTTCGAGCGCAAACGCAACGTTCTCCCAGACCGTCTTGGATGGCAGCAGCTTGAAGTCCTGGAAGACGATCCCGATCTTGCGCCGGAGCCGCGGCACCTGGCGGCGTGGTAGACGGGCGAGGTCCTGGCCGTCGAGGACCACCTCGCCGCGCGTTGCCACCTCGTCGCGGATCAGCAGCTTGCTCAGGGTGGATTTTCCCGCGCCCGACGGCCCGACAAGGAAGACGAAGTCGCCTTCCGGGATCACCAGGTCCACATCGCGCAACGCCAGCTTGCCGTTCGGATAGCGCATCGTGACGTCGTGCAGGACCAGGAGCGGCCGATCCGGCGTGGCCTGATCAGGACCGTCGCCCAGGATCCGGCGCCGGATCGTCCGAATGGGGCGGGTGGCAACCGGTGGAGTGGCCGTGCTCACACACGCCTCAACGTGCGGCATCCGGATCGAGTCGCCGCGCGACCGGCGCCCTGTTCAGAGCTCGTGGGCGGGCGCGGGCGCGGGCGCCGCAGGAGAGGCCACATCAAGGCGGAGGCTACCACCGGTTGGCGAAACGCCCAAGGACTCACAGGAGCCCTGGAGAGATCGGCAGATACCGGCCGAAGTCCGCGAAGGGCCGATCCCAGCACAGCAGGACCGGGAAGCGATCGAGCCTGAATCCGGCGCCGAGGGCGGCTGCGAGCGCACGATCCGCCGCCCCTCCGATCCATGTCGCGAAGGCGCCGCGCGGCACGACGGCCGAGGTGAGATGCCCGAGAATCGGCGCCACCAACGCCTCGTCCCGTACCGCCACTGGACCCAGGCGACCCGCCTCGCCGGCATACCCGTAGCCGAGAGGCGCCCCGTCGGGTCCGCGATAGAGCCAGCCGGATCGTCGCTCCATCCGCAAAAAGCGATGGTCCATCGGATGCGCCGCCCCCAGGACCTCGCGATCAATGGCATCAATCGCAGCGGCAAGCTCCTGATGACCCGCTCCATCAGGCGCGCCGCTCGCAATCGTCTCGAACGCGACCGGAACCACCCCCGACGGGAGCGACCCGAACGCGGCAGGCCGTTCCGGGAGGCCGGTCAGATTGAACAGCGGCATGCGCGGCGCCAGGCCGATCGAGGCATACAGGGCGTTGGCGATGGGCTGCGCGCTGTCCGTCGCGGTGGCTCGGACCACAGCTTCGTCCGATGGAAGGAGACGCGACAGGAGCGTGCGGCCAAGGCCGCCGCCCTGAAACACGGGCAGGACGAACAGCATGGACAGGTACCACAGCCGTTCCCGCACGATCGCGGATCCGAACGCCACGATGCGCCCGGCCGGCTCTTGCGGCGCCGTGGCCACCATGAATCGCTCGGGATCGGTGGCCTGCAGGTGGGTGAAGAGGCGCACAAGGTGGTGCATCTCGGACGGGATCTCGTCCTGTCCCAAGTGCGTGACATAGTCGTTGATCGATGCCCGCCAGATCCGGGCGCAGGCGTCGATCTCGTCGACGCGGGCAGGTCGGCAGGCCAGGTCGGCGACGCGGGCGGTGTTTACCCGCCCCCTCGCCCCATCGCTGACTGGCATCATGCGACCGGTTCGTCGCCCAACGCCCGCTCCAGCTCAGCCTGCATGAAGGCATCGAGGTCGCCGTCCAGCACGGCGCTCGTATTGCCGGTCTCGTATGCGGTGCGAAGATCCTTGACCATCTGGTAAGGGTGCAGGACATAGCTGCGGATCTGGTTGCCCCAGCCCGCCTCGATGTGCTCCCCCTTGAGTTTGCGAACCGCCGCCTCCTTCTCCTCGAGGGCCTGCTCCAGCAAGCGAGCCTTGAGGACCTTGATGGCCATCTCCTTGTTCTGGGTCTGCGACCGTTCGTTCTGGCTCTGCGCGACGATCCCGGAGGGAAGGTGCGTGAGACGGACGGCGGAGTCGGTCTTGTTGACGTGCTGTCCGCCAGCGCCCTGCGACCGAAACGTGTCCACCCGGATCTGGTCCCAGTCGAGTTCGATCTCCACGTCCTCATCCGCTTCCGGGAGGACTTCGACGAGTGCGAACGTTGTCTGGCGGCGGTTTTGGGAATCGAACGGACTGATCCGGACGAGCCGATGGACACCTCGCTCGGCGCGCAGCCAGCCGTACGCGCGCCTGCCGTTCACCGCCACCGTCACGCTCTTGAGACCGGCCTGCTCGCCCTCCTGCTGATCGAGGATCTCCGTCGGGTAGCGGTGTCGCTCTGCCCAGCGCAGGTACATCCGCAGGAGCATCTCGGTCCAATCGGTCGCCTCGGTTCCGCCAGCGCCGGCGCTGATCGATAGGAGCGCCGGTCGCTCGTCGTATTCGCCCGAGAACAGGAGCGCAGTTCGTTCGCGCAGGTAGTCGATCTCGAGCGATGCGGCATCCCGTTCCAGCTCGGCATCCAGATCCGCATCGGAGGCTTCGGTGAGCAACTCAACCGCAGCCAGCAGGTCATCAGCCCGGGCGTTCAGTTCAGCCCAGATCGCCCCCTCACCGCGGAGCCCGTCAGCTTCCCGAAGTGCGCCCTGTGCGCGCCGGCGGTCATCCCAGAACCCCGGTTCCTGGGTCAGTGCCTCGAGTTCGGCGACCCGGGTGGCCTTGGTCTCGAGGTCAAAGATGCCCCGAGGTCGACCGGATCCGTTCAGCCAGGTCCCGGATGGCGGACGCTTCCACCTAGTTCCGGACCTGCAGATCCTGGAGCAGGCGGGGCCGCAGCTCGATGAGCCGCAACGCCGTCTTGCTTCGGGCGACGACGGGGTTCACGCATGGACAGTAGCCGTTGTGTGGGCAGACGCCGCAGTTGCCGTCACAGTCGAGGGCTGCGGCGTAACTGCACGTCCGGCAGTCACGCTCACAGGCAATCAGATCGACGAACGTTGCTTCCTCGGCCTGCTTCACGGACTCCCTCTCTCTGGTGCGGGGCAGGGTGAACGGGGCGTGGGACACTGCTGTGGCCGGGGCTTGGGGCGGACCGGATCATCGGGTTTTGGCACAGTATACGGGGCCAATCCTCAGTCGCCAAGAGGGAAATCTGGTTGTTTTCAAGTGGGATTCAATGGAATCCAGATCAGGATGACCCACCAGTCAGGAAGTAGTGCGCCAGGGCGCCGAGTTCGTGCACCATGGCGTCCAGCTGGCCAACGATGTCACCCTCGATCGGGCTGGTCCGGGTCGGCGATCCCCACGCGATGATGCTCTCGTCGGCCGCGATTCGGAGGACCCGCAACATGTGCGGCCGATCCGACACAAAGACGGCGCTGAACGCCTGGTTGGCCTCCAACAGGACCGCCACGGCGCGGATTGATTCGATGGTGGTCCGACCGCGGTCTTCAACGAGGATGGCCTCGGCCGGCACGCCCAGCGAGATGGCGTACTCGCGACCGGCCGCAGCCTCGGTGGTGCGATCGCCCTCCGCCTTGCCGCCGGTCAGGACCAGGCGAGGCGCCGTCCCGGCGAAATAGAGCGAGATCGCATGGTCGAGCCGTGCGGCGAACACCCTTGACGGTCGTCCGTCGTATTGCGCGGCGCCCATGACCACGATCGCGTCTGCCGGGCGAGGATCGTCGCGCTGGCCCTCGGACCAGACTCGCCAGGTGGTGTACCCACCGACCAGGGCGGCACCGAGGCACAGGGATCCTGCCAGGCGGATCAGGTCGCGCGCCACCCGCTCAACTCAGCGGCCGTGGCACTTCTTGTATTTCGCTCCGGAGCCGCACCAGCACGGATCATTGCGCCCGATGCGCTGCCCAGCGGGCGTGTAGCCCGGTCTGGCTCCGCCTCCGGCAGTGGTCCCGGAGGGGCCGGAGATGACCTGATCCCCGAGCGACTCGCGCGTCGGCCGAGCCAGCGGACCCGTTCCCGCGCCGAGCTGCGACGCGGCCGTGCCGCCTGCGGCCGTGCCGCCGCTGCCACCGCTGCCACCGCCGCTGCCCGCCCGTGCCGCCGCGCCCCGCAACGCGGCCGCACCGCGAGCCAGCGATGCCGCGACGGCCGGGTCGGGGCCGGCGGCCTGGCCCTGTCCGCGAGTCACCGTGACCCGGAAGATCGACGACGCCACGCCATGGCGGATCAGGTCGCCCAGTTCCTCGTACAGCCGATAGGCCTCACGACGGAACTCGTTGAGCGGGTCTTGCTGGGCATACCCGCGCAGGCCGATCCCGCGGCGCATGTCGTCAACCTCGGTCAGGTGCTCAACCCAGAGCGAGTCGATCGTGCGGATCAGCACGAGTCGCTCCACCATCGCCCAGTCCGCTTCGCCGACCTCCGCGACACGGGCCGCCAGGCGGTCCTCGGCAAGCCCGCGGACATGCTCGGCGATCAGATCCCGCCCGCCAATGTCCCACAGTTCGTCAGGCAGCGTGCCGTCACCCGAGAGCCCCATGGCCAGCAGCGCATGGGACAGCCCGTCGAGGTTCCACTCATGGGCGTCCTCACCGATGAGGTGCGTCTCGATCAGCGCAGCGACCTCCTCGTCGAGGAACGCCTGGACGGTTTCGGCCAGATCCTCGTTGTGGAGCACCTTGTCGCGCTCCGCGTAGATCGTCTCGCGCTGCTTGTTGATCACGTCGTCGAACTCGACGACGCGCTTGCGGATGTCGAAGTTGAAGCCCTCGACGCGGCTCTGGGCGGACTCGATCGTCTTGCTCACGAGGCGGGATTCGATGGCGACGTCGTCGTCCAGCCCAAGACGCTCCATCAGCCCGGTCACCCGCTCGCTGGCAAAGCGCTTCATCAGGTCGTCCTCGAGGGACAGGTAGAAGCGCGAGGACCCAGGGTCACCCTGTCGGCCGGCGCGGCCGCGCAACTGGTTATCGATGCGGCGCGAGTCGTGGCGCTCCGTGCCGATGATGTGCAGGCCGCCGACGCCGACGACCCGTTCATGGTCCTCCTGGGTCACCAGCTTCGCCTCGCCGAGCGCCGCGTCGTAGGTCGCCTTGTCCACCTCGGCCGGGTTGAGGCCACGCTTGTGCAGCAACTCGGACGCCAGACCGGCAGGGTTGCCGCCGAGCAGGATGTCCGTGCCGCGGCCGGCCATGTTGGTGGCGATCGTGACCGCGCCCGTCCGGCCGGCCTGGGCCACGATCCCGGATTCCTTTTCGTGGAACTTGGCGTTGAGGACCTCGTGTTTGATGCCCCGGCGCTTGAGCATCGTGGCCAGCATCTCCGACTTTTCGACGGTGATCGTGCCGACGAGGACAGGTCGACCCAACTCCTGCATCTCGACGATCTCGTCGATCAGGGCATTGAACTTGCCCGGCTCGTCGCGGAAGACAAGGTCGGCGGAGTCGTCGCGGATCATGTCTCGGTGGGTGGGCACCGCGACCACCTCGAGCTGGTAGATCTTGAAGAATTCCTCGGCCTCGGTCATCGCCGTGCCGGTCATGCCGGCCAGCTTGTCATACAGCCGGAAGTAGTTCTGGAAGGTGATCGTCGCGAGGGTGACGCTCTCGCGCTGGACGCGGAGGCCCTCCTTGGCTTCGATCGCCTGGTGGAGCCCTTCGCTCCAGCGCCGACCCGGCATCTGGCGGCCGGTAAATTCGTCGACGATGACGATCTCGCCGTCCTTGACGATGTAGTCGCGGTCCCGACGATAGAGTGCGTGGGCGCGCAACCCCTGTTCGAAGTGGCGAGCGAGCCTGGGGTCGGCGTCATACATGTTCTCGACGCCGAGCCAGCCCTCCATTTTCGCGATCCCCTCTTCGGTGGAGGAGACGGCCTTGTCCTTGAGATCGATGACGTAGTCGCCGCCCTCCTCTGCGCCCTCGGGTCGCTCCTTGAGGCGGGGCACCAGGCGGGCGAAGGTGAAGTAAAGGTCCGCCGATTCCTCGGCCTGTCCGCTGATGATCAGCGGTGTCCGGGCCTCGTCGATCAGGATGTTGTCGACCTCGTCGACGATCGCGAAGCTGCGCTCGCGCTGGACCCGCTGGTCGAGCTCGGTGACCATGTTGTCGCGCAGGTAGTCAAACCCGAACTCATTGTTGGTGCCATAGGTGATGTCCGCTGCGTAGGCCTCGCGACGGGTCACCGGCTTCAGGTTGATCAGCCGCTCGTCGGTTGTCGGATAGCCGGGCTCGAACACGAACGACGCATCATGCGTGATCATCCCGACGCTCAACCCGAGGAAGTGAAAGACCGGGCCCATCCATTGCGGATCGCGCCTTGCGAGGTAGTCGTTTACGGTCACGACGTGGACTCCGCGGCCGGACAGGGCGTTGAGCGCGGCGGCCAGCGTCGGAACGAAAGTCTTGCCCTCGCCCGTCTTCATCTCAGCGATCTTTCCCTGGTGCAGCACGACCCCGCCCATCAACTGCACGTCGTACTGGCGCATCGCGAGCGTCCGCACCATGGCCTCTCGCCCCATGGCGAAGACGCCGGGGAGGACTTCGTCCAGGGCCTGTTGGAGGCGCGCGTTCTCGCGCCTGCGGCGATCCTTCTTCAGTTCCCGGCGGCGTTCCAGGTCTGGGTGATGGAGCTCATCATCGGACGGCGCGTCCGGCGCGGCCGCTTCGAGGATATCCGCCCGCAGCTCACCAAACGCTGCCCGAATCGCATCGTCGGACATGGCTTGGAACTCGGCCTCGAGGGCATTGGTTGCGTCGACCAGCGGCTGAAGGCGCCTGACCTCGCGGTCATTCGAATCAACAAATCGGGAAAGGAAGCGCATGGCCGGTGCAGTATATGAGGAGGGGCTCCGGACGACCCTGCGGACGGGTCCGCGCCCCAATCCCACGCAGCAACCGGATGGCGCCCCGCCGGGGTAGCCAGGATCGTCGAGCGGGTCCTTTCCTTGCGATGCGGGGCTCCCCGGGCGCGGATTCATGATGAACTTGCGCACCAGCCACGCTATGACAGGACCTCCGCCCGGATACGCGCTGACGCCGAGCTGTGCGGGCCCTCCGCCGTTCCGAACGGGCACGATCTGAGCACGAACTCGGCGTTGAGGGTCACGCTATCCTCGATCGTCGGGCTGCAAACCGGCCATGCGCGACCGCCGATTGTCCAGAGCGTGGCTCCCATGCGAGTTGTTCATGTTTCGAGCCGGTCGGGGCAGGGTCGGGGTCGGGGCAGGGACCGGCCGGGGACGGGTCGGGTGAGGAGCCCGGCAAGCCAGGCAAGGCCGAGCTTGCCAGCGTTGCACGCAGCCCCGTGACCGCAGGCCGGCCCACGCAGCCCCGCGACCGCAGGCCGGCCCACGCAGCCCCG
>CAYRTS010000022.1:26927-44293 GCA_964427285.1 uncultured Anaerolineaceae bacterium
GACCGCAGGCCGGCCCACGCAGCCCCGCGACCGCAGGCCGGCCCACGCAGCCCCGCGACCGCAGGCCAGCCCACGAATCTCACGAGTCCAGGGAACCCGCCGACGCCGGAGGATCCGGACCCTCTTGCCGGAGGTGGTCGTCGTCCGCGAAGATGCGCCCATGCCTGCTCGCCCGGTTCATCCGACTCGACCCCACGTATGAGTGAGGCTGAACGCGCTACTCGACAGTTGCTCGTCGAGCTGCTCGGTGTCTTCTACGGCAAGGGTTGGGTATCGGGCACCGGTGGCGGGATCTGCGGCCCGGCCGATGGCGGAGCGTTGCTGCTCGCGCCGACCGGCGTCCACAAGGAGCGCGTCCGTCCGGAGGACTTCTTCACCGTGGACCCAGCCGGTGGCCAAGTGCTGCGTACGCCGGCCGATCTGACCCTGCGACCGAGTGAGTGCAACCAGATCTTCTGCCTCGCTGCGCGTGAGCGCGGTGCGCGGAGTGTGGTCCATTCGCACGCTCTGACGGCTGTGCTGGCCGCGGATATCGCCGCGAATGCAGACCACCTGGCCATTCGCGACCTCGAGATGCTCAAGGGGATCAGCGGCGTGGCGAACCGGGACGTCCACTTGATCCCGGTCATCCGCAACACACCCCGCGAGAGCGAGCTGGTCGAACAGCTGCAGATGGTGCTCGCCGATCCTCGTTTCGAGCGTACTTTTGCCGTTCTGGTCGCCGACCATGGCGCGTACATCTGGGGCGACGACGTCTGGGAGGCCAAGCGTCACGCGGAGGTCTATCACTTCCTGTTCGAGGCCGCCGTGGCCCGCCATGATCACCAGAAGGAGGGATCGCGATGACCGACACGCACCATTCGCACGAGCGCCATGTCTGCCCAACATGTCAGCAGGTGGTGGAGCACGCCAGGATCGACGTGATCGATGTCGCCGCAGCCGTGACGGCCGACAAGCTGACCGACGCCGACATCTTCAAGCGGACCTACCTGGGTCACGGGACACAGTCGAGTGTCTTCGTCTTCCAGGGCCATCCGGGGCCGTTCCGCTCCCATGTCCACGTGACCCACGATGAGATCGGGTACGTGCTTGCCGGGACCGGCTCGGTCACCGTCGGCGGCGTCACCCGGCCGGTCAAGCAGGGTGATGTCTGGGTGATCCCGGCCAACACCCCACACGGTGGCCAATTCGAGGACGCTCCCCAGATCCTGTTCATCTCGTCCCCGATCGACGATCCCGACAACCAGGACCGGGTCTGGCTGGACTGACGAGCTACCCCCAGAATCCCGTCCCGTAGCCGGCAACCAGGAGCACGAACGTCAGGGCCGCCAGAAAGGCCCAGAACAGGACCGACCGCAAGGTCGAGGTCGGGCTCATCTCCGGGTTCCGAAGCTGCGGGAGCCGACCGCCCCGCAAGCCACTCCCCCAGCGCGGCGACCGGAGCTGGTCGCGCCAGTTTTCCTCCGGGGCCGGCCGCGGCTTGAGGCCGCCGTCGCCGTCAGGGCGATGGAGCTTGAGTGTCATCGATCACTCCCCGGTGCAAAAGCCGCCAACTCAGCTATGTGCGGCTCCAAATCGCCGGAGCCATCTGCCTCTCGGGTGTCGAGCGTGCCTTCGGAGCCCTCCTCCCAGAGGAGCATCTCCTGCGTCAGTGAGACTTCGCTCGAGAACAGCGCCCCGACCGATTCGCCGCGGTGGATCCGCCGGATGGCCTCGCCGATCAGCGGAGCCACCGACAGCGTCGTGATCTTGGCAAGCCGCTTGCGCTCGGGCAGCGGAACGGAGTCGGTCAGGACCACTTCTCGCAGGCTTGACGCCGCGATCCGATCGATGGCCGGGTCACTCAACACGCCGTGGGTGGCGCAGGCGTAGATCTCCGTGACGCCTTCCCGCTCAAGGGCCCGGACGATCTCCACGAGCGTGCCCGCCGTGTCGATCTCGTCGTCGACGATGATCGCCCGTTTCCCGCGGACATCGCCGATGACGTTCATCAGCTCGGCGCGATCCAGGTTGCCCACTCGCCGCTTTTCGATGATCGCCAGCGGCGCGTCGAGCAATTCGGCGAATGTCCGGGCGCGCTTGGCGAACCCGAGGTCCGTCACCACCACCGGATCCTCGATGCGCTTGTGGCGGTAGTAGTTCGAGAGCATGTGTACGGCCGTCAATTCATCGACCGGGATGTTGAAGAAGCCCTGGATCTGGCCCTGGTGCAGGTCCATGGTCAGGACCCGGTCCGCGCCGGCCACGGTGATCATGTCGGCGATCAACCGGGCGGTGATCGGCACGCGCGGTTGGTCTTTCTTGTCTGAGCGTCCGTAGGCGTAGAAGGGGATCACCGCCGTGATCCGACCGGCGCTCGCCCGTTTGAAGGCATCGATCAGGATCAGCAGTTCCATGATCGACTGGTTCACGGGATGGCTGGTGGGCTGGACCAGGAAGACATCCTTCTCGCGGACGTTTTCCAGGATCTTGACAAAGATATTCTCGTTGGCGAACTGGAAGACCTCGGCGCGACCCGGGGCCACGCCCAGGTAGCGGCAGATCTTGCGGGCCAGGTCCGGGTTCGAGTTGCCGTGGTAGATCTCGAACTGGTCCGAGTACAAGCGCGTCGCCTCCCGTCCGCCGAGCGCCGACCCCGTCATCGCGGCCTTATCCGCCAGGTTCGGGCTCGATCGGCTTCAAATCCACCCCGGCAGCGACGCCATCGTCGCCCATGGCGTCCTTGTCCGCAAGTCCGGCACGGAAGGCGGCGATGGCCACGACCCGGTCGCCCCCGGCGAGGCGCATGACGATCACGCCGCGGGCCGCCGGCGAATAGCGGTTGATGGTGTTGGTTTCCGTTCGGATGACCTGGCCGTGGGCGCTGATCAGGAGCAACTCCTCGTCGGCGTCGGTGACCTGCTGGACCGCGGCGACATCGCCGGTCTTGCGCCCCTCCAACGCGATCAGGCCAACGCCCTGCCCGCCGCGGTGCTTGCGCCGGAACTCGGCCATGGCCACGCGCTTGCCGTAGCCGGTCTCGGACAGGACCAGCAGGTCGCTGTCCGGCTGGACCACGCTCATCCCTACCACCGAGTCGCCCTTGCGGGCCAGCCGGATCCCGATGACCCCGGCGGCGTCGCGGCCCATCGGACGCACCTCGCGCTCCGAGAACCGGGCCAACTTGCCCTGCGCCGTGGCGATGATCACGTCGTCCGACCCGGTCGAGACGTCGACCCAGGCCAGCTCGTCGTCGTCATTGATGGTGATCGCCCGGATGCCGGACGAGCGCACCTTCTCGAACTGCTCCAGCGGCGACTTCTTGATGATCCCGCTCCGGGTGGCCAGGACCAGGTACGACCCCGCCGCGAAGTCAGGCAGGGTGATCGTGGCCATCGGGACCTCACCCGATTCCACCTGGACGCCCGGCAGGTTGATGATCGCCATCCCCTTGGCCTGGCGACTGGCATCGGGGATCGCATGGACCTTGGCACTGAACACCCGACCCCGGTTGGTGAAGAAGAGCGCCCAGTCATGCGTGTTGGCGACGAGCAGATGCTCGACGGCGTCCTCTTCGCGGGTGACGTGGCCGATGATCCCCTTGCCGCCCCGATGCTGGCGCCGATAGGTGGCCACCGGCTGTCGCTTGATGTACCCGCGTCCGGAGATCGTCACCACGACGTCCTCGTCGGCGATCAGATCCTCGTCCGTCATCTCGCGACTGGCATCGTCGGCGACCCGGGTCCGCCGCTCGCCGGCGTACTTCTTCTTGAGCTCAGCCAGCTCGTCCTTGATGATCGAGTTCACGCGGGCCGGGTTGGCCAGGATGTCCTCGAGTTCGGCGATGTGCTGGATGACCGCGAGGTACTCGTCCTCGATCTTCTGGCGCTCGAGGGCGGCCAGGCGGGCCAGGCGCATGTCGAGGATCGCCTGGGCCTGCAGTTCGGACAGGTCGAACCGGCTCATCAGGTTGGTTCGGGCCAGCTCCACATCGGCCGACTCGCGGATCGTGCGGATCACCGCGTCCAGGTTGTCCAGGGCGACCTTGAGCCCCTCGAGAATATGTGCCCGCGCGCGGGCCTTGCCGAGGTCGAACTCCGTCCGCCGCCTGACGATGTTGCGGCGGTGGTCGATGTAGTGCTGCAGGACGGCGCGCAGCGGGAGGGTCTGCGGCTGGCCGTCCACCAGGGCGAGCATGTTCATGTTGAACGCGAGCTGCATCGGGGTGTGCTTGAACAGGTTGTTGAGCACCTTGTGGGGATTGGCGTCGCGCTTGATCTCCACGTAGATGCGCATCCCGTCGCGATCGGACTCATCGCGCAGGTCGGCGATGCCGTCGATTCGCTTGTCCTTGACCAGCTCGGCGATCTTCTCGAGCAAGGAGGCCTTGTTCACCTGGTAGGGCAGCTCGGTGACGATGATCGCGGTCCGGTCGCCGCGGACTTCCTCAAACGCGACCTGCGAGCGCATGACCACGCGACCGCGACCGTGCGCGTACATCTGGCGGATCGCGTCAACCGTTTCCCACTCGCCGGTCAGGTTGTTGCGTTGCTTCTCGAAGCGGAAGATCGTCCCCCCGGTCGGGAAGTCCGGTCCGGTGACGAACTTGCACAGATCGTCCGACGTGAGCTCCGGGTCGTCGATCAGGGCGACCGTCGCGTCGGCGATCTCACCCAGGTGGTGTGGGGGGATGTTCGTGGCCATCCCGACCGCGATCCCGGTGCTGCCGTTGATCAGCAGGTTCGGCAGCTTCGCCGGCAGCACGGACGGCTGCTTCTGGGTGCCGTCGTAGTTCTCGATGAAGTCGACGGTCTCCTTGTCGATATCGGCCAGCAACTCGGCCGAGATCCCGGTCAGCCGCGCCTCGGTGTAGCGCATCGCGGCCGCGGCGTCGCCGTCGACCGACCCGAAGTTGCCCTGTCCGTCGACCAGCGGGTAGCGCATCGAGAAGTCCTGGGCAAGGCGGACAAGGGCGTCGTAGATCGACTGGTCGCCGTGGGGGTGATACTTGCCCATGACCTCGCCGACGATGGCGGCGCACTTTCGAAAGGAGCTGGTCGCCGAGAGGCCCATCTCGCCCATCGCGTAGAGCACCCGGCGGTGAACCGGCTTCAGCCCGTCGCGCACGTCGGGCAGGGCGCGCGACACGATGACGCTCATCGCGTAGTCGAGGTACGAGACGCTCATCTCGTCCTCGATGCGGATCGCGCGGATGTTGCCCAGGTCGTCGGTCACGGTCTATTCGCTCCCTGCGTGGGTCAGCTGCGGGCCGGGTTTGAGCGGTGGTTCAGGATGGTCGGCCGGATCCGGCAGCGCGCCGAACAGAGCTGCGGTGACAGCCGCGATTGCCGTGGACGGCGCGCCCGCTCGCCGGTGAACGCCCGCCAGCCGCCGCTGGAGGTCCGTGGCGGCCGCCGGTGCGAGCTTGGCCAGGCTATCGCGGATCACCCAGGCGCGGTGTCCATCGGCGGTGGCGGTCGCGAGATCCGCCTCGCGCTCCAGTGCGGCGAGTGTTGCTTCCGGGTCGATCGCGACCAGCGATCGATACGCCCAGGCGAGCGCCTTCTGGACTTCGGGCTCGGCATCCCCGATGAGCTGCCCGAGCAGCGCGAGCCCGCGCTCGGCGAGCTGCGGGGTGGCGTGCCGAGCTGCCGTGCCGTGGGTCATCGTGGCAATCGTCGAGCCGACCAGCCGGCGCTCCCAGCGCGACGGGGAATAGGCGAGCTGCTCCAGCTCCGCCCAGCGGTAGGGCTCACCGGCGATCCCGGTCACGTACGCATCCGCGAGGGTGTCCACGGTGATCCAGTCGGACGCCCCGCGCGCAGCGCGGCGAAGGAGCTGCCAGGTCCGTTCCGGGTCATGCGGCACGGTGCGCTCCAGAAGCCCGAATGCAAACCAGCGCGCTTCCAGGCAGGGTTCGCGAAGCAGCCGGTCGGCGACGAACAACAGCGCGGCCGCCGGCTCGCGCCGTGACGCTCGTCGGAACCCGGCGGTCACCGCCGCGAGCAGTGGCGAGCGAACGCCATGGATTGGCCCGATGCCGGGTGCGATGCGCCGCTGCCCCTCTCGGTAGTCCGCGTCAGACAGCCCTTCAAGACCGGTTCGTAGGTCGGATGCGAAGGCCTCGGGATCGGCGATCTGGTCCGCCAGGTGCTGGCCAAGCGCGTTGGCGTCCGGCCGGCGGGCCGCGACGAGGGCCACGGCTCGCACCGTCGTGGGGCTGGCGATGGCGGCGGAGGTCGGCGGCATGTCGATCACCGGGCCGGGGTCACCGGCTCGGGCATGTCACACATCAAGGTTCTGCACCTTGCGCGCCTCGGTCTTGATCCAGTCCTTGCGTGGCGCCACCTTCTCGCCCATCAGCTTCGTGAAAATCTCGTCGGCGGCCTCGGCGTTGTCCGAATCGACCCGAAGCAGGGTGCGTGATTCCGGGTTCATGGTGGTTTCCCAAAGTTGGTCTGCGTTCATTTCGCCGAGTCCCTTGAAGCGCTGGACGGACAGGTTCTTGACGTTGAACTCCTTGATGATCCGCTCCCGCTCCTTCTCGTCCTGGGCATAGCGCGTGACCTTTCCGGTGCTCACCCGATAGAGGGGCGGCTGGGCGATGTACAGGTAACCGGCAGCGACGACCTCGGGCATGTGTCGGTAGAAGAAGGTCAGTAGCAGCGTCCGGATGTGGGCGCCGTCGACATCGGCGTCGGTCATGATGATGATTCGGTGATAGCGCAGTTTCGCCGCGTCGAAGCTCTCGCCGATGCCGGCCCCCAGCGCGATGATGAGCGGTCGGACGTTCTCGCTGGACAGGATCTTGTCGAGGCGAGCGCGCTCCACATTGAGCAACTTGCCGCGAAGCGGGAGGACGGCCTGAAAGCGGCGGTTGCGCCCCTGTTTCGCGGAGCCGCCGGCGGAGTCGCCCTCCACCAGGTACAGCTCGCTTCGGGCAGGGTCGCGCTCCTGGCAATCGGCCAGCTTGCCGGGCAGTGACATCCCGTCGAGCGCGCCCTTGCGGATCACCAGATCCCGGGCCTTGCGCGCCGCCTCCCTGGCCCGGGCCGCGGTCAGGCATTTCTCGATGATGCGCCGGCCGTCGGCCGGGTTCTCGTCGAGGTACTGGCCGAGGCTATCGGCCACCGCCGTCTGGACCTGGCCCTTGACCTCGGCATTGCCGAGTTTGGCCTTCGTCTGGCCCTCGAACTGCGGATCCGTCAGCTTGACGCTGATCACCGCGGTGAGCCCCTCCCGGACATCTTCGCCTGACAGGTTGCTGTCATTGTCCTTGAGGACGCCGGCGCGACGGGCCCAGTCATTGAGCGAGCTCGTCAGAGCTGCGCGGAACCCGGTCACATGCGTGCCGCCGTCGACGGTGTTGATGTTGTTCGCGAACGCGAGGACGTTCTCCGTATAGGTGTCGTTGTACTGGAGGGCCGCCTCCACCGCGGTCGACCCTTCCCGACGCTCGACATAGATCGGGCGCGCGTGGAGGGCCTCCTTGTTCCGATTCAGATGCCGCACGAACGATTGGAGCCCGCCTTCGAAGTAGAACGACCGCTCGCGATCGACCCGCTCATCGATCAGGGTGATCCAGACGCCCTTGGTCAGGTAGGCGGACTCGCGCAGCCGTTGGGAGATCAGGTCGAACGAGTAGTCGGTCGTCTCGAACATTTCGGCGTCGGCCCGGAAGCTCGTGGTCGTGCCGCGGCGGTCGCCCTGCGGGCCGACCTTCGTGACGGCGGTTCGCGGCTTGCCGCGCTCGTACTCCTGCGCCCAGACATTGCCGTCGCGGGCGGATTCGACACGCATCCACGAGGACAAGGCATTCACCACGCTGACTCCGACGCCGTGGAGACCGCCCGAGACCTTGTAGCCACCGCCGCCAAACTTGCCGCCGGCGTGGAGGACCGTGTGGACGACCTCGAGCGCATCCTTACCCGTGGAGTGCCTGCCGACCGGCACCCCGCGTCCGTCGTCGTCGACCGTCACCACCCCGTCCGCGCGGATCGTGACGTTGATGACCCGCGCGTGACCGGCCATCGCTTCGTCGATCGAGTTGTCCACTACCTCCCAGACCAGGTGATGGAGGCCGCGCTCGTCGGTCGAGCCGATGTACATGCCCGGTCGGCGGCGTACCGCCTCGAGGCCCTCCAGGACCTGGATACTCGCGGCGGTGTAATCGGAACCACTCGGCCGCGCGCGCTTGCCTCGCCCCGCCGATGGCGTCAGCGCGTCCGCCCCGACGGCGTCCTCCGTCACGACGCTCCCCCCGTCAGCCGCTCGTGCAGGCGATTCAGGTCGTCGTCGCTGTAATACTCGATCACGATGCGCCCGCCGCGCCGCGACCGAGCGAGACTCACCTTGGTGCCGAGTGCCCGCCGCAGATCCTCTTCGACGCGCTCGAGGTCGGCGTCGAGTCGGCGCGCAGGCGCGGTCACGGCCGCGGCCCTGGGCTCCCGCAGGCGGCGCACCAGCTCCTCCGTCTGGCGGACCGACAGCGCCTGCGTGACGACTGTGTCGAGCACCCGTGCCTGGGCGTCCGCTGGCATCCCGCCGATCGCCCGCCCATGGCCCTCCGTAAGCCGACCATCGGCCACCGCCGTCTGGACTTCCGGCGCGAGCTCGAGCAGGCGAAGCGTGTTCGCAATCGTCGACCGTGCTCGACCCACGCGCGTTGCCACATCGTCCTGGCTGAACCCAAAGCGGTTGATCAGTTGACGATAGGCGTCGGCCGTTTCGAGTGGGTCAAGGTCGGCTCGCTGCAGGTTCTCGACGAGGGCGAGCTCGAGCTGGTCGCGATCGACTAGCTGGCGGACGACAGCGGGGATCCGGTCGAGACCGGCCGCCTGGGCGGCCCGCAGGCGACGCTCGCCCGCAACCAGCTGATATCCGATGGGGGTTTCGGAGACGAGGATTGGCTGGAGCACCCCGTGCGCGGCAATGCTGGCGCGCAGTGCTGCGAGGTCGCCGGGGTCGAAGCGCTTGCGCGGTTGGTAGGGGTTCGGGCTGATTCGTGCGATGGGGATCTCCACGGCGCTCGCCTGGTTGCCACTTCGCTGCGGGATCAGGGCACCAAGCCCGCGGCCGAGGCCGGTGGACCGCTCCGGGCGCGATGCGCCTGGCGAATCGCTCACAACGCCATGACCGCGGTGGGGGCGACGTGATGGGCCGGGACGCGCCCATCCCGCCGTCGGAGCTCATCGGCGAGCGCAACGTACGCGCGCGCCCCCGCGGAGTCCGGCGCATAGCCGGCGATCGGCAGACCATGACTGGGCGCCTCTGCCAGGCGCACGGAGCGCGGGATCACCGTCTCGAACACGAGCTCGCCGAGGTGGCGACGCGCCTCGGCTGCGACATCGGCGGACAGGTGCGTCCGTGCGTCGTACATCGTCAGGACGACTCCATGGATGGCCAGCCCGGGGTTGAGATGGTCGCGAACGAGGGCAAGGGTGGAAAGCAACTGGGTCAATCCTTCCAGTGCGTAGTACTCGCATTGCAGCGGGATGAGGACGGAGTCGGCGGCGGTCAGGGCGTTGACGGTGAGCAGGCCCAACGCCGGTGGGCAATCAACAAGGAGGTAGTCGTAGCGCGAGGCGATGTCCGCAAGCTGCCGAGCCAGGAGACGCTCGCGGCCGTCCGTGGCAGCCAGCTCCAGCTCCGCGCCAGCGAGGGCGATGGTTGATGGCACGAGATCGAGCAGATCCGCCGGCCCCTTGAGGATAAGCTCGGCCATCGGGATCCCGTCGACGACGGCGTCGTAGATCGACCGGACGACGGTGCCGCGGTCGAAACCGAGGCCGCTCGTGGCGTTGCCCTGCGGATCCAGGTCCACGATGAGGACCCGCTCACCCATGAGAGCGAGATAGCTGCCGAGGTTGACCACCGTCGTGGTCTTCCCAACACCGCCTTTCTGGTTCGCAACGGCGATCGTCTGGCCCACTCAGCAGCCTGCTTGGTACGTTCTCACGAGGACTGATTCTACCATCGCAACCCCGCGGAGCAGGTTTGCTGGGGCCTGCAAGTGTGGCATGGGCCGCTCACCTGCCACATCCGGCGGCTATTTCGGCCGGCGGGCGATTGGGCTTCACGTGAAACAACACGCGTCGACCACCGCCTGGCGCGGCTGGTCCCGGGAGACCGAGCATCCGGCCTTGCAATTCACGTGAAACATTGGGCGTCGACGGCCCCGCACCCGATGCGCGCGAAGCCGGATATGTCGCGAACCCGGCGATTGCCGGGATCATCGGCGCGTGTGATACTCCCCCATGACGTCCAAGTTGTTCAGTCGTCCTCATGTCGTCGCGTCGGCGCCCGCAGACGACCGGCCTACTCGACGAGGATCGACCCGATCCATGACCTTGTTGCTCGCTGCGGTCGGCGCGACGGTCACGGCGATCCTGGAACTCAGCATCGGGCCGTACCTGCGGGTCGGCATCGCCCAACCGCACTTCGTGCTCGTCCTGGGCGTCGTCATCACGATCGCGCTGGGTCTCGAGGCCGGCCTGACTTTCGGATTCATCGGTGGCGTCGCGCTTGATGTGCTCGCCCAGCGGCCACTCGGTTCGACCGCCTTCGCGATGCTGCTGTGCGTCGGAGGTTGCTATCTTCTCAGTCGACTGGTTACCCGGCTGCGACCGATTCTTCCCATCCCGGCCACCTTTCTCCTCAGCCTGGTCTACTCGATGATCGCGTTTGTGGCCCTCAACGCGCTCCGGGCAGCCATTCCGGTGGCTGACCCGGTTGGTGCGATCATCCCGGGCGCCGTGTACGACACGATGCTGGCGACCCTGATTGGACCCCTGGCGGTGTCGATTCATGATCGACGAGCTACTGGGGAGCGGGCGGACTGGTGAGCACCTACCTCGACGATCGTCCACGGTCCGTTCGACGCCTGTCCAGGTTCATCGCCTTCGCCTTCGTCGTCGTGCTGGCGATTGGGGGTCTGGCGGCCAGGTTGTTCTACCTCCAGATAGCCGAGGGTGGCCGTTTCGCGACGCAACCGACACCGATACGAACCGTCCTCGAGGCCGTGGCCGCCCCCCGCGGCCTCATCTACGACCGCGTCGGTCGGGTCCTGGTCACGAATGTTCCGACGTTCGCCGTCAAGGTCAGACCCGCGGACCTGCCGCTGCCCAGGCGCCAGGAGGTGGTCGAGCGTCTCGCCGCGCTGCTCGATGTCAATGCCGGCTCGATCAACGAAACCATCGATTCGAGCACGGGATCCACGTTCGACCTCGTCCGGATCGCGAGCGATGTCGACGAGCAGACGGCGCTGCTGATTTCGGAGGCCGCCTTCGAGTTGCCGGGCGTCGAGATCGCCGTTGAGGCTCGAAGGCAGTACCCGTACGGCACGCTCCTCTCGCAGATCCTCGGCTACACCGGTCCGGTGTCGGCCGAGGCGTTACCGGATCTCGCCAGACTCGGCTATCTCCCCGACGATCTGCTTGGCAAGTCCGGCGTCGAGGCGCAGTACGAGACCGAACTGCGCGGGACGTACGGTTCCCAGAGCGTGGAACGCGACGCCACGGGGCGCAGGACGCGCGTCCTCGAGACGGTTCTCGAGGCCAGTCCCGGCGCATCGCTCACCTTGACGATCGACACGAAGGAGCAGAAGTACGCGGAGAAGGCCCTCAATTGGGCGATCAGTGAGGTCGGCCTGCAGCGCGGCGTGGTCATCGTGATGAACCCGCAGACCGGTGAGGTCCTGGCCATGGTCAGCCTGCCGACATACGACAACAACCTGTTCGCCCAGGGGATCGGGAACGCCGAATTTCAGGCGTTGGTTGAGGACCCCAACCTGCCGCTCACCAACCATGCGACCCAGGAGCATTTCCCGCCCGGATCAACCTACAAGCTGGTCACCGGGACCGGCGCACTGGCCGATGGCAAGATCTCGGCCAGCACCGAACTGGCCACGGAGAGCTTTCTGACCATCGGCGACACGCGGTACTTTGACTGGAACCGGCGCGGCTTCGGGCCATGCGATATCTATTGTGGCTTTGGTCACTCGAGCGACACGTACTTCTTCCAGGTTGGGGCGATGCTGGGCATCGATCGCCTCGGATATTGGGCAACCGAGTTCGGCTTTGGCGCGCCGACCGGTATCGATCTGCCAGGCGAGGTTGCCGGCATCGTGCCGACCACGAAATGGAAGCAGGAGGTGATCGGCGAGCCGGTCTACCCCGGAGAGCTGTACCAGGCGGCGATCGGCCAGGGGTATGACGTCGTGACACCAATCCAGCTGGTCAATGCCTATGCCGGGCTGGCCAACGGCGGCACGCTGTATCAACCGCAGGTGGTCCGCGAGATCATCGGACCCGACGGCCGGGTCGTCCGGGCGTTTGAGCCGAAGATCCTGCACCAGATGGATGTCCCGGCGAGCGTCCTCGTAACGATGCGCAACGCTGCCCGCGCGGTCGTCGAGTTGCGTCACACGTACAACCTGGTGGAGTTGCCGATCCGGGTCGCGGGCAAGTCCGGCACCGCGGAGTTCGGAACGCGCGACAGCAAGGGCCGTCTTCCCTTCCACTCGTGGTTCGTCGGGTTCGTCCCGAAGGACGCTGAGACCGGGTCATTCGATGCCACCGATTCCGAGCTGGTCGTCCTGGCGTTTGCGTACGACTCGCGGACCAAGGGCAACGTGGCTACGGAAATCGTCAAGTACTACCTGCAGCAGCACTACGCCATCGAGCAGGACTACCGGCTTCCCGACTTGCTGGAGCGCGGCAACTTCTACCAGAGCAACTGATGGGGGCGCTGCGACCGCCACCGACGCGGGCCACGGACTGGGCGGCAAGACCCGCCGGGGCAGCCTGGCGCATGTTCGACCTCCAGCTGACCACGTACGCGACACTGCTCGTCGCGGTCGGCCTCGTGATGGCCTACACGAACACCATTGCCGCCGGATCGGCCGCGCTGGAGTCTGGTACGACGCTGAGTCGCGGGCTGCTGTGGGCCGCCATCGCGGCGGTCGCGTTCCTGGTCGCGACGGCCTTCGACTTCCGCTGGCTCAAGACGTTCGCCTGGCTCATCTACGGGATCCAGCTGGGTCTGCTGGTGGTCACACTGTTGGTCGGGAAGGGCATCGGCGGATCCGTTCGATGGGTCGAAATCGGGCCATTGACCTTTCAGTTCAGCGAGCTCGCCAAGGTCCTGATGATCGTGGTTCTGGGCAGCTACCTCAGCAGCCCCGGCCGGAACCTGAATTCACTCGGCTCCATCCTCGGCGCGTGCATCCTGGCCGGACCGCCGCTGGCTCTCGTCCTCGTCCAGCCGGACCTGGGCACATCCCTTGTCTTTGGGGCCATCCTCGTCGGAATGCTATGGATCTCGGGCGCCAGCCTGCGTTGGCTGAGCGTGCTTGGCGCGGCGATCGTGGCCATGGTCCCCGTGGCGTGGACGTACGTGCTGCGGGACTACCAGAAGGAGCGGCTGGCCTCGTTCCTCGATGCCAGTCCGGACATTCAAGGTCCCGGATACCAGTTGTACCAAGCGCAGATCGCAGTGACATCCGGGGGGTGGGTCGGGAAGGGCCTGACGAACGGGACGCAGACCCAGGGCGACCTGCTGCCGGTCCAGACGACCGACTTCGTGTTTGCCTCCCTGGCCGAGGAGTTGGGGTTCGTTGGCGGCGCGGTGCTGTTCGTGCTCTTCGCCTTGCTGTTGTGGCGGGTCCTGCTGGCCGGCTGGAGGTCGCAGGACCCATTCGGGACGCTCGTGGCCGGAGGCGTGGCGTCGATGATCCTGTTTCAGCTCACGGTCAACGTCGGCATGGTGCTGGGCGTCATGCCGATCACCGGGATCCCGCTCCCGTTCGTGACCCACGGCGGCGCTTCGCTCGTGAGTCTCGCCGCGGGACTGGGGATCCTCCAGAGCCTCAATATTCGGCAGACCCGTGCGGGCTGGTAGGCGCATCGCTACCATCGTCGGTGGACATGGATATCGAGCAGGCCAGCACAGCCATGCAGAACGAGTCGAGGGACGCGAGCCCATCCAGCCTCGCGTTGTCGGTGGTGGCGGCCGAACATGAGCGGATTGGGTGACCGGAAGATTCAGCCTGGCCAGGCACACGCCGGTTTCCGCCTGCCAGGACCGGCTGGCGATCGAAGCGTTGCTCGTCGGGCCCGATGACGATCTCCTGGTAGTCATGCGCCGATCGGCCGCGCAGCCCGAGACCCGCGTCATCGGTGTCGTTGACCAGGCGGGCAAGCTGATCGGCGTCCTGCCCATCGAACGGCTGGCAGAATCGGTCGTGGCCCGTGTAGCTCCGGAAGCGCTGCTGACCGATATCACCGACATCGTGGACGTCGCCAGGTTTGGGCATTCGGTGGAAGCGCGGGCCGTCCGGGACGTCATGGTGGAGCCCGCGGTCGTGCTGTCCGACGCGACCGTCGATCAAGCCTTCCGGCAGATGCACCTGGGCGGCCTGTCTGGCCTGTACGTCGCGGATATCAACGGCCACCCGACCGGTTACCTCGACCTGTTGGAGCTGGTGCTTCTGTACGTCGACGCCCTCGAGCCCTCGCCACCCGCGCCGTCCGGCTAGCGATGGAGCTCGACCTCGCGCTGACGGCGCTGATCTTCGTTGCCACCTACGCCCTCATCGCGACCGATCGAATCGACAAGACGATTGCCGCGCTACTCGGCGGCACCGCCGTGGTGGTCCTCGGAGTCATCGACCAGGACGAGGCGTTCGGGGCGATCGACCTCAACGTCATCTTCCTGTTGACGGGAATGATGGTTCTGGCCGCCGTCCTGCGCCGAACCGGGTTCTTCCAGTGGCTGGCGATCCGGTCGGTGAAAGTCGCCGGCGGGGATCCGTTCCGGCTGCTGGTCGTACTGAGCGTGGTGTGTGCGGTGCTCTCCGCATTCCTCGACAACGTGACGACGGTCGTCCTCATCGCTCCCGTCACGCTCTATATCGCGACGGTGCTGCGGGTCTCTCCGGTCCCCTTCCTGATGAGCGAGATCCTGGCCTCGAACATCGGCGGCACGGCCACCCTGATCGGTGATCCGCCCAACATCCTGATCGGGTCCGCCTCCGGTCTCGGGTTCCTGGAGTTCCTGGCGAACCTCGGCCCGATCTCGCTCGCGATCCTGGTCGTCTTCCTGCTCATGACCCGGTTCATGTTCGGGCGTGACCTCGAGATCCACGCCGATGTCCGGGATGCGGTCCTGTCGCTCGACGAGCGGGAGGTGCTGACCGACCCCTCGCTCCTGCGGATCAGCCTGCTGGTCATCGGCGCCACCATCGTCGGCTTCCTGCTGGCGACGCCGCTCGGGCTGGAGCCCGGCACCATCGCCCTCCTGGGGGCAGCGGTCCTGCTACTCCTCTCCCGACTCGAGATCGACGAGGTCCTTCGAGAGGTGGAATGGCCGACGTTGTTCTTCTTCATCGGGCTGCTCATGCTGGTCGAGGCGGTCGTCCGTGTCGGCATCATCGATTCGCTCGCGACGGCTCTCTTCGACCTGACCGGAGGCGACCCGACGGTCACCACGCTTGGGCTGCTCTGGCTGTCCGGGATCGCCTCCGGCATCGTCGACAACATCCCGTACACGGCCACAATGATCCCGGTGATCGGCCAGCTCGGTGCCGCCGGCCTCCCGATCGAGCCGCTGTGGTGGTCGCTGGCCCTCGGTGCCTGCCTGGGCGGCAACGCCACGATTGTCGGCGCGTCCGCCAACGTGGTGGTCGCCAACATGGCCGGGCGGGCCGGCCACCCGATCACGTTCCGGGCGTTCCTGCGGTACGGATTGGTCGTGGCCGTCGTGTCGCTCGCGATGTCGACGATCTACCTCTACGTCCGCTACCTGGCCTGACCGGTTCTCCGATGCCGCCGATCGCTTCGATCATGCTTCCGCCGACCGGCCTCGGGCCTCAGGCTCCAGGTGCACCGGGGGCGCCTCTCGAGGTCATGCTCGGTGTCTTTCTCCTGTTCGCTGGCGCCAAGTTCGGTGAAGAGATTGCGAGGAGGCTCGGTCAGCCGACGGTCGTGGGTGAGCTGCTCGGCGGCTTTCTGGTCGGGCCTCACGCGCTGGCCCTGGTCGCCCCGGGCGAGACCGCCACCGTTCTCGCCGAGATCGGCGTGGTCATTCTTCTGTTCACCGTCGGCCTGGAGGTCCGTCTCGACGATCTGCTGTCGGTCGGTAGGCCTGCGGTCCTGACGGCGCTGAGTGCGATGCTCTTGCCGCTTGCCGCCGGCTCCGCGATCGCCCTGCTCGGCGGCGAATCCATGTCCACGGCCGCGTTCGTGGGTCTGGCCCTGGCGGCCACCAGTATCGGGATCACCAGCCGGGTCCTCGCCGATATGGGCGTGCTCGACCAGGCGTTCGCCCGCGTTGTCCTGGGCGCCGCCGTGATCGACGACATCCTTGCCCTGATCCTGATCGGCCTCGTATCCGGAGCTGCCACCGGCGACCTGTCGGCTTCGACGCTGTTCGTGGCCGTCGCGTCGGTCGGGCTGGTCGGTCTCGGGCTCGGCGCGGCCCGCAAGGCCCGCGGGCTGTCTCGCGACGTGTTCACCTGGCCACTGTTCGCCGACACGCCGCTCGTCCCCGCATTCATGGTCATGTTCGCCCTCGCCCTGATCTCAGCCGCGATCGGGCTGGCCGCGATCATCGGTGCCTTCGTGGCCGGGTTGATCGTGGCCGAGACGGAGGCGCGCGACGAGCTCGAACACGAGATGAGCCCCCTCGGCCAGATCTTCATCCCGTTCTTCTTCGCGGTCACCGGCGCTCAGCTGGACCTGGGTGCGCTGCTCGATCCGGCGATCGCGCTTCTGGCAGGCGCTTTGGCCGTTGCCGGCGTGCTGACCAAGATCGCCGGTGGGCTGTTCGGAGCGCGGTCGCTCGGTCGCTGGTCGTCGCTCGCCGTCGGCAGCGGGATGGTCCCGCGCGGTGAGGTCGGGATCGTCGTGGCCAACCTCGGCCTGACGGCCGGGCTGCTCGGCGCCGGGCTGTTCAGCGCCGTACTCGTGGCCGTGGTGCTCACCACTATCGCAGCACCCTACCTCCTCGCCGCGACGGTGCCGCGCGCGAAGGCTGAAGCCGAGGCACCTGGTCGCTCCTAGCGGGGACGGAAGTCCTGGGCGTTCGGCTGACCCGGTCTCGGCCAATCGGCTACGCGATGAGCCGGGCATGGCTGCCGAGGACACGTTCCACGCACCCCAAGATGGGCCGTGCAGCGTAGTGGACGAGGGCGACGGAGACGCGCCCGATCGGCTCCACTGCGGTCACGCCGGACCGGATGCGCACTCGGCGAGCAGCGAGTCAAGCCGCTGCTCGAGCCCTCCGCCTCGGTCAGCCGAGACTTCGGCGAGCCGAACCCTCGATCACCTCCTATCGCCGGCGGAACAGGCCCCGCTGATCGGTTGATTCGGTCCCGGCGGAGCGCCGCC
>CAYRTS010000023.1:0-14150 GCA_964427285.1 uncultured Anaerolineaceae bacterium
TCCCACTCGCCGCACCAGAATTCGATGACCCCGGCATCCAGTGCCGAGCTACGCCGCCGGACCCGTCCGCGTGCGTTGATGAGCGGGGCCTGGGTCGTTGCTAAGGCGACCGAGAACCCGGGCGGTTCTGTGGATTGCACGATTGCGTGGCCAGTGACCTTGATGCACACTCCCCCGATCCGGCGGTTGGGTCCGGCGTTGGAGAGGGACGGATCAAGATGGCAGGAACCGCGATGGACACGAGTGCTGCAGGGGTGGGAGCCGGCGAGGTCGAGACTCGCTCGATCGACTACGTTCCCGAGTCCGAGCGACACGGCAAGGTCTGGCAACAGGGCCCGTTCTGGTTCCTTGGCAACTTCCAGTTCTTCACGATCACGATCGGGTTCATCGGGCCGTCAATCGGGTTGACGATGCTCCAGACGGTCATCGCCGGCACCCTCGGCATCGCGTTCGGGACCCTGTTCATGGCGTTCCACGCGACCCAGGGACCCCATCTGGGACTCCCCCAGATGATCCAGTCACGCGCCCAGCTCGGGCATCGCGGGGTCATCGTCGCCCTGTTCGGCTCGTTCGTGACGTTCATGTTGTTCAACGTCGTCGATGTCATCCTGCTCGGCAGCGGGCTCAACGGCATCTTCGGCTGGGACCCGATCCTGATCGGCGTGGGGACGACCGTGATCGCCGTCGCCCTGGCCATCTACGGCCACGATCTCCTCCATCGAGTGTTCCGGCTGCTGTTTTTCGTCGCGCTGCCGTTCTACGTCATCCTGACGGTCGGGATCATCAGCGGAGCCGTCGCGGGAGCGCCGCCGGCAGCCGGCGAGTTCACCTGGGCGGCCATGTTGGCGCAGTTCACTGCGGCAGCGGCCTACAACATCACCTACGCACCGTATGTCTCCGACTATTCGCGCTATCTGCCGCGGTCGACCCGGACCAAGCCGATCGTCCTGTCGGTCTTCCTCGGCGCCGCGGGCTCGGCCGTCTGGCTCATTGCGATCGGGGCCTGGCTGGCATCAAGCCTTGGCGCGTTCGACGCCCTCGTGGCGCTTCGCGACGCAGGTGACCAGCTCTTCGTCGGCCTCGGGTCGCTGCTGGCCATCCTGTCCGTGCTGGCTCTGGTGGCCACGATGGGGATCAACGCCTACAGCGCGATGCTCTCGGCGGCAACCGCGATCGACTCCATCAAGGCGGTCAAGCCAACCCGGAACCTGCGCGTCATCACGATCGTGGTGCTGGCGGTCATCTGGACCGCGATCGCGCTATCGTTCGGCGGCGATGCGATCGGGGCCTTGTTCAGCAGCCTTGTCGTGATGCTCTACCTGCTGGTTCCGTGGACCGCGATCAACCTGGTCGATTACTTCTTCGTCCGGCGCGGCCGCTACGCGATCACAAATCTGTTCACCCCGAGCGGGATCTACGGAACCTGGGGGCGGCGTGGGCTGATTGCCTTCGCGATCGGGCTCGCGTCGATGCTCCCGTTTGTCGTCATCCCCGCCGGATTCACCGCGGAGGCCATCACTGGGCCGATCGCCGCGTCGCTGGGCGGGGCGGACATTTCGGCCGTTGTCGGGCTGGTCGTGTCCGCGATCGCCTACTACGCCCTGACCCGGTCGCTCGATCTGGCGGCCGAAACGCCGGCCATCGAGGAAAGTGAGCGAACGATCGCCGCCAATATGCCGTGAGCGATCCGCGTACCGAGGTCCTCGAAGCGGCGGCCGCCCTGGTCGCCGCCTTCGGGGCCCACGACGTCCCGGGGTACTTCGCCGCGTTCGACCCCGATGCGACGTTCCTGTTCCATACGACGCCTGAACGACTCGCATCGAGGGCGGCCTACGAACGTGAGTGGCGAGCGTGGGAGGCGGATGGGTTTCGAGTCCTCTCGTGCCGGTCCAGCGAGCCACGGGTCGATCTGCTGTCGGCCAACATCGCGGTGTTCACCCATCGGGTCAGGACCCTGACGCGCGATGCTGCGGGCGAGCGCGACCTGGCGGAGCGCGAGACGATCGTGTTTCGGCGGAGCGAGGACGGCCGCTGGCTCGGTGTTCATGAGCACCTCTCCGCCGAGCCGTGACCGATCAGGACGATCGCGCTCCCGATCGAGCGCCCGAGGATGCTCGGCGCCCGATTGGACCACCGGATGGCCGAACCGTGCCGCGGTTTGCCGGCCCTGACACGTTTGCCCGGCTGCCTCGTCTCGATTCTGTCGGCACGGCCGCGGTGGCCGTGGTGGGTGTCCCGTTCGACGCCGGGGTGTCGTATCGGAGCGGCGCCCGATTCGGCCCGTCCGCGATCCGCGCCGCCTCGAAGCTGCTCCGTCCCTATCACCCGGCGCTCGACGTCGAGCCGTGGCTGGTCCACCAGGTCGCCGACGCCGGCGACATTGTGGGCAACCCGTTTGACATCGTCGAGGCGCTTGGCCAGATCGAGGCCGCCGCGACTTCCCTGGCGTCACGCGCGGGCCGCCTGATCGCCCTGGGCGGTGATCACACGATCGCGTTACCGCTCATCCGTGCCGTGCATCGTGCTCACGGCTCCGTCGCGCTCATCCATTTCGATGCGCACCTCGACACCTGGGACACGTACTTCGGGGCACCGTATACGCACGGGACGCCATTCCGTCGAGCGTTCGAGGAGGGCCTGTTGGCCGACGGTCGATCGGTCCACGTGGGGATTCGCGGGCCGCTCTATTCGCCGACCGACCTCGCCGAGGACGCGGGCATGGGCTTCTCGATCATTTCGACCGCGGAGGTCGCCCGCCGTGGCGTGGACGACACCATCGCGCGCATCCGGGCCCGAGTCGGAAGCGAACCCGTCTACTTGAGCATTGACATCGATGTCCTGGATCCCGCGCATGCGCCGGGCACCGGGACGCCCGAGCCCGGCGGTCTGACGACCCGCGAGCTACAGACGATCCTGCGCGGGCTCGATGGTCTCGAGATCGTGGGAGCGGACATCGTGGAGGTCGCTCCGGCCTACGACCACGCGGAACTGACCGGGCTTGCGGCGGCCAACGTGGCGTTCGAATACCTCGGCCTGTTCGCGCGGGCGTCGGCTAGATCCGCGCGGTGAGGGCCGGGCTGCCACCGTCCACCTCGCCGATCGCGTCGCTCGCGGCCGCCGTCGCCAGCGGGCGAGGCACGGCCTTGTCGATGGTCCAGGAGGCATTGGAGCGGATCGCTCGCCTCGACCCGGCCATCAATTCGGTCGTGGCGTTGCGTGCGACCGAAGCCCTCGAGGAAGCCGCCGCGGTTGACGCCCAGATTGCTGCCGGCGCTTCCCCAGGTCCACTGGCCGGCGTGCCGGTACTTGTCAAGGACCTCGAGGATGTCGCCGGCATGCCCACGACACAGGGGTCAAGGCTGTTCATCGGTTCACCGCCCGCGACACAAGACAGCCTGATCCCCGCCCGGCTGCGCGCCGCAGGTGCCGTCATCGTCGGGAAGACGAACCTCCCCGAATTCGCCATCGAGGGATACACCGACAACCTTGTCTTCGGTCCAACCCGGAACCCATGGTCGCTCGAACACTCGCCCGGGGGATCGAGCGGCGGATCGGCGGCAGCCATCGCTGCAGGTCTGGTCCCGATCGCCACGGCCACCGACGGCGGCGGTTCGATCCGGATCCCTGCGGCGTTCTGTGGGCTCGTCGGGATCAAGCCGACGCATGGGGTCATCGGGCGCTACCCGCCGCACGACTGGATCGATTTCTCGACATTCGGGCCACTCGCCACGACGGTCGCCGACCTCCGCCTCCTGCTTCGGATCGAGGCAGGGCCGATTGCCGGCGATCCGACAGCACGTCCGCATGGCTGGTCCAGCGATTCCACGCCACCACCCCAAGTGCTTCTTGCCGCTGACCGGACGAGCGATCTCGGCCAGCTCCCGCAGCCGCTCCGCCGGTCGTTCGTTGCGGCCGTCGCCGCGTTCGCCGAAGTGATGGCCCTGCCGGTGACCTGGATCGAGCCAGAGGCGTTCTTCCCGGACGGCAATCCGGACCTGGACTGGTTCACCCTCGCGACCGCCGAGCACGTGGCCTCACTTGGGCGCGATCGGGTCGTTGCGAATCTGTCGTCCATGCACCCGGCTACCCGGGCGTTCCTGGAGATGGGTCTCGCCGTGCCCATCGACGACTACCTGGCGGCGCGCCGCCGCCGGTTCAGCCATGTCCGGCGGCTGGACGAGATGCTCGGGCGATCGAACCTGCTCCTGACGCCGACGGTGGCCAGCGAGGGATGGTTCGCCGACGGTCGGCTGACCAGCGACGGCGAGCCCGGCCTGCTGTCGCCGGAGGTCTATTCCACGGCCGTCCAGAACCTGACCGGACACCCCGCGATCTCGCTGCCTGCGGGACGCTCCGCCAACGGCGTGCCGTTTGGCCTCCAGGTGACCGGACCGCGCCATGCGGACGATCTTCTCCTCGATGTGGCGGGGCGCTGGGAATCGGCCCATCCGTGGCCCATGGTCGCGCCCGGTTACGAGCCCTTCACCACCACCCTCGGATAAATCCGCATCACGGCGGCATCATCGGTCGGGCGGGTATGCTCCGCCCCCGTGAGGAACCGATCGAACATCATCGGCGTCAGCCAGTCCAACTCCCCGGGCGACCACGACGGCGCGCCCAGGCGGCTGAACGAGGTTGTCGATCGGCATGACCGACCTGAGCATGGTGTGGGGACCGCTCGTGCATAGCGAACCGGACCTCACGCCGGCCACGGTCGTTGACAACCCGATTCAGCGCCGAGACCTCATCCTCATCGAGCGGGCCCGGGCGGGCGACCTCGAGGCCTTCAATGATCTCGTCCGGGCGCACCAGGACCAGTTGTTCGCGTTAGTGGTGCGGATGGTCCCGGACCGGGACCAGGCGTCGGACGTTGTCCAGGAGGCGTTCTTCTCCGCTTACAAGCACCTGGATGGATTCCGCGGCGGAATGGTCAAGTCGTGGCTGAACCGGATCGCGGTCAATGCCGCCATGGACATCCAGCGGGCCCGCAAGCGACGACCCGTACAGCCGTATCCGGAATACGAGGACGAGAGCTGGCAGCCGCCGGCCGGTGAGGAGGCTGACCCAGAGCGGACAGCCGTCCTGAGCGAGCGGACGCGCGAGCTCTCCGGGGCCCTGGCCCAGATCACCCACGACCAGCGCGCCGCCATCGTCCTGTACGACGTGGAAGGCTACGACTACGTCGAGATCGCCGAGATGACCGGCGTCTCGCTTGGCACGGTCAAGTCCAGGATCCACCGGGGCCGGCTGGCGCTCCGCGGCCTGCTGGAAGGTCGAATGGAGCTGTTCCGTGGGTGACTCGCGCCCCGCGGCCGAGAGAGCCGGCGGGTCGGCCAGCCATGACGACCACGATCCCGAGCTGATCGCCTCGCTCCTTGATCGCGATTTGTCCGCCGCCGATCGGGCCGTAGCAGAAGCCCGGGTCGCGGCCTGTGCGACCTGCGCCACGCTCGAAATCGACCTGCGCATCCTTACCACGGCGACCATCGAATTGCCGATGCCGGCGCGCTCCCAGGATTACGCGTTGACCCCGGTTATGGCGGCCGCGCTGTCCGGTGGGACCGCCCGGGAACCTGTCCGGGCTGGCGCTCGTCTCGCGGGCGAGATGCGAGATTCACGATCTACCCACGCAACCCACGACCGTCTGCTCATCGCCAACCTGGTCGACCGGTCTGTGGCCGACGCTGAGCGAGCCCGTGGTGAGGAACAGGCGGCGGCCTGTCGCGACTGCGCCATCCTGTACGACGATCTGGTGGCGCTGAGCGCCGCGACCCATGCCCTGCCGGTGCCCCTGCGGCGCCGCGACTTCACCCTGACTTTCGAGGACGCCGAGCGACTTCGCGTTCGTGGCTGGCGTCGCGTGCTGGCGGCGATCGGTTCTTCGCGCGACGCGTTCAGCCGTCCGCTGGCATTGGGCCTCACGACGCTGGGACTGGCGGGCCTCATGGTGGCCAGCATCCCGAGCGTGATCACGGGAGGCGCGGCCAGTTCGCCGACGAGCCTGGAGGCCGGTAACGATCTCGCGCGAAACGCGGCTGAGGTTGCGGCCCCCGAGGCTTCCCTGAGCCAGCTCGAGGCGGCGCCACCTGGACCGACCGAAGGGGCACCGGCGGCGGCTGCCGGGCCAGCCGAGGATCCGTCGCTGACATCGGCAGCACCGCTGGTTCCGGACGCCATGCCGCTGCCGTCCGGCGAAGCGGTAGGCGGTGTCACGGAGGATCCGGCAGGGACGCTGTACGGCAACACGGGCCCAGTGGCCGGCGAGGCGGGCGATGGGTTGGGCGACGAATTCCTGAAGAGCCAGGCAGCCGATACACCGACGATGAACGTGGCCCTGATTGCGGTCGCGGGTCTCCTGCTCCTGATCGGCCTTGGCCTGTTCGGCCTCCGTTGGGCAGCCCGTCGCGTCGGGGAGGACTGATCCGCCGCCGTCGACCCGGCGCTCACGCTCGCGTCGGAAGGGTCCGCCGCTACACTGGGTCCGATGCCCACCGAACGTCTGATGCTGCTCGACGGCAACGGGCTCATCTACCGCGGCTACTTCGCGTTGCCGCCCCTGACGACCTCTCGCGGTGAGCTTGTCAATGCCGTCTTCGGGTTCTGCAGCATCGTTCTGCGCGGCATCGCCGACCTCAAGCCGGACTACGTGGCCGTCGCCTTCGACCTCCCGGGCCCCACCTTCCGCCACGAGCAGTATGCGGAGTACAAGGCCACTCGCCAGCGGATGCCGGACGACCTGCGCGACCAGTTCCCCAAGGTGCGCGAGGTGGTCAAGGCGCTCCGGATCCCGGTCTACGAGCTCGCCGGCTACGAGGCCGACGATGTCATCGGCACGATCGTCGTGGATGCGGAACGGCGTGGCCTCGATACCACGATCGTGACCGGCGATCTCGACATGCTCCAGCTGGTGACCGATCACACGCGCCTGATGACGACCCGCTCCGGTGTCGAGAACACGATCGTGTACGACCCGGCTAGGATCGATGAGCGGTTCGAGCTGGTCCCCGGCCAGATGATCGACTACAAGGCGCTCAAGGGCGATCCGACCGACAACATCCCGGGCGTGCCCGGGGTGGGGGAGAAGACCGCCGCAAGGCTCATCCGCGAGTTCGGCAGCCTGGACGCCCTCTATGACCGACTCGACGAGGTCAAGCCGGACAAGCTGCGCGACAAGCTCGACGAGCATCGCGAGCAGGTCTTCATGGGCCGTGGGCTGTCCACGATCGTCCGCGATCTACCGATCGAGTTCGACCTGGAGGCCGCCCGCCTGACCGATTACGACCGCGAGACGGTGATCCGGCTCTTCCGTGAATACGAGTTCCGCTCGCTGATTGAGCGCCTGCCGGCGATGACCGGCGAGTCGGCCGGTGACGCGGCCGAGGCCCTCCGGGGCGTGGCGACCGGCGGTTCCGTGCCTGCGGCCCGGGTCGCGGGCTCGGCGCGGCCATCCGGCTGGGGTGCAGCCCCGGTCCGGCCGCCGTCCGAGGGCGGGGGTCTCCAGCTCTCGCTCGACTTCGATGCGGTTTCGGGTCCCGTCCCTGGGGAAGCGGATGGGGGGCGCAACGGCAATGGGCCGGTCCGGCCTTTGATTGAGGTCGGCGACCTGCCGGCCGCGCTGGCCGCGGCCATCGCGGATCCATCACGGATCGAGGTTCACGCGGGCGATCGGATCGCGGCGCTCGAACCGTGGCTGGCCGTCCAGCGCGCCGTCGGTGCCGGATTCGTGCAGGACGATCCGCGACCGCGTCGAGGCACGCCGCTCGCGCTTGCACTGGCGGGTACAGACGGTCGGACGATCGCGGTCGAGGGGGCCGCGGATGTCGCCCTCCTTCGAGGGTTGCTCGATCGTCTGCGCATCCCGGTGGTCGCCCACGAGGTCAAGCCACTCCTGGTCGCCCGCATCGCCGACGATCCCGAGGCGGCCCCAACGCCCGTGGCCTTTGACACCCAGATCGCCGCCTACGTGCTCAATGCCTCGCTGCGCAGCCAGACCATCGCCGACGTGGCGGCCGAGCAGCTCGATTTGATCCTGCCCCCGGTCGCCGAACTGGACGTTGCCGCGCGAGCCGGCGTCGAGGCCCTGGCCGCCATCGCGGTCCGCGAACCGCTCGAGCGTCGCCTCGCCGAGGAAGGCCTGGATCGGCTGTACGCGGAGATCGAGCTGCCCCTGATCGCCGTGCTGGCCCGGATGGAAGCCACGGGCGTCGCGCTGGATCGCGACGCGCTCCGGATGCTGGCTTCGGAATTCGGGGCCGAGATCGCCCGACTTGAGGCGGAGATCTACGTCGATGTCGGTCACCAGTTCAATCTCGGCAGCCCCAAGCAGCTCGAACAGATCCTGTTCTTCGAGCTGAACCTGCCCAAGGGCAAGCGCACCAAAACCGGCTATTCGACTGACGCTTCCGTCCTCGAGGACCTGCGCGCGGCGCACCCGATGATCGACAAGCTCCTTGAATGGCGGATCTACACCAAGCTGCGATCGACCTATGTGGAGGCGCTCCCGACCTTGATCGCGGACGACGGGCGGCTCCATACGACCTTTCACCAGGCCGTCGCGGCCACCGGCCGGCTTTCCTCATCCGACCCCAATCTCCAGAACATCCCGATCCGGACGCCGCTGGGCCGGCGGATCCGGCGGGCGTTCGTCGCCGGAGCTTCAGATCTGACCCTCGTTGCCGCCGACTACAGCCAGATCGAATTGCGGATCCTTGCGCACGTCTCGGGCGACGAACACCTGCGTGACGCCTTTGCGCGCAAGGCGGATCTCCATCGCGAGACCGCCGCCCGCGTCCTCCACAAGGACCCGGCCGATGTCACCCTTGGTGAGCGTTCGATGGCCAAGATGGTCAACTTCGGGATCGCCTACGGGCTGAGCGACTTCGGGCTGTCGACGCGGGCCAACATCTCGCGGGCCGAGGCGCAGGACTTCATCAACACCTACTTCGCGACCTATTCGGGAATCAGCTATTACATGCTCGCGATCAAGGAGCAGGCCCGGAGCCACGGCTATGTCACCACCTTGCTGGGGCGCAAGCGCCAGATCCCGGAGCTGGCCGCCCGGAACCCGACGCTTCGCGCGGCCGGCGAGCGGATGGCCATCAACATGCCGATCCAGGGCACGGCCGCCGACATCGTCAAGATCGCGATGATCCGGCTCGACGAGCGCCTGGAAGCCGGCGGCTTCCAGGCGCGACCGCTCCTCCAGGTCCACGACGAGTTGCTGCTCGAGGTGCCCCGCGACGAGGTGGACCGGCTCGTCCCGATCCTGCGCGAGACCATGGAGACGGCGCTGCCGCTGGACGTGCCGTTGACCGTGGACATCAAGGTGGGCGACGACTGGGATTCGATGACCCCGCTGACGCGAGACGACGCGATCGCAGCCGAGGCCGACGAACTTCCGGACGAGACGCCCGTCGCGCCGATCGCTGGCTAGATTCGTCCCGTGCCTGAGCTTCCCGAGGTCGAGACTGTCGCGCGCGATCTGCGGCCGCTGATCGTCGGCGCCACGATCGTGGGCGCGCGATGCTGGTGGGCCCGGACCCTTCGGTCGCGCGACCCTGCGGCGTTCGCCTCCGACGTCGCGGGACGGCGGGTCGAGGCGGTTGGCCGGCGGGCGAAGCTGGTGGTGGTCGAGCTGTCCGGAGGCGTGTCCCTCACGATCCACCTCAAGATGACCGGGCAGCTTTTCGTGGTCCCGGCCGAGACGCCAATCGATCCGTACGTCCGGCTGGTGCTGGAGCTTGCCGATGGCCGCGAGATCCGATTTCGCGACATCCGCAAGTTCGGCAAGGTCGGGCTTTACGGGCGCGATCCCATCACGAGGGAACTCGTCACGGAGCCGGGCGGGTCGGCGGTCTTTGCCGGGATCGGCCCCGAACCGCTTGATCCAGCCTTCACCCTGCGGGTGTTTCGGCAGCGGTTGCGACCGCGCAAGGGTCGGCTCAAGCCGCTCCTGCTCGATCAGTGGTTCGTGGCCGGAATCGGGAACATCTACGCGGACGAGGCACTGTGGGCCGCCCGACTTCACCCGCTCCGGAGCGCGGGCACGCTGCGTCCGTCCGACGAACGACGCCTCTACCAGACCATCCGCTCCATCCTGGCCGAAGCCATCGAGCGGCGCGGCAGCTCGATCGACGACTACACCGCGCCCGATGGCGACGGCTCCATGCAGGAGCGCCTGCAGGTCTACCAGCGGACCGGGGAGCCGTGTCCGCACTGCGGACGGCCGATCAAGCGGATCGTGATTGGCGCACGCTCGACCCATTTCTGCTCGTGGTGCCAGCGGTTGCCTGCCGCGGATCGGAAGAGCGCAGCCGCGATCCTGCGGGGAATGACTGGCGGCGTGCGCCGGGCCGGGCGGCGCTGGACGGAGATCGACGGTGACGGCGTCCTGGGTGTGACCGCGGCCGAGGCCGCCCGGACCGCCAATCGCGCCCGCTCCGAGCGCACCAAGCGTGCCGCGGTCACTCGACGGGCGGCTGCGCGGGCGTCGGTCGGCGGTGCGCCAGCGGGCCCCGTGCTCGTCCCCGCTGTCCAGGGATGGGACGAACCATGAGCATTCTTCGGCTCACCGGGGTCTCCCGCGAGGTCGGCACGTTTGTCATTCTCGACTCGATCGATGCCTCGATCGCGCTTGGGGATCGGATCGGCCTCGTGGGCCCCAACGGGGCAGGCAAGACCACATTGCTGCGCCTGGCAGCCGGCCGCGATGAGCCAGACCGCGGCGAGGTCCACCGAAAGCGCGGATTGACCATCGGCCTGCTCGCCCAGGAGGCGCACTTCGATGCGGCGTTCATGGCCTCCACCGACCTGCGCCAGGCGGTTCGGACCGGCGCGGCGCACCTCGAGCGGATGGCGGAACGCCTGGCCGTCATGGAGCGCGATGGCCGGGTGACCGAACCGGGGTACGCCGAGCTCGTTCACGAATACGAGGTTCTCGGCGGGTACACGCTGGACCAGCGCGTCGACACGGCGCTGAGCGGTCTGGGCTTCGCCCGGGCCGAGTGGACCAAGCCACCGACGGCACTGTCGGGCGGCGAGCAAACACGCGCCTCGCTGGCTCGGCTGGTGATCGCGGACCCGGATCTGCTGATGCTCGATGAGCCAACGAACCACCTGGACCTCAACGCCCTCGAATGGCTGGAGGAGCACCTGCGAAGACGAAGCGGGTCGCTCCTCGTCGCCTCGCACGACCGGGCGTTCCTCGATGCCACCGTGACTCGCGTCTGGGAACTGCGTGACCGCCGCCTGACCGCCTTTCGCGGCGACTATGGCGCGTATCACCGCCAGCGCACCGAACGCGATGCCCGCATGGTCAAGGACGTCGAGACGCAGGCTGAATCGATCGCGCGTGAACGCGAGCTCGTCCAGCGCTACCGAAGCCACCGAAAGTTCAACAAGATGCATGAGCACGAGGCACGCCTCGAGCGGCTCGAATCCGAGCGCCGCGACACCCCCAGGCCAGGTCGCCGGCTGGCGATCCCCGCGGCCGCGCTGGCAGGCACCGGGCCGTCACGGTCCGGGGAGATTGCGCTTCGCGTGGATCATCTTGCCGTCGGCTACTTGCCCGGCCGTGGGGCCGTCAATGACGATGGCTCGCTCGCCACGCAGCGGCACCTGGTCGCACGGGCGCCGTTCATTGCCGCGCAGCGGGGGGAGCGGATCGGGATCGTAGGGCCAAACGGGGCCGGCAAGACGACCCTTCTTCGGACCATCGCAGGCGATCTCCCACCGCTCGACGGGGCGATCGTCTTCGGGCATGCCGTCCAGATCGGCTATCTCGCCCAGTTGCGCGACGCCGCGATCCCCGGCACGACCGTCCTGGACGCTCTGCTCGAGGCCATCCCGGTGACCCCCGGCGAGGCGCGCGCCTACCTCGCCCGGTTCCTGTTCCGGGGCGAGGACGCCTTCAAGGAGGTTCGCTCGCTGTCCGGCGGCGAGCGGTCGCGACTGGAGTTGGCGCTGCTCGGCGTCATGCCGGCAAATCTCCTGCTGCTCGACGAGCCCACCAACCACCTGGACATCCCGGCTCGCGAGGCGATCGAGGCGTTCATGGCCACCTCGCCCGCGACCCTGCTGATCGTCTCGCACGACCGACGCCTGCTGGAGACCGTGTGCGAGAAGCTGTGGGTGGTCGACGAGGGGTCGGCGGTCGCATTCGATGGCGGCTACCGGGCTTGGCGAGTGGCAGTGGCCGCGGGCTGGACGGTGGCGGGCGCGCTCGAGATCGAGGCGGCTCGACTGCGTGGTGGGAGTCGCCGCGGCCCGGTTGCGGCCAGCGCCACCACAGCTGCCCCGTCGCCGGCATCGGCCGGTTCGACCGGGTCGGCCGGCTCCGACGGGTCCGGCGCACCCCCGAGATCGCGCACGAAGCGGGAGAAGCTATCCAAGGATGCGTACCGAAAGCAGAAGGCGGCCGTGGAGTCGGACCTGACCCGGCTCAACCTGCGCAAGAACCACCTGGAGCTGGCGATGACCGATCCCGCGGTGGCCGCGAACTTCGTGGAGATGCGCCGGGTGACAAGCGAGCTGGCCGATATCGAGGTCGCGCTCGCCACCGCCGAGGACGTCTGGCTGTCGGTCGAGGAGCGAGCACCGTGACTGGCCGCGAGGTCGCGCTCGCCAGGAGTGGGGCCGAGGCGATTGCTGGTGGTTCGGCTGCGCGCTCGGGCCAGCGCGCCGTCCGCATCGGGCTGACCGGGCCGATCGGTTGTGGCAAGTCGACGATTGCCGGCTGGCTAGGGGAACGCCCGGGCGTGGTCGTGATCGACGCCGATCAGGTGGCCCGCACCGTGCTCGACCCGGGCGAGCCGGGGCTCCAGACGGTTGTGGCGCGCTTTGGTGCCGAGCTCATCGGGCCCGGCGACGTCCTGGACCGCGCCGCGCTCGGTCGAATCGTGTTCGCCGACCCAGGGGCGCTGCGCGATCTCGAAGCGATCGTCCATCCGGCGGTCCGGCCGCGGATCATGGCGGCCATCGCCGAAGCCGATGCCGACGGTGCAACCGTCGTCATCATCGAGGCGATCAAGCTTGTTGAAGGAGGCCTGGCCGCCGAGTGCGATGAAGTCTGGCTGGTCACCTGCGATCCGACCGCGCAGCGTGCCAGGCTCATCGCCCGCGGCGCGACCTCGGAGGACGCCAACCAGCGGATCGCCGCCCAGGGCGACACGGCGGGCCGCATCAGGCCGGCGGCCACCCTGGTAATTGACACCTCGGGAGACGCCTCCGAGACGCGGCGACGCACCGAGGCCGCACTAGATCGGGTGCGTGCCCGGTTCACGCGCACTCGGAATACAGGTATACAGGAAGCATGAAAGCCACCATCGACATCCCGGACGCAATCTACCGCCAGGTCAAGGCTCGTTCGGCGCTCGGCGGCCGGTCCGTGCGTGACGTGACCATCGGGCTGTACCGCCGATGGCTCGCGGAGACACCAGCAGCGGAGCAGGCGTCGAGCGGCGAGACCTCAACCAACGCGGCGGCCACATGGCTGGCAAGTTGGGACGCGCTCGGCGCCGAGGTCTCGAGCGCGGCCGTCGACGCGCCTACGACGAGGGAGATCCTGCTGACGGACCGTCGCTGAATGGTCACCGTGGACGCATCGGTCCTCGTGGCCGCCGGCGCCCGCGACGATCCATTCGGACCTGCGTCGCTGGCCTTCCTCGAGGCGGTAGTGCGAGCTGGTCATCCAATCCACCAGCCGACGCTGACGCTCGTCGAGGTTTCTGCCGCGATCGCCCGAAGGACGGGTGATGCCGCCCTTGCGCGCGAAGCAGGATTCCGGCTCCTCGCGATGCCTGGGCTTGTTCTTCACCCGCTGGACCTGGAGTTGGCGGCGGACGCCGCAGCCATCGCCGGCCGGACGAGACTTCGTGGCGCCGATGCGATCTACGCTGCCGTCGCGCTACGCCACGGTGTGGCCCTCGTGACAGTGGATGACGAGCTGCTCAGTCGAACTCCACCGGGGATCGTCGCGCTCTCCCCCTCCGACTGGCTGACCCGGCACGGCTGACCCGGCCCGGTAGGCCCGCCCCGGGAGACCCGCGGCGCGTGCCCTTCGCGCGGTGCCCTCCCCAGGGGCGCCACCGTGCACAGATTGCCCGTGCACAGATTGCCCGTGCACAGATTGCCCGTGCACAGATTGCCCGTGC
>CAYRTS010000023.1:14250-20243 GCA_964427285.1 uncultured Anaerolineaceae bacterium
TTGCCCGTGCACAGATTGCCCGTGCACAGATTGCCCGTGCACAGATTGCCCGTGCGAGGCGCACCAGGTAGACCCGCGGCGCGTGCCCTTCGCGCGGTGCCCTCCCCAGGGGCGCCACCGTGCACAGATTGCCCGTGCGAGGCGCAAATCGAACATTGTCGCGCATGCGGCGCCCTCCCCGAGGGCGCCGCGCGAAGGCGCTGGACTGGGACAGGGGAACCGCAGATGAAGCGGGAACCGGAACCGCCACCTGCACGCCCGTTCGTTACCAAGAACACCTGTTCGGTTCGTGCGTGACTTGATACACTGAGGAGCCATGCCGGACTTCAAGCTCGTCGCCCCATTCGAGCCGACCGGGGACCAGCCGGCCGCGATCGAGTCGCTCGTCGCTGGGTTGGACAAGGGCATGAACCATCAGGTTCTGCTCGGAGTCACCGGCAGCGGCAAGACATTTTCCATGTCTCACGTGATCGCCCGGGTCAACCGGCCGACCCTCGTGCTGGCCCACAACAAGACGCTGGCCGCACAGCTATACGCCGAGTTCCGCGAGTTCTTCCCCGAGAACGCGGTCGAATACTTCGTGAGCTACTTCGACTACTACCAGCCCGAGGCCTACCTCCCGCGCAGCGACACTTATATCGAGAAGGATTCCAGCCGGAACGACGAAATCGATCGGCTCCGCCATGCCGCGACCCATGCCCTGTTCGAGCGGCGCGACGTGATTATTGTCGCCTCGGTGTCGTGCATCTACGGCCTCGGCGCCCCGGTCGACTACGGCGCGACCGTCCTGAAGCTACGGGTCGGCGGCCAGTACCGGCGGGACGCGGTTCTGCGCCACCTGGTCGACCTCCAGTACCAGCGCAACGATCAGGCGCTGGCCCGTGCCCGTTTCCGCGTCCGCGGCGACACCCTCGAACTTCAACCGGCCTCGGAGGAGACGCTCATCCGGGTCGAGTTCTTTGGCGACACCGTCGAGCGCATCACGGAGCTGGACCCGCTCACCGGCGAGCTCCTCGCCGAGCGCAAGGAGACCAACGTCTACCCGGCGACCCACTACGTCACGCCGGCCGACAAGCTCAAGGAAGCCATCGTCGACATCGAGGCCGAGATGGAGGTCCGGGTCGGCCAGCTTGAGGCGGAGGGACGTGTCCTCGAGGGCTCCAGGCTCCGCCAGCGGACGACCTTCGACCTCGAGATGATGCGCGAGCTCGGCTACTGCACCGGAATCGAGAACTACTCGCGCCACCTGTCGAAGCGCGAGGCGGGCTCACGTCCGTGGACCCTGCTCGACTATTTCCCGCCGGATTGGCTACTGGTCGTTGACGAGTCCCACATGACCGTCCCCCAGGTAGTCGGGATGTACAAGAACGACCGAACGCGCAAGGAGATCCTCGTCGACTTTGGATTCCGGCTGCCGTCCGCGCTCGACAATCGGCCGCTGACGTTCGAGGAGTTCGAGAAGACGGTCCACCAGGCGATCTACATGAGCGCGACGCCGGGGCCGTACGAACTGGAGCGAAGCCAGCGCAACGTCCAACAGTTGATCCGCCCGACCGGGATCGTCGACCCGCCGATCACCGTCCGTCCGACCGAGGGCCAGATCGACGATCTCCTCGAGGAGATCCGGATCCGGGTCGAGCGCGGCGAGCGGGCCCTGATCACCACCCTGACCAAGAAAATGGCGGAGGACCTGACCGACTACCTGCGTGAACTGGGGGTCAAGGTCCAGTACCTCCACAGCGAGGTCGACACGCTGGAGCGGGTCGCCATCCTGCGCGACCTGCGTCTCGGCGTGTTCGACGTCCTCGTCGGGATCAACCTGCTCCGTGAGGGGATCGACCTGCCAGAGGTCACCCTGGTGGCGATCCTCGATGCCGACAAGGAGGGCTTCCTGCGCTCGGCCTGGTCGCTCATCCAGATGATCGGGCGGGCGGCCCGGAACATCGGCGGCGAAGTGATCATGTACGCGGACCGGGTCACGGAGTCGATGCGCGTGGCGATGGACGAGACCGATCGCCGAAGGACCTACCAGACGGCCTACAACCTCGAGCGCGGCATCGAACCGACGACGATCGTCAAGGGGATCCGCGACATCAACCAGCGCCTGCGCGCGGTCGCCGAGTCAACCGTCGTGTACAGCTCGGAACGTGGCGGGACCTTCAGCGAGGCCGATCGAGGCAAGGTCGAGGCCCTCGTCGGGCGGATGGAAGCCGAGATGAAGGCCGCCGCCAAGCAGCTGGAATTCGAGCGGGCGGCGGCGCTCCGTGACGAGATCCAGGGGATCCGCATGCGGGTGCTGGAGCAGGACGCCTCCGTCACGGTCGCGCGTGCCGCGGAACGTGCCGCTCGCGATGCGTCACCACGTGGTCTGACCGGTGCCGCCGATCGCGCCCGCGGACGGCGCGGGGCGGCGGTTGCGGCTGCCGGACCGTCAATGGAGGTCACCAGCGTCACGGTGCTCCCCGCCGACAGCGAGCCCGGTGACGGCCTCGACGGTGCCCCGGCGATTGACGAAGGGACCGTGGCCGACTGGCTCCCCGGCATCCGGGACGAGCACGAGGACGACGCCGGCTGGCAGGCCCGCTGGCTTGACCGGCCCACCTGGGACCACACCGTCACCCCGAACATCCGGAAACGCACCGGACAGCGGCCGTCGCGCCGACGGCGGTAGTCGAGCCAACATCGGGCGGTGCGCCCTTGGTAGGGTGCCCCCATGGATCGACGCCGGCTGCCACTGATCATCGCGATCGCGATCGCGATCGCGCTGCCGCTGCTCGTGTCGCAGTTACTCCCGTCCGCGAACCCTGATCGCTGGTCGCCGATCGCCCTCGCCCTGCTCGTCGCGGTCGGGGCGCTCGCCGGATGGATCACCCCGACCTTGCGCGGTTGGATCGCGACGGCCGCCTGGGTCGTCCTCGGGTCGGTGGGGCTCCTCGCGACGTGGACGGACCTCGTCCTCAACGTGGCACCATCGATTCTGCCCGTCGAGACGTGGCGCAACGAGACATTCATCGCCATCGTCGCGGCCCTGCTACTTGTCTCGATGGGGTTCATCGTGGGCGCGGTGGTATCCCGATGGCGTAGCGATCGATCGATGCGCCCGGTGGTCGATCCGTCGCTGAGGGCTGCCATTGCGGTGGCTATCGCCGCAGTGGCCCTGATCGGGACGGCCGGACTCACCGCGGTAGCGTTTTCGCGGACGGAGCTGGTCCTCCAGGGCGACCAGGCCTACCTAGCCGTCCTCATCACGGACGACAGTGTCGAGGTCACGCCGGCGGCGATCGCGGCCGGAGTCGAGTACCGCCTCGTCTACGAGTCGCGCGCGACGGAGTCGGTCTGGATCAGCCATGTCTTGCCGCTTGACCCTGGGCAGGGCAGGATCCAAGCGATGACCTCGACCGAGGTCGAGATCTGGCTATCGGGAGCCTGGCAGGATCTCGGCCCCCGATTCGAGAACGCCGTCTCGTGGCGACCCATCGAACCATCGGAGCGCGTCGACGGCGGTCCGTTTCAGGTCTTCCTGTCGGCAGACGGGACCGGCGGTGTGTTGTGGTACGTGTCGACGACGGAGGCCCTGCGGGCCTGGCCCGGGCACGTGTTCGACGGTGAGCAGCCGCAAGCGCCCTGGCCGATCGATCGGCACGTCATCCAGCCCGTCGTGAAACCGTGACCCGAGCGTCCGAACACCTGTTCTAACCGCGGGACTTCCGGTAGACTTCATCCGTGCCCCAGGATCAGCTCATCGTGCGTGGAGCGCGTGAGCACAATCTCAAGAACGTCGACGTCGCGTTCCCGCGCGACCGCTTGGTGGTCATCACCGGCCTGTCCGGTTCGGGCAAGAGCAGCCTTGCTTTTGACACCATTTACGCCGAGGGCCAGCGCCGCTATGTCGAGAGCCTGAGCGCGTACGCCCGCCAGTTCCTCGGCCAGATGGAGAAGCCGGATGTCGACCAGATCGACGGGCTTTCGCCGGCCATCTCGATCGACCAGAAGGGCGCGAGCCGGAACCCACGGTCCACGGTCGGCACGGTCACCGAGATCTACGACCATCTGCGCCTGCTATTCGCCCGCATCGGCGTCCCGCACTGCCCGGCCGGTCACGTCATCGAGCGCCAGTCCGTCCAACAGATCGTTGACCAGGTCCTGGCGCTGCCCGAGGGAACGCGGCTGCTCGTCCTGGGGCCGCTGATCAAGGACCGCAAGACCGAGGGGGACCGGGTCTTCGACGGCGCCCGGCGGCAGGGCTTCGTGCGTGTCCGGGTCGACGGGGAGATGCTCGATATCACCGACGCGCCCAAACTCGACAAGTACAAGCGCCACACGATCGAAGTCGTCGTCGATCGCTACATCGTCCGTCACGCCGAGGCGCCCGAAGGTGCTGAGCGAGCCCCGGATGGCCGCCCGATCGACCCCCAAACAGGCGCCGTGATGGCGGACCCTGATGCCGGCCGGCTGGCCGATTCGATCGAGACGGCGCTCCGGCTGGGCGAGGGCGCTGTGCTTATCGCCCCGGCGCCGCGTGACGACGACGCACCATCATTCGAGGAGCGTCGGTACAGCGAGAAATACAGCTGTCCGTACGACGACTTCACGGTCGAGGACCTCGAGCCGCGCAGCTTCTCCTTCAACTCGCCACACGGCGCCTGCCCGGCCTGCACGGGTCTCGGCACCAAGCTTGAAATCGACCCGGACCTGGTCATCCCGGATCGCTCCAAGAGCCTCGCTGCCGGCGCGCTCGTGCCATGGGCCAGGATGCCGACCGATGCCTCGTGGCGGCTCAAGATCCTCGAGGCAATCTGTGCCTCGCACGGCTGGGACTACAACGCTCCGATCCGCGACCTCCCGACCGACGCCATCGACTATCTCCTGCGCGCGGCGAAGGACGAGAAGGTGGTCGTCCACTACCGCCACGAGCGGGGCGAGAACACCTACAAGGCCACGTTCGAAGGCGTCGTCACCAACCTGGAGCGGCGCTACCGCGAGACGGACTCGGACTACATCAAGGCCGAGCTCGAGAAATTCATGGTTACCCGTCCCTGCCAGGTCTGCCATGGCCAGCGGCTGCGCCCGGAGATCCTGGGAGTCACGATCGGTGGTCGGAACGTCTGGGAGATCTCCACTCTTTCGATCACGGACGCTCTCGATTGGGCGGCGGGTCTCTCGCGCACCCTCACCGAGCGCGAGCGGACCATCGCCGTGCAGCTGCTCAAGGAGATCGTGGCCAGGCTCGGATTCCTGGTCGACGTCGGGCTGGACTACCTGACCCTCGACCGCACCAGCGTCACCCTGTCCGGTGGCGAGGCCCAGCGGATCCGGCTGGCAACCCAGATCGGCACCACGCTGATGGGCGTCCTGTACATCCTGGACGAGCCGTCGATCGGGCTCCACCAGCGCGACAATGCCAAGCTGATCGCAACGCTCACTCGGCTGCGAGACCTGGGCAACACGGTGCTGGTCGTTGAGCATGACGAGGAGACCATCCGGACCGCCGACTGGGTGGTGGACATTGGGCCCGGGGCTGGAGAGCATGGCGGGGAGATCATCGCCAACGGTCCCCTGGAAGTGGTGCTGGCCGAGCCTCGCTCGATCACGGGGGCGTTCCTGCGCGGCGAGCGCTCGGTGGCGATTCCGGCCGTGCGGCGGCGTGGCAGCGGCAAGCAGCTGGTGGTGCGGGGCGCCCGTGAGCACAACCTGCGCCGGGTGGACCTGGAGGTGCCGCTTGGCACGTTCGTGGCGGTCACCGGCGTATCGGGCAGTGGCAAGAGCACGCTGGTCACCGATGTCCTCTACCGGTCCCTTGCCCGCGAGCTGAACGGATCGCGCGAGCCGGTCGGGGCGCACGATTCGCTTCTTGGTGCTGAACACGTCGACAAGATCATCGAGATCGACCAGAGCCCGATCGGGCGAACGCCGCGCTCCAATCCGGCCACCTATGTTGGTCTGTTCACCCCGATCCGCGAACTGTTTGCCGGCTCGCCGGAGGCGCGCGTCCG
>CAYRTS010000023.1:20343-44254 GCA_964427285.1 uncultured Anaerolineaceae bacterium
AACGTCCGGGTGAAGCTCCAGACCCTGTTTGATGTGGGGCTTGGCTACGTCCACCTCGGCCAGCCGGCAACGACGCTCTCCGGCGGCGAGGCGCAGCGGGTCAAGCTCTCCACGGAACTGTCTCGGCGGGCCACCGGCCGGACGCTCTACGTGCTCGATGAGCCGACGACCGGGCTCCATTTCGCCGACGTGGAAAAGCTGTTGGAGGTCCTCCATCGGCTCGTGGACGGTGGGAACACGGTCCTGGTGATCGAGCACAACCTGGATGTGATCAAGACGGCGGACTGGATCGTGGACCTCGGACCGGCCGGCGGCGATCGCGGCGGCCTGATCATCGCGACGGGGACGCCGGAGCAGGTCGCCGCAATCCCGGGTTCAGCGACCGGGGAGTACCTGGCACGCGTATTGCGCGGCGAACCCCTTGTGCCGCTCTCCGACGTGACCTTCGCCGAGGAGGCCGGTCGGGGGAATGGCCACGGGCGCGAGTTGAGGCCCGTGGCGGCGATCGGACCGACCCGCAAGCGCGCTGCCTCGGTACGGGCTGGCTGACGGCCCCGGGCCCGCGTACCATCTCGATATGCCGGATATCGATTTTGCGTTTCTTGCCGATGCCGCTGAGACGGTCCCTGGGCAGAAGTTCCATGTTCTGGGTGGGGGGATTGCGCGGATTGGCGGGAAGAAGTTTCCGCTTCGCCATCCACATCTCTCGCTGATCGTGGGACTCCAGGTCACCGCGCCCGAAACGGGTCGGGAGCACGAGATCCGGTTCGTCCTGCTCGACCCCGACGGGGGCGAGGTCGCCGGCGCGACCGGCAGCCTGAATGCCCGCAGCCAGAAGGATGGCCGGGACGCGGTCCTGACGTTTTCGATCGATCTCTGGAACCTCACGTTTCCGTCGCCGGGTGACTACTCGTTCCGGATTTTGGTCAACGGGTCGGAGCGCAAGCGCCTGCCACTGCTGCTCCTGGCGCCGTCGAACGCGGTCGGTGGACCGGACGACGGTGCCTCCACGATCGCGGATGGCTGACCGGCCGAATCGAGGCAGTTCGGCTCCGAGCGGGCCGGCGCGCCATGAACTCCCGCACATCGATGACCTTGGCCTGGCTGCCGCGCGACACGCGGACCGGCTCCTGGCGGAGGCCCGAGGCAGGTCGTTGACCCGTTGGACGACCTACTTCGAGCTGCTTCCCGATCGACTGCGGGACGAGAGCCTGCCGGGGTTGCGCGGCGCCGCGATGCGGGCGCGGGCTGCCTACGGGCCGAAGGATTCGATCCGCGACGTCCTCCCCGCCGAGCTGACGGAGCCGTTTCTCGAGTCGATCGACCGCCTGTTGCGCGAGATCAATAGATCCAGGGGATGAACCGGCGCGTTCGCGTTCGGTAGGCGGCGTAGCCCTCGAACCGCGCGGTGAGCCAGGCCTCCTCCACCGTTGCCTTGAGCGCGAAGAAAACCGCAATGGCAGCTGTCAAGATCAGCGCGGCGAATGAAGCCTGGAGCAGCGACCAGCCGAGCGAACCCAGGATCAGGCCGCCGTAGATCGGGTGGCGGACCAGACGAAAGACGCCGAATTCGACCAGAGCACCCTCGTCCTTGGGATGGGGGAGTGCGGTCAGCGAACCGCCGAGATCCTTGACGCCGCGAAACGCGAGAATCCCTCCGCCTACCATCACGGCGAGCCCGGCGAGGACACCTGCGTCGGTCAAGGCACCGGTCCACCCCGTGCGGAGCCAGAGACCGGCTGCCGCAATCGCAACAAGGAGCACGGCCTGGATCACGACCCAGCCCTCGCCCCGTGGCCCAAGATTCGGCAATCGGCTCACGACTGCATCGTATCCGGGAGCCCGAGTTCATCGGCGGTGAACGCTTCAAGCAGGAACGGGGAGGGGACGGCCGGGTCGTACAGGAGGGTGAGGGTGCGCCGGGCGCGCGTCCACGCGACATAGGCGAGACGACGTTCCTCCTCGTAGGCGCGGGTCGGGTCTTCGGCCTCGCTGACGGTTCGGGCGCTGGGGAATCGACCGGCCTCCATGCCCACGACGACGACGTGATCGAACTCAAGGCCCTTGGTGGCGTGGGCCGTTGCCAAGGTGAGCGGGGCATCGTCGCGGCGCAGGTGGGCGAGCCTCGTCCGAGAGGCAGTCACGGCGGCGGTGAAGGTGGCCACGTCGTGATGTTCGGGCGCCCACGCCAGGAGCGCGGTCACCAGCTCAATCTCGGTCGACGTGGCATCTGGGTCGCGGGCGACGTCGCGACGGACTCGGCCGAGTGTGAGGAGGAGCGGGGCGCCCGGAGTCTCGGCGTCTGAGGCGCGCGCGAGGACGGCGTCGAGCAATGGCGAGTCGAGCAGCAGCTCGATGCGAGGCGCCCGAAACGGCAGCCCCAGCTCGAGCGCCACCGCGACGGCGGGGAGCAGCTCCCGGTTTGTTCGAGCCAGGACCGCCCTCGTCGATTGGTCGTCGACCGGCCAGGCCCGGATCGCCCGTTCCAGGCGGACGGTCTCATCGGACGCGTCTGGCGCGAGCACGAGCGAGCCGGTGGCGGCAGGGCCGGCCCGGATGCGCTTCGCATAGCGCTCCTGGTTATGTTCGACGAGGCGCACGGCGCGCTCGACAACGGTTCGCGGGCAGCGGTAATTGACCTCCAGGTCGACCCGCCGCAGACCGGGCAGGTGATCTGCGAGGCCGAGGATCCGCCGAACGTCGGCCAGTCGCCAGCCGTAGATCGATTGGTCGTCGTCACCGACGAGGAAGATGCGGTTGGCCGGTGCGGCGAGCAACAGTGCGAGCCGGAGCTGCGCCCGGTCGACGTCCTGGACCTCGTCGACGAGCAGCTCCTGGCATCGGTCACGCCAGCTGTTGAGCAGGTCGGCGTCGTGTTCAAGACGCTCGATGGCGCGGAGGATCAGATCGTCGAAATCGAGGCCGCCGGTGGCCTCGACGGCACGCTCGTAGGCAACGAACGCGCGTGCGAGCGGTCCGGCGTCAGGATCCCTGTCGACGTCAGCGGCCGAGACGCCCAGCTCGACCTTAAGACGCGAGACGACGGTGTCGAGTCTGAGCAGGGTCGCCTCGTCCGCCCATGACGCCACCTCGCGCAGGACGGCCGGGCGATCCGCCAGCGGGTCGACCGCCACGCCGGCATCGCGCAGAATCTCGCGTCCCATCGCATGGAACGTCCGGACGCGCACCGTCCCGGGTGCGACCCCGAGTGGAGCCACGGCGGCGTCCAGTCGCTCCGTCATCTCGACCGCCGCCCGCTTGTTGAAGGTGATCGCCCGGATCGTCTCAGGCGGCGTGCCGGTGGCGATCAGCCAGGCCGCACGGGCCACGAGGGTCGTGGTCTTGCCGCTCCCCGCCGGCGCGATGCATAACGACGGCCCCGGTGGCGCCGTCGCCGCGGCGCGCTGGTCAGGCGCCAGCCGGGCCAGCCGCTCGAGAAGGGACGGGTGCAGGTCCATGGCGGCAGTGTGCCGAGTGCCCCTTATCGGCCGCTCAACAAGCACCAGGTTCTCGATCCGGGACAGACGACTCGGGCGCCGCGCTACGGGTGGCAATTCCAGCCCCATTGGTCCAAGCACCACGCTGGCGACGGGACCTGCGGAATGGACCAGCCCGCCTGGAGTGGGTGACCCCCTCCGTCCTCAACCGGTCGGGAAGTGCCAATCGGATTGGTGAGATCGACCGCGGCCGGCCGAACCGTGTCCCGTAGACCAGCCCCATCGGAATCGTAGCGACCCGTAGGATTGGGGGGTGACCCCTGAGCTCGAGTCCGCCCTCGCCAATCTGCCCGACCGGCCGGGCGTCTACCTGATGAAGGACGAGCGCGGCGACGTCGTGTACGTGGGCAAGGCGCAGAGCCTGCGCAGCCGCGTCAGGTCGTATTGGCAGAAGCAGGCGCCCGGTGGCGAAGTCCACCGGATCCGCAGCGTCATCGACCGGGTCGTGGACGTCGAGGTCACCCAGACGGATTCGGTGTCCGAGGCACTGCTGCTCGAAATCAACCTCGTCAAGCGGTACCGTCCGCGCTTCAACGTCAGGCTCAAGGACGACAAGAGCTACCCGTTTATCAAGGTGACCCTGGCCGACGACTTCCCGCGCGTCGAGCGGACTCGCAAGCTGGTCAACGACGGCAGCCGCTACTTCGGGCCGTACGCATCGGCGACCAGCGTCGACGAGTCGATGAACCTGGTCCGCCGCCTGTTCCCGTTTCGGACGTGCACGATCGACATCCGCGACGGCCAGCGGGCGCTCCAGCGCCCATGCCTGCTCTATCACATCAAGCGCTGCCAGGGCCCGTGTATCGAGGCCATCTCGAAACACGCCTACCGTGCGGACGTTCAGCAGGTCGAGCTCTTCCTGGAGGGTCGCCAGGAGACGCTGGTCAAGGCGCTTGAGCGCGACATGTCGGCTGCCGCCGAGCGGACCGATTACGAGCGCGCCGCGACCCTGCGGGACAAGATCCGGGCGATCGAGCGAACGATGGAGAGCCAGAAGATGGCCGCGTTCGCGCGGACGGAACTCGACCTCGTGGGTTTGGCCCGGCAGGACAATCAGGCTGCCGTCCAGCTCTTCGTGATCCGCGACGGCAAGCTGATCGGGCGGGACGTCTTCCTGCTCGACGCGGCACGGGACGCGCCCGATGAGGAGGTCCTCGCCAGCTTCCTCGAGCAGTACTACGCCCGCGCCGGCTCCATCCCGCGCGAGGTGTATGTCCCTTCTGCGATCCTCGACGGCGACGTGCTGGAGGCATTTCTCGCGGGCCGGCGGGGTGGGCCGGTCCACCTGCGGGTCCCGCGGCGTGGCGAGAAGCGGGAACTGTTGGTGCTGGCGACACGCAACGCCGGAGAGACGCTTGCCCGCGAGCAGGCACGCTGGCTGGCCGACCACGGCAAGACGCTGGCCGCACTCGAGGAATTGGCCGCGGCGCTGGGGCTGGCCGGGCCGCCCATGCGGATCGAGTGCTACGACATCAGCAACACGCAGGGCTCCGAATCGGTGGGGAGCATGGTCGTGTTCGAGGACGGCAAGCCACGCACCGGCGAGTACCGGCGGTTCCGGATCAAGACGGTGACGGGTGCGAACGACTTCGCCAGTCACCAGGAGGTCCTCGAACGCCGCTTCCGGACCGTCAAGTCGGGGCAGGAGGGCTCGGCTGAGGAACGCGGCTGGGCGATGCCGGACCTGGTGATCGTGGACGGTGGCAAGGGCCAGGTCAGCGCCGCCAGGGAGACCCTCGCCGGACTTGGTCTCCACGATCTCCCCCTGGCGGGGCTGGCCAAGGAGCGCGAGGAACTGTTCCTGCCCGATCGCCCTGAACCAATCCTTTTGCTGCCGACTTCACCGGCGCTCTACCTGGTCCAGCGGCTACGTGACGAGGCCCACCGGTTTGCGATCACCTACCACCGAAGCATCCGGGCGCGGCGGGCGGTCCGCTCGGCGTTCGACGACCTACCTGGCGTTGGGCCCAAGCGCAAGCGGGAACTGCTCAAGGTCTTCGGCTCGATCAAGCGGGTGCGCGACGCGCCGGTCGAGCAGATCGCGGCGGTGCCAGGCATCGGGCCGTCGTTGGCGGCCCGGATCAAGGCCACGCTGGAAGCCTGAAGACCGGGCCGCTATCCGGCGGGGCCGGGCCGTCATTGCGCGGGGCCTGGGCCGGAGCGCGACTCCCAGTCGACGCCACACACCGAGCTCGTCGGAACGGGGCTGCCAGCCATGATTCCGCGACTCCCAGGCACGAAGTGCTCATCGGGGGCGATCAGGGGCGCGCCGGCGGCCACAAGGGTGTGGCGGCGGCCTGGCCCGCGTGGGGCCCGGGTCCCGGTGTCGACTCGTGGTCGCGGGTTGACCAAGCTGGCGTGGCAGCTGGCGAGGCACGACCTTCTCACCGGGCGGGGTTGGGGGCAGGAGGGGGGCGGGGTTGGGGGCAGGAGGAGGTCGATCCGTGTAACATCCCGCCTCGATGCGCAAGACCGGTCCCATCCTGATCGTCCTCATCGGCGCGCTCGCGTTGCTGCTGAACTTCTTTCCTGGTGTCTCGGTGCCCGACTCGCAGAGCGCCACGGGCTGGCGGCCGGTGGTGACCAAGCTAGGGCTGGACCTGGAGGGCGGCCTGCGCGTCGAATACCAGGCGATCCCGGTCGATGGCCAGGCGCCAGGTCCGGAAGACATGGCAATCATCAAGGACATCGTCGAGCGCCGCGTTAACCAGACCGGTGTCTCGGAGCCGGTGGTGGTGACCCAGGGGACGGATCGGGTCGTCGTGGAACTGCCCGGTGTCACCGATCCGGAGTCCGTCCGGCGCCTGGTTGGGCAGACGGGCCGGCTCGACTTCGTCCCGCTTGGCCAGACGCCGTCCCAGGAGGGAACGGTCCTCGACCTCACGGTCAACCCGCCGTTGTTCAGTGGTGATCAGGTCCAGTCGGCCACGGTGGGAACGGACCAGAACGGTCAGCCCGCCGTCGATTTCGTGCTCAAGGGAGACGGAGCGAAGCTGTTCGCCGACTATACCGCCCAGCATATCAACGACTATTTTGCGATCACGCTCGACAGCACGGTGATCTCGGCACCCGTCATTCAGAGCTCGATCCCCAACGGCCAGGTCCAGATCACGGGCGGCGGCCTGCGCGGGTTTGGAACCGTCGAGGCCCAGAACCTGGTCACGGTTCTCAAGTTCGGTTCGCTGCCGTTCCCGATCCAGGAACTGTCGAGCGAGCAGATCAGTGCCACCCTCGGCAGCCAGTTTCTCGCCCAGAGTCTCCTGGCCGGCCTGATCGGGATCCTGCTCGTGGTGACCTTCATGCTGCTCTACTACCGCCTGACGGGGCTGGTGGCGAGCTTCGCGCTCATCTACTACACCCTCGTCATGTACGCGATCTTTCGACTGATCCCGGTGACGCTGACCCTGGCTGGGGTCGCCGGCTTCGTGCTCTCGATCGGCATGGCGGTGGACGCCAACATCCTGATCTTCGAGCGGATGAAGGAGGAGTTGCGCCTCGGCAAGTCGCTGCCCGCGGCGGTGGAAGCCGGGTTCAACCGGGCCTGGAATTCCATCCTGGACTCGAATGTATCGAGCCTGATCACGGCGACCATCCTGTACATGTTCGGCTCGTCGGTCATCCGCGGATTCGCCCTGGTCCTGATCATCGGCGTGCTGATCTCGATGTTCAGCGCGCTCGTGGTAACCCGCTCCATCCTGCGCGTGGTCGTTCGGCAGGGCTGGGCCCGCAAGGCGTCGCGCTACGGCCTGCGCGACGACGAGTTCGCGGCACTTGGCGCGGTGCGTCCCACGGCCAGACGCGAGGCGCGCGCGCGTGTTTGACGTCATCGGCAGGCGGCGCAGGTTCTACATCTTCTCGCTGGTCATCACCATCCCGGGCCTTCTGTTCATCCTGCTGACGCCGTTTACTGACGCCGGCCTCCAGTTCACGATTGACTACACGGGCGGGACGCGCTGGGAGATCCGGTTCGAGGATCCGACGGTCATCCCGGAGCAGGTGACGGCGATCTTCGCGGAGCAGGGTCTCGAGGCGTCGGCACTGACCACCGGATCGGGTTTCATCGAGATCAAGACGGAGCAGATCGTGGGGCTCCAGGAGAATCTGCCGGCCGCCACGCCGGTCGCGACCGCTGCTCCGCCGTCCGAATCCCCTGCCGCGTCTCCCGCCGCATCGGCGTCGGCGGCTGCCTCAGCTTCCCCGGGCGCATCCGCCTCGCCGAGCGCATCCGCATCCCCTGCCGCGTCTCCCGCCGCCTCCGCCTCGGGGTCGGCGGCTGCCTCAGCTTCCCCGGCGGCATCTGCCTCGCCGAGCGCATCTGCATCCCCTGAAGCATCCGCCTCGCCGACGCCGTCGCCCTCGCCGTCGCCGACGCAGGCTCCCACAGGCAACACCCAGATCCCGACCTCCGGCAAGCTCGGCGAGGTGGCGGCTGCGCTCGAGGCCAAACTTGGCCCGATCGCCGAGCAGCGCAGCCTGACCACCATCGGGGCGGTGGTCAGCTCCGACCTGGTCGGTCAGGCCATCATCCTCATCCTCATCGGCTCACTTGGCATCGTGCTCTGGATCACCTACCGATTTCGCGACGTGAAGTTCGGGGTCACCGCATTGGGGGCGCTGATCCATGACGTGATCGTGGTGGTCGGCGCCTTTGCGATCCTGGGCACCTTCCTCAACGTGGAGATCGACGCGCTGTTCGTGACCGCGATGCTGACCGTCATGAGCTTCAGCGTGCACGACACGATCGTGGTCTTCGACCGGGTCCGGGAGAACAAGGCCCGCCATGTCGGCGAGCCGTTCGCGGCGATCGTGAACCACTCGATCCTGCAGACGTTCGCGCGCTCGATCATGACCAGCCTGACCGTGGTGCTGACCCTCCTCGCGCTGTTCATCTTCGGTGGCGCAGCGATCAACGACTTCATCCTGGCGCTCTTGATCGGGATCGTGTCCGGGACCTATTCGTCCATCTTCGTGGCGAGCCCCCTGCTCGTGGACTGGCAGCTGTACGACGACCGCAAGCATGGTCGGATCGCGACCACACGGGCTCCGCGGGTTCGGCACACGGCCGTCTGAGATCGGCGACGACGACCTCGCATAAGCCGCGGTGAAGCGGCCCGTGGCATCCTGAACGGCATGGTCGAGGCTCGCTTCCGCTGGATCTTTCCGGACCCGATCGAGGTCGCGTCCGACCTGGCGGAGGCGGCCGCCCAGCGTGAGCTTTCGCCGCGCCTGACCGGGCTCCTGGCGCGGCGTGGCGTCGCGACCGCCGACGAGTTGCGCGCCTGGTTTGCCGATCCGCTGCTGGGTCTGCATGACCCCGCGAAGCTGCCCGACGCCGGGCTCCTGCTGGCACGGCTACGGCGCTCCCGAGAGCGCGGAGAGCTCGTGCAGGTTTTCGGCGACTTCGATGCCGACGGGCTGACGGGCCTGGCGATTTTGACGATCGCCCTGCGCCGGCTGGGCGTAAGCGTCCTCCCGTACGTGCCCAGCCGGCTTGACGAGGGTCATGGCCTGTCGCTGGCGGCGATCGAGGCGGCCGTCGCGGCCGGGGTCTCGGTCATCGTGACGGTCGACTGCGGCTCGTCGAGCGGCGCGGAGATCGCGGTCGCGAATCAACGCGGTCTTGACGTCATCGTCACCGACCATCACCGCGTCCCGCCGGTCCTGCCAGCGGCGCTCGCCGTGGTCAATCCGCAGCGGCATGATTCGGTCTACCCGGACCGGCGCCTGGCGGGGAGCGGGGTCGCGTTCAAGATCGCGCAATTGTTGCTGGCGGACGAGCCCGGGGGCGCCGCGGCGGCCCTCGACCTTGCGGACCTGGCCACCATCGGATCCGTCGCCGACGTCGCGCCGATTGTCGGGGAGAACCGCTCGATCGCCAGGATCGGCCTCGATCGCCTCCGGCGGAACCCACGCCCCGGGATCGCCGCGTTGCTCGAACGGGCGAACGTTGCACCCCCGGCGGTGGACCTTGAGACGGTTTCCTTCGCCCTGGCACCACGCTTGAACGCGGCCGGCCGGATGGGGGAGGCGATGCAGGCCGCCCAGTTGCTGCTCGCGGAGGACTCCGGCGAGGCCGCACAGCACGCCGATGCCCTCGAATCGGCCAACCTCGCCCGTCGCGACCTGACCAAGACCGCCGTCAGCGAGGCACGCGCGCTCATGGCCGGATCGGCAGACGTAGCCAGCGTGGTCCGCGGCCCTTGGGCGGTGGGCATCGTGGGGTTGGTCGCGGCGCGACTGGTGGAGGATCGGGGCCGGCCGGCCGTCGTTGGGGCCGAGATCGGCGACGTGATCCGGGCGTCGTGCCGGAGCAACAGTGCCATGGATCTCGGTGCCGCCCTGGAGGCTTGCGCGGATCTGCTCAGTCGGCACGGCGGACACGCGGGAGCAGCCGGCTTCGAGATCCGGGCCGATCGCTGGCCCGAGTTCAAGGAGCGGTTCCTGGCCCTGGCGGCCGTGTCCGTGCCGGCGGACCCGCGCGTGTCGGTCACGATCGACCTCGCCTTGCCGGCCCGTGACGTTCACTACGCCCTCCATCGCGAGCTAGCCGGTCTCGCGCCGTGCGGACCGGGCAACCCGGATCCACTGGTGGCCGTGCTCGGGTTGACCGTGACCCGCGTGCGGGCCGCCACCGGCGGGCACACGCAACTGACCTTGCGCCGGGATCGCGACGTGCTCGATGGGATCGCGTTTGGTCGGTCCGACATTGCCGAGCTGGTGCATGCGGGCGATCGTCTCGATGTGGTCGCGCGACTGACGAGTCGCCGCTTCGGCGGTTTCGAATCGCTCCAGCTCGACATTCGGGACGTCGCGACGTCAGGAAGTCACCCGGAGGCGGCTGCGATCCTTGATGGACCACGAATGACCCAGGACTCGGATCCGTCCCCGGCGGCAAGCGTCCCGGTCGCGACAGGTGGCGGATGACGCGCCAGGGGACTCGTCGCGCGGTCGCCCCTCGGGACTCGCCCATGGTCCTGCCTGGTCGGTCCCTGCTGGCGCCTGGGCTGTCGCTCGTTGGGCTGCTGATCATCGGGTCGATGACGCTTGGGCTCATGAACGGCTCCGTCCCGTTCGTGGGCGGCGCCGGACCCGCAGGTTCGGGCCCGATTGGAGGGATCGCGGACCGGACGGCCGCGCCATCCAACGTCGTGGTCGTAGTGCCGGAGGCGACCTTCCCGGGCGCAATCGTGTATGCGAAGGCTGGCAACATCTGGATCCAGTCCGGTGGCACGGTGCGCCAATTGACGAGCGGCGGCCAGGACTCGATGCCGGCCTGGGCACCCGACGGCCAGTCCGTGGTGTTCGTGCGGACCGCCGAGTCCAAGGGTCTGTGGCCCGCCCAGGGGGTGGAGCGGCATTACCGGATGGAGGTACCGGCCCTGATGCGGGTGGGTCTCAGCGCGGATACCTCCCCGGCGACGCTGCTGGCCGGGGAGGTGAGTCGGGGGACCCGATCCTGGTTCTACTGGATCCGGCAGCCTGTCCTGTCAGCGGACGGGACGACGATCGCGATGATCTCGGACGGCCCGGACCCGGCACGAAGCAACGCCGTCCTCCAGTTCTACGACCTGGCAACGGCCGAGCGGACCGTGCCGGACGTTCCGCAGAATGCCCCGCTCGGGCACCAGGACCCGTCCTGGCGGGCGGACGGCAAGTACCTGCTCTATGTCCGCAACGGACGATCGGGATCCCGGGGAGCAGCGGTGGTCTATCGCTGGGACGTCGCCAAGTCCACGGCCACGGCGATCACCGGTCCGGGTTACCTCGAGCCGAGGTTCTCCCCAGACGGCAAGTACATCGTCGCGACACGCACGACCGGGTTTGGCAACGACGTCGTGATCCTCGATGCCGCCCACGGTCGCGAGCTGCTCCGCATCACCGACGACGGCGCCTCCTGGGCGCCGGTCTGGTCGCCTGCCGGAGACGCGATCGCGTTCCTCCACATCCAGGGTCTGATCGTGGATCTGAGGATGACGAGGCTTGACGGTGCCGGTCCGGGCTGGACCCTCGGCGAAACGCTCGAATTGACCGAGGTGTCCGGTCTCGACGGCGGATCGCGCCCTGATTGGTACATCGCGCCCGAGGATTTGCCGGCGACGCCTCCCCCGAGCCTCGCGCCGAGTCCGAGCAACGCGCCGATCGCGAGCGGATCCGCGGCACCGTGATTTCGACCTATCTGGATCGTCTCGCAGCACGCTCGGCGGCGGTTGGCAGCGTCCTGTGCCTCGGGATCGACCCGGATCCGTCCGCGCTGCCGGACGGGTTCTCGCGCGACCTTGCGGGGGTCGAGCGTTTCGCAACGTTGATCCTGGAGGCTGCCGGGCCGTTCGCCGCGGCCGTCAAGCCAAACCTGGCCTTCTTCGAATCGTTCGGATCGCCCGGGATGGCCGCGCTCGAGCGGCTTCGGGCCCGGGTGCCAGCCGGGCTGCCGGTCCTGGCCGATGCAAAGCGCGGGGACATCAGTACGACGGCCGCGCACCAGGCCACGGCCCTGTTCGACGTCCTGGGCGCAGACGCCGTCACCATCAACCCATATGTCGGCGGCGAGGGCCTGGCGCCGTTCCTCGATCGCGAGGACCGGTTTGCCTATGTCCTGTGCCGGACCTCCAATCCGGGGGCCGGTGAACTCCAGGACCTCGTCGTGGAACCCGACCCGTCATGCGCTGCCCCGTCCGAGCCGCTCTACCTGCGAGTGGCGCGTCGCGCGGCCGCCTGGGGCCCGGGCGGGACGACGGGCCTGGTGGTGGGTGCGACGGCGCCCGGGGAGCTACGAGCGATTCGCTCACTGGTGCCCGAACTTGCGTTCCTGGTGCCGGGGATCGGCGCCCAGGGCGGCGACGTCAACGTCGTCCTCGAGGCGGGAGCAGCGAGGAAGGGACCGGGTGCCGGGCGCGCCGGGCGAGGGCTGCTCGTGAGCGTGTCCCGGGGGATCGCGGGGGCCGCACTGGAGCGCGGACCGGGCGCGTCATCGACCATTGCGATGCGCCTCGAGCGGGCCGCCCGCGACTGGACGGCGAGACTGCCTGTGCTACCCTAGGCGCCGCATACGACGTCCGCGGCGCGACTCGTCTGACGCGCCCGACCCTCGGCCAGCCATCCGCAGGAGCACCCACGACCATGCCCACCCCCGGACCTCTTGAGCTGGTGATCATCCTGGTGATCGCCCTCCTGATCCTTGGCCCAGGCAAGCTGCCCGACGTCGGCGCGGCGCTGGGCAAGAGCATCCGCGAATTCCGCAAGGCCTCAACGGACGTGCAGGACGCGGTCAAGATCAACGTCGACACCTCACCATTGCCGCCCACGGCGGCTCCGTCTGCCCAGTCGACGGCCGCTCCCGCCGCTCTCGCTGCTCCCGCGGCGGCGCCGGATGCGGGCGTCCCGGTCGCAGCAGGCGCCTCGTCAGACTCGAGCGCGGTCACCAAGTAGCCGACCCGCTGCCGGTCGACCATGGCTGACGCGGAGGTCCTGCGCGAGGTCGGCGTCGCCACGCTCCCGGTCGGACCGAGCCCCGCCGCGTCCCCTCCGCCGGTCGCGGCGCCCAAGGACGAGACGGTCATGTCGCTCATCGATCACCTCGGCGAGCTGCGCACACGCCTCTTTCGCTCGATTCTCGCGGTCGTGGCCGGATCCATCGTGGGCTTCTACTTCTCGGTCCCGATCCGGAACTTCCTGCTCACACCGTTGCCGGGCGGGACGGTCCAGGTGCTGGGGATCGGGGACGGCTTCATGATCCAGCTGCGGATCTCGATCATCACCGGCGTGATCCTGGCGATGCCGGTGCTGCTCTACCAGGTCTGGGCATTCATCGCGCCGGGCCTGACGCCGACGGAGCGGAAGGCCATTCGACCGTGGATCCCGATGGCCCTGGTCTTCTTCGCGCTCGGCGTCGGGATTGCCTACCTTGTCCTGCCCTACGCCGTCGGATTCCTGCTCAGCTTCACGGATGCGGTCCTCGTGGCCAATACCGCCGCCGGACCCTACTTCGATTTCGTGACCACCACCTTCCTGGCCTTCGGGCTGGTCATGGAGTTTCCGATTCTCCTGGTCGGGCTTTCCCGGGTCGGGATCCTGGGTTCGCAACGGCTGGCTTCGTCCCGCCGCTTCGTGATCCTCGGGATCGCCATCTTCTCGGCGGTCGCGACGCCGGGTGGCGACCTGGTCAGCCCGTTCGTGCTCGGTGGCACGATGTATCTGCTGTTCGAGCTGACCGTGCTGTTCATCCGGCGCAGCGGGCGGTGACCCGTCTGGCTGCCGGCCGGCCGACGCCGGACCCGGCCGCCGCGCCAGCCATCGTGATCCTGAGCGGCATGTCGGGTGGCGGCAAGACAGCGGCGGCCAAGCTGTTCGAAGACCTCGGCTACACCGTCGTCGACAATCTGCCAGGCGAGTTGTTGGCCGACCTCGCCGAACTCGTCTCGTCGGACCGACAACGGTTCGCCCATGTCGCGATCGTCCTCGATGTCCGCACCGGCGACCCGACCGTGGCTCTCGCCGCGATGCGCGGCGCTCTCGAGGGACGTGGCATCCGGCCCCGGGTCGTCTTCCTGGAGGCGAGCGACGACGTCCTGATCCGGCGATTCAGCGAGACCCGGCATCGGCACCCCCTCGGTGACGAGCTTGGCATTGCTACGTCCATCGCGGAGGAGCGGCGGATGCTGGAGCCCGTCCGCGCGGATGCCGACGTCGTCCTCGACACCTCGGACCTGTCGCTCCGCCAGCTCCGGGAACGGCTGTTTGCCCAATTGGCCTCCGAGGTCCGGGCCGACCAGCTGTCGCTCCAGCTGATCTCGTTCGGATTCAAGCACGGCATTCCACTCGAGGCGGACCTGGTCTTCGACGTCCGGTTCATCGAGAACCCGTACTACGTGGCGGAGCTGCGACCGCTGTCCGGTCTGACCAACGAGGTTCGCTCGTTCGTGCTCAGCCAGCCGGTCGCCGCGCGGTTTGTCGGGTTCGTCGAGGAATTCCTCGCGTTCGCGATCCCCGCCTACGTTGCCGAAGGCAAAACCCGCCTGTCGATCGGGCTCGGCTGCACGGGCGGCTTTCACCGCTCGATCGTGATCGGCGAGGAACTGGCCACCTGGCTCCGGGACCAGGACTACGGTCCGGTTGCCGTCTTCCATCGCGAGCTCGACCGCGCGTGAACCTCCGGCGCTGGCTCGCCCCCGGCATCGGGATCAAGCGCTGGCTGGTCGTCGTCTTTGGCGGCCTCCTGCTCCTGGCCGTGGCATTCGCACATATCATCCGCCAGGTCGGCAGGGACCTGGAGCCAGGCGGTCTGGCCGGCACCCTGATCGACATCCTGACCCTCCAGTTCCTGCCGTTCGTGCTGCGGGGCGCGATCGCCGGCTCGGTCGGCGTCGGTCTCGTGGCCTACGGGGCGTATCGGACGATCCGGGCGCTGATGGACCCATTCCAACGCGACGGCTCGAATCAGCCGCTGGTTGAGTTGATCTACCAGAAGCGGTTTCTTGCCCGCGGCCCGAGGGTGGTCGCAATCGGTGGCGGCACCGGTCTCGCCACGCTGCTCCGGGGTCTCAAGGAGCACACCAGCAACCTGACCGCGATCGTGACTGTCGCCGATGACGGGGGTTCGTCGGGCGTCCTGCGGAGCGGTCTGGGCATCCCGCCCGTCGGCGACATCCGTAACTGCCTCGTGGCGCTCGCCGATGCCGAACCGCTCATGAATGACGTCCTCCAATATCGATTTCCGGCCGCGCCCGGTGGCGATACCGCGGGTCTGGCCGGTCACGCGGTGGGCAATCTGCTGATCGCGGCGATGACCGCCGTCGAGAGCGGCGACTTCGAGGACGGCGTGCGAGCGATGAATCGGATCCTCGCGGTCCGCGGCCGTGTGTTGCCGGTTTCCGCGACCCCGCTAACCCTGCACGCCAGCCTGCAAGACGGCACGGTGGTGGACGGCCAGTCGCTGATCATGCGGACTCCCGGAATCGAGCGGGTCTGGCTCACGCCGGGCGATGTGGCCGCATCGGTCGACGCGTTGACCGCGATTGCCGAAGCCGAGTTCATCGTGCTGGGTCCGGGCTCGGTCTTTACGAGCCTCCTCCCGAGCCTGCTGATCCCCGCAATGCGCGAAGCCATCCTGGCAGCCGATGCTCCGTGCATCTTGGTCTGCAACGTGGCCACCCAGGTCGGCGAGACCGCCGGGTTCGACCTGGCAGGGCACCTGGAGGCGCTGGTCGCGCACGTCGGCCCGGACCTGGTTGACATCGTCCTGGCCAACAACAGCTTCAGTGCGCGGACCCCGCCGGACTGGCCGGCCGAGCCGGTTCGCCTGCGCTGGCCGCCAGACGTCAAGCCGATCCCGCGGCTGGTGCTCGATGACGTGGTTGACCCCGACAACGCCCATCATCACGACCCGGCCCGGCTGGCCGGCGCGCTGCTGCGGACCTTCGAACAAGAACCTCGGGTCCGTCGGCGCACCGTCGGCCGGACCGCCTGAGGTGAGCCGAGAGCGCCTCCCGTGAGTCGAGGCGAACGCGACCTGGTCACGGCCCTGCGCGACGAGCTGGCGGCGATCGACCCGTCACGCGCCTGTGATCGTGCCGCCGAGTCCGTGGGACTGGGTGCCGGCTCGATCCGGCGAGAAGTCTCCGTGGCCCGCCTGGCGGTCCGCCTGCGCCGGAGCACGGACACGGATGGCGGGGCGAGCATGGGCCGCGGGGCGAGCCCGGGCGGTCGGGCTGAGATCGGCGGTGTGTTCGGATGGTTGTCCGCGGCCGACCATTGTCGCGCCGCCTGGCTGCGCGGCCGGTTTCTCGCCCGCGGCTCGTTGAGCCTGGCTGGCGGCCGGACGCACCTCGAGTTCGTCGTCTCGCTCGAGGAGGCGTCGAGCCTTGCGCTGAGGCTCGACGCGTTCGGCCTGCCCGTATCGGCGCGTGTTCGGCGCGGCATGGGTGTGATCACCTCCAAGAATGGCGAGGCGGTGGGGACCTTCCTGCGGCGAGTTGGAGCCACGGGCGCCCTACTTGAACTCGAGGCCCGCCAGGTCTCACGCGCGCTTCGTGGAGAGCTCAATCGTGTCCTCAACGCCGAATCGGCCAACCTCCAGCGGGCGGTCAGCGCCGCCGGCCGGCAACTCGAGGCGATTGACATCCTCGATGCGGACGGGCGCCTGGCCAACCAGCCAGCGGCGGTCCGCCGCGTCGCCGATGCTCGCCGCGCGACGCCGGAAGCCAGCCTGGCCGACCTTGCGGAGCGGCTCGGTTCGCACCGATCGGCCGTCCAGCGAGCGCTGGAGCGCGTCGAACGCCTTGCGGGCGGCCAGCGGGCTCCGGATGGGCGTCGGGCGATCGAGAGCCATCTGGCATGATCCCTGCGATGCGCGACGTGATCGTGGCCGCGAACTGGAAGATGCACACCACGCCGGCCGACGCGGGCGAGCTGGCGCGGGCGATCGCCGCGCGGACCCGGGTGGCCGGTGTGACGCGGGTGATCTGTCCGCCATTCGTCTGCCTCGCGACCGTCCGCGATGCCCTGCGGGAGTCCGACCCCGATGTCGGGATTGGGGCCCAGACCCTCCACCACGAATTGCAAGGCGCGTACACCGGGGAGATTTCAGCGGCGATGCTACGTGGGCTCGCGAGCTGGGTGATTGTGGGTCACTCGGAGCGGCGCCGTGACACCGGCGAAACCGATGCCCAGATCGGTCGCAAGCTTGGCCGGGCCCTTGACGCCGGGCTCCGGCCCATTCTGTGCGTCGGTGAGCAGATCGACGAGCGAGAGGCCGGTCGCCAGGCCGACGTCGTGCGTCGGCAGCTCCTCGGTGCGTTCGGCGCGCTGGTCGACTTCGACCCGTCCGCGACGGTCCGGCGCGGGCTGGTCGTCGCCTATGAACCGGTCTGGGCAATCGGTACCGGTCGGACGGCCAGCGGTGCGGACGCGGCGGCGATGGTTGGCGTGATCCGCGCGGCATTGGCCGAGCTCGGTCTCCCCGAGCGCGCGGAGGCGATCCCGGTCCTGTATGGCGGGAGCGTCACATCGGCCTCGATCGGCGAATTCATGGCCGAGCCGTCGATCGACGGCGCCCTCGTGGGCGGAGCGTCGCTCAAGCCCGATGAGATGGCCGGGATCGTGGCCCGTGCCGGGGTGACCGCCGCGGCACGTGGTCTGGCCGGATGACGTCCGCGCAATCGGAGGGTCACCGGCCGCCGTCGCGCCCGCGACCGATCGTCCTCGTGGTGCTTGACGGGTTCGGGATCGGGCGGGACCCGGCGGTTGATGCGATCGCCGCGGCACGCATGCCGGTCTGGCGGGGACTCCTGCGCGAATGGCCGCATGCGGTGCTCGGGGCGTCGGAGGAGGCCGTCGGACTGCCAGCCGGGCAGATGGGCAATTCCGAGGTCGGTCACCTGAACCTCGGGGCCGGCCGACCCGTCCTCCAGGATCTACCCCGGATCGACGCCGCGATCGCCGACGGCAGCTTCGCGACTCGCCCGCCGCTCGTTGAAGCCTGTCGCCGCGCCGCCCGACCGGATGGTCGCCTCCACCTCGTCAGCCTGGTCGGCCCGGGTGGCGTCCACGCCAACGATCGACACCTGATGGCCATCGTCGAGCTCGCGTCCGCACTCCACGTTCCGAGCGTGCGGGTCCACGCCCTGCTGGACGGGCGCGATACGCCACCGCGCTCGGGTCGTGACTTCACCCGGGATCTTGAGGCGCGCCTTGCCGCGGCTCACCCCGATGCCCGGATCGCCTCGGTCGGCGGTCGCTACTTTGCGATGGACCGCGATTCGCGCTGGGATCGAGTCAAGCGCGGCTACCAAGCCATGGTCCACGGAGTGGGGGAGCGGGCCCCGTCGGCGACGGCCGCGATCGACGCCGCCTACGCCCGTGGTGAGGACGACGAATTCGTGACGCCGACCGTGATCAAAGGCGTGCTGGGCATCGTCCGCTCCGGCGATCCCGTGGTCCACTGCAACTTCCGGGCCGACCGCGCTCGCCAGCTGACCCATGCCCTGGCCAACCCGTCGTTTGACGGCTTTGATCGCGCCGCGCCCGATGGCCGTCCGGCGCCGGACGAGCTCTTCATGGTGACGTTGACCCAATACGAAGATGGCCTTCCGGTCGCGGTGGCCTTTCCCCCGCAGGCATCGCGCTCGCTCGCCGAGGCGTTCTCGGAGGCCGGCTGGCGGCAGCTCCACATCGCCGAGACCGAAAAGTACGCCCATGTGACCTACTTCTTGAACGGGGGTGTCGAGCGTCCGTACCCGGGCGAGGACCGGGAACTCATCCCCAGCCTCCAGGTCGCCACCTACGACCTCGCGCCGGCGATGCGGGCCGAGGCGATCAGCAACGCGGTCGTCGCGGCCATCGTTTCGGGCCAGTACGACTTCATCGTGGCCAACTTTGCCAACGCCGACATGGTCGGCCACACCGGTCGCTGGGAGGCAACGATCGCCGCGCTCGAGGTTCTCGACACCTGTCTTGGCCGGATCGTCCGGGTGATCGAAGGGATCGGCGCCGCCAACGCTGCCGACACGGTGCGGGACGCGCACACTAACGCCGGCACCGATGCAGACGACACGCCGGGCGCACTTCTGGCGATCACCGCCGATCACGGCAACGCCGACGAACTCCGCGACGCCGCAGGGAACCCTGTGACGGCCCACTCCCTCAACCCCGTCCCGTTCGTCCTGGTGGGACGGGCGGTCCGCGGGCGAGCCTTGGCGGACGGTGTCCTGGCCGACGTCGCGCCGACCCTGCTGGAGTTCGCCGGCCTGCCACGCTGGCCCGGCATGACCGGGGACTCGCGGCTGCTGTGATAGCATCCATCGCCGTACGTTCGGAGGACCCGTATCCATGAACCCCCTGCTCGCCATTGGCCAGATCCTGGTCAGCATCGCGCTGATCGTGGCCGTCCTGCTCCAGGCACGCGGGACGGGCCTGTCTGGCACGTTCGGTGGCGATTCAGCCGTCTATCGCAGCCGTCGAGGGGTGGAGCGCCGACTCTGGCAGTTCACGATCGTGCTGCTGGTCCTGTTCGTTTCCTTTTCGATCGCGTCTTTCCTGTTTGCGCCCGCCACGGCCTAATAGCGCCGGGTCGCCCGCGGCCGACCGTACCCGCAACTCGGTGCTCGCCACCCCGTCGGGGCTCGAATGACCCGTACCGACACCATCGTCGTCGGCGTCCTGGTGGTCCTCTTCGTGATTGTCGCAGGGCTCATTGGCGCCCCCGCGCTGACCCCGCCGACCCCATCCGCGGCACCGACGGCCAGCCCTGCGGCGATCGTGTCGCGGCCCTATCGCGAAGGCGTGGTCGGCCACCCCGTCTCGGTGAGCCCGTTGTCGGCACGGACCCAAGCTGATCGCGATCTGGTCGCCCTGGTGTTCTCGGGTCTGGTCAGGAACGGACCGGACGGCACGTTGCTGCCGGACCTCGCCGACAGCTGGACGGTCGATCCGACGGGGGCAAGCTGGACCTTCATCCTTCGAAGCGACGCCTCATGGCATGACGGCGAGCCGGTCACCGCGGAAGACGTCGCCTTCACGATCCGGACGCTCCAGGATCCCGAGTACACGGGCCCTGGGGCCGGGTCCTGGAACGACGCCCGGGTGGAAACGGCGGGCGACCGCCAGATCACGATCACGCTGGGCAATCCGCTGGGCGGATTTCTCCAGTTGGCCACCCAGCCGATCGCGCCGGCCCATCTGCTGGCCGACGTTCCGGTCACGGCGCTAATCGAGGATCCATTCGGCCAGGGCCCAGTCGGCTCGGGACCGTATGCCTTGGTCCGCCTCGATACCGAGACCGCGGATCTGGTGCCCGCCGCGCTCCTGCTCGGTGGCGAGGGCCCCGGCCCGGTGACGTCCGGGTCCCCCATCGACTCGTTGGCCACAGCCGCACCGACGAAACGGCCGAGCGGTGTGACGCCCTACTTGGTGGGGATCCAGTTCCGGTACTACGACGATCCGACGGCGCTCGCCGCGGCTTATCGCGAGGGCGACCTGGATGCGGCCTCCGGGTTGCCGCCCCGCCTCGCGGCCGAGCTGGCCGCGAGCGACGGTAGCCGTGTCCTGCGTTACCCGGGTTCAACGCTGACCGCCGTCCTGATCAACCTGCGCCCGGACCGGCACGTCTTCGAGACGTCCGGGATCCGGGCGGGGCTCCTGGCGGCCATCGATCGGCCGGCGCTCATCGAGGAGGCGTTCGCCTCGCTGGCGGGAGCGGCGAACGGACCCATTCCCGCCATCTCCCCGTTGTTTGACACGGCCGCGGCGCCGTTCGTGGCCTTCAGCCCGGCCGAGGCCCAGAAGGCGCTCAAGGCCGCCGACTGGAACAAGGTGGACAACGCCTGGCGGCGCGCGACCGATAGCGCGCCGCTGGAGTTCGAACTCCTCAGCCCGGACGCGGCGTCCAACCCTGGGCTGTTCGCCGCCGCCGCCGCCGTCGCGGCCGACTGGAAGTTCATCGGGCTTCAGGTCACCCACGTGGCGCTTCCGCCCGGTGAGTTCGTGGCCGGGCGACTTGCCAGCGCGGACTTCACCATCGCGCTGGCCGATGTCCAGATCGGGCTTGATCCGGACCTGTACCCGTACCTGGCATCCAGTCAGACGCTCAGTGGGGGAGCCAACCTGATCGGGTTGCAGGATCCCGCCCTGGACAAGTTGCTTGCCGCCGCCCGGGCGCCGGGCACGCACGTGGAGCGGGCCGCGGCGTACTCCGCGCTCCAGGTCGCGCTGGCCACAGGCCACTATCTCCTGCCCCTGGCCTTCCGTGACGAGGTCGTCGTGGCCCGCGATACGCTCGTGGGGCCTCGATTGCGCCAGGTTGCCGACGCTTCGGATCGATTTTGGGATGTGCTAACATGGCGCCTCGCCGCAGACCGGTAGCCGGTCGTTGGTCCGCGCCGAGGTGGCGGAATCGGTAGACGCGCTAGCTTCAGGAGCTAGTGTCCGCAAGGGCGTATGGGTTCAAATCCCTTCCTCGGTACCACCTATGCCCAGGTGGCGGAATTGGTATACGCGTACGTTTGAGGGGCGTATGAGGCAACTCATCCGGGTTCAAGTCCCGGCCTGGGCACCACGCTTTGGACCCGTGACGACCGCCGGAACCCCGGCGGTCGTTATGCTGTCCCGGGCGGTTAGCTCAGTCGGTCAGAGCGCCTCGCTTACACCGAGGAGGTCACTGGTTCGAGCCCAGTACCGCCCACCATCGAGTCCCCGTGTGCAATCGGGAGTCCGACCGGTCATCAAGAACGGTGGCTGCTAGACTCATTGGGCGAAGGGCGTCGCCCCCGCATTGCAGGACCGGAGGAGGGGTATGGACCTCACGCTGATCATCATCCTCGCCGTCGTGGTGCTCCTGGTCGTGATCGTGATCGGGATCTACAACGGCCTGATCCAGAAGCGCCTCAGGATCGACGAGGCGCTCGCCCAGATCGAAGTCCAGCTCAAGCGCCGGCACGACCTGATTCCGAACCTGGTCAACGCGGTCAAGGGCTACATGGGATTCGAGCAGAAGGTCCTCACGGACGTCACCAATGCCCGAGCCGCGGCGGTCTCCGCCGGCGCCCAGGGTCCCGCCCAGCAGGCCGCGGCGGAAAACATGCTGACCAGCTCGCTCCGTTCGCTCTTCGCGGTTGTCGAGAACTACCCGGAGCTGAAGGCCAACCAGAACGTGCTGGAGCTCCAGGAGCAGCTGACCACGACGGAGAACCAGATCTCGTTCGCGCGCCAGCACTACAACGCGACGGTGCTCGACTACAACACCAACATCGCAACGGTGCCTGCGGTCTTCATCGCCGGGGTATTCGGCTTCGTCAAACGCGAGTTCTTCGACGCCGAGCCAGAGGCCGCCAATGTCCCCAAGGTCGATCTCAGCCTGAGCTGATCACCGTAGCGGGCTCGACCTGGTGGCGACGCGGTCGTTCTACGACCAGATCTCGGCGAATAAGCGCAACTCGCTGTTGATGGCGGGTTTCGTCATCGTCGTGCTCGGGTTGCTCGGCTTTGCGATCGGCTTCGCGCTGACCGGGCTGCTCGAGGGTGGGGTCCTGACGACCGGCCTGGCGCTTGCGGTCGGGGCTGTCTCGGCGCTTGTGTCGTACTTCGCCGGCGACAAGCTGGTTCTCACGGTCAGTGGCGCCAAGCGCGTTGACGAGACGGCCGCGCCCCAGTTGCTCAACGTGGTCCGCGAGATGGCCATCGCCTCAAGCGTCCCGATGCCCGCGGTCTACCTGATCAACGACACGGCCCCCAATGCCTTTGCCACCGGGCGTGATCCGGCCCATGCCTCCATCGCGGTCACGACGGGGCTGCTCGAGAAGCTGGATCGCGAGGAGCTCCAGGGGGTCATTGGCCACGAGTTGTCGCACGTCCGCAACTTCGACATCCGGTTTGCGCTCATCGTCGGGGTGATGGTCGGGGCGATTGCGATCCTGGCCGACTTCTTCCTGCGCTTCACGTTCTGGGGTGGCGGTCGGAAATCGAACAGCCGGGACAGCGGTGGCGGCGCGCAGGTGATCGTCTTCGTCATTGCCATCGTCCTGGCGATCCTGGCACCGCTCATCAGCCGGTTTATCCAGCTGGCCATCAACCGCCAGCGCGAGTACCTGGCCGATGCGTCGGCGGTCGAACTCACCCGCAACCCGTATGGCCTCGTGCGCGCCCTGGCCAAGATCTCCGGGGACCCCGAGGTGCTCGAGGTCGCGAACCGGGGCACCCAGCACATGTACTTCACCAATCCGATCAAGAAGTTCGAGGCACGCTCGTCGCGCCTGATGTCGACGCATCCGCCCACCCTGGATCGAATCAATCGGCTGCGCGAACTGACCGGCGAACCGCCGCTAGCGCCGGCCGAAGCCGCGAGCGTGACCGGACTGGAATAGGCGTCGGGCGAGCGCGGGAGCCCGGGCCGAACGGGCCTGACGCTTGGCGTCGCGGCCGGGCCACCGGCCGCGACCCTCTTGGCGACCCGGCTATGAGCCGGACTCCTATAGCTAGGGGATCAACTCCGACACCGACCCTTTCCGACGACCCGCCACGCTTGGGGCGGACTCCGCCGAGCGTGCGACGGAGCGTTCGGGGGCCGTTATGACGCTCAGTGCCCGAAGCCTGGTCGTGGGGTTCATACAGGTTCGGTCAACGGACCGATCGGGCGTCATGAACCCGTTGCCAACGCGGGCAGCACAGTCGCGGGATGCTGGCGGGTCAGCCCATCGATTGCTGGGCTCGCGAGGGCCGTGGTATTCTCCGACCCGCCGACGGGCTGCCGACGGCTGGTTGACCATTGGGCCGAGATAGCTCAGTCGGTAGAGCACGCGACTGAAAATCGCGGTGTCGCCAGTTCGATCCTGGCTCTCGGCACCACCTCTGGAGGTGGTCGGATCTTCAAGCGGAAGTGGCTCAGTTGGTAGAGCATCACCTTGCCAAGGTGAGGGTCGCGGGTTCGA
>CAYRTS010000024.1:0-14927 GCA_964427285.1 uncultured Anaerolineaceae bacterium
CATAGAGCTCCTCGATGTCGTCGATCGAAAGACGTGCCACAGCCGCTCCCCGGCGTGGTTCGATTGCGACCAGTCGTTCCGCCTCGAGGATACGGATCGCCTCGCGGATCGGCATCACGCTGACACCCATCCGCGCCGCGACGTGCGACAGTCGCAGCGGGGTGCCCGGCGGGAGCTTGCCCGTCAAGATCAGTTCGCGAAGGCGCGCCGCGACCGACTCGGCGATCGTCCGCCGCTCCTCCGGCTGCCCGATCGCCTGATCGAGGACGTCCCGGGGGGACACTTCCATCGCTTCGATCGTCCTTCCTCACCGTACCTCGGGACGGCTGGCCCGCTCTCGGTCGGGAGCGTAACGCATCGCGGGAAGGCGTTCGTCGATGACGACCGCTCCACGTCGGCCCGCCACGACGAATTAGTTTGATATATGATCACGATCGCCGGTTGGATGCAACGACAGAGGGATCGTTCTGGACTACGAAGCAGCCGCCTCCAAGCACCTCTGGATCCACGAGAGCGCGCGGTCGGACCTGTACGACCACGAGATGCTCCGGGTGTTCCGCCGGGCCGAGGGTTCGTGGCTGATCGATGCCCTCGGGGATCGCTACCTCGACCTGTGCTCTTCGATGTGGCAGGCGGCCCTTGGCCACGGGCGGACGGATATCGTGGCGGCCTACACACGCCAGGCAGAGAAGATCGCGTCCGCCGGCCCGATCTACTTCACGACCGAGGGTGCCGTCGAGCTCGCCGAGCGGATGGCGCGCTCCACTCCGGGCGACCTCGACCGTGTCTTCCTGACCAGCTCCGGCTCCGAGGCGACGGAGACGGCGATCAAGCTGGCACGCCAGTACCACCGCCTGCGCGGCGAGCCGCACCGCTACAAGTTCATCTCGCGTTACGGGTCGTACCACGGCGCGGGGATGGGCGGGACCTCGATCGGCGGGCGGCGGCGGCGGGACAGCCTCTACTACCCCCTCGTCCCGGGCACCGTCAACATCCAGCCGCCGACTGGCAAGGACGACATCGTCGCCGCCGAAGCACTGCGGTACGCGATCGAGATGGAGGGACCCGACACGGTCGCCGCGTTCATCGGCGAGCCCGTCGCCATCATGCAGTTCACGATCCCGGACGGCGACTACTGGCCGCGGGTCCGGGAGATCTGCGACGAGTACGGCGTCCTCATGATCGCCGACGAGACCCTCACCGGCTGCTGCCGAACGGGCCATTTCTGGGGCATCGATCGCTGGGGCGTGACGCCGGACGTCCTCGTCGCCGCCAAGGCGGTCAGTTCCGGGTATGCGCCCGTGGGGGCGATGATCGTGCGCAACCACGTCTACGAGGCATTCACCGACGGCGTCCCGTCACCATCGGTCCAGAGTTACGGCGGGCACGGCGCCAGCGCCGCGGCGGGCGCCCGGGCGTTCGAGGTGTACGAAACCGAACGGATGGACCTGGTCGCCGAACGGCGTGGGGCAGACCTCGAGGCGCGCCTGGCCGGCCTGCTGGAGCATCCGCTGGTCGGTGACATCCGGCGCGTCGGCCTGTGGATCGCGATCGAACTCAAGCACCCGGTCACGGGGGTCTCTTTCGCCCAGGGACTGAAGGGGAAATGGTCGGTCGCGCCGCTCCTGAGCCGCGCCCTGCTGGCCCACGGTTGCGCCGCGGCCCGGATGTCCGAGGGCCTGCTCCACATCGCGCCGCCGTTCGTGGCGACCGATGACGATTTCGACTTCATCGTGGACCGCGTCGGCAGGGCCCTCGATGCCGTACTCCCGGAACTCGGCACCGCGTAGCCGACGGCAGCACTCCCCCATCGATCGACACAGAAGGAGACGACATGCGGCTCGCGGCCCTCGGCCTGCTCCACGAGACGAACACGTTCTCACCGGATCCGACCGGCCCGGACAGCTTCCCGCTGATGCCGGTCGGTGCCGCCCAGTCGAGCATCGTCGGGATCATCACCGGGGAGCAGCTGTGGAACGTCCATGCCGGGGCCAAGACGACGCTGGCCGGCTTCCACGCCGCCGACAGCCTGACCGGCATCGACGTCGTCCCGCTTGTCTTCGCCACCACCCCACCGAGCGGCACGATCAGCCGCGAGGCGTTCGAGAAGGTCTCCCGCTGCATCCTCGAGGCAGTCGTCACGCAGGGACCCTTCGACGGGATCCTCATGGCGCAGCACGGAGCGTCGGTGTCGGAGGAGCACCCCGACGCGGACGCCGAGCTGATCCGGCGGGTGCGCGCGGCGGTCGGCCCACGCGTGCCGATCGGGGTCGTGGTGGATACGCATGGCAACATCTCACCCGCCCAGATCGCGCCCGCGACGGTCACCCTCGCCTGGCAGACGAACCCCCACGTCGACTGCCGCGAGCGTGCCCTGACCTGTACCGACCTCATCGCCCGCACCGTGCGAGGGGAGATCTCGCCGGTCCAGGCGATCGAGAACCCGCCACTGGCCTTGAACATCCTGTGCCAGGGCACAGTCGATGATCCGATGCGGACCTTCCTCGCGGCGGCGCGCCTCCTCGAGGTCGAGTCCCGGATGCTGTCCGCGAGCATCGGCGAGGGCTTCCCCTACGCCGACGTGGCGCACATGGGCATGGCCTTCGTCGCGATCTCCGACGGCGACCCGGAGCTCGCTCGGCAGGGCGCGAAGCGGCTGGCCCGATTGGCCTGGGAGATGCGGGCCAAATGCGATGCCGTGGCCCCGGAGCCGGACGAGGCCATCACCCGAGCGCTCGCTACGACGGACCCGCGACCGATCGTCCTCCTGGACGTCGGCGACAACGTCGGAGCCGGCACGCCCGGGGACTCGGCCATCCTCCTCGAGGCCCTGATGCGCCGCGCGGTCCCCTCGTTCCTTCTCTCGATCCGCGACGCCGATGCCGTGGCCAAGGTCGCCACCGTCGGCGCCCGCGTGGACCTCGACGTGGGGGGCAAGACCGATCCGCTCTACGGCCCGCCCGTACGGATCAGAGGCGTGACCCGTGCCGTCGGCGTCGACGCCTGGGAGGACCGCAAGGCCAGCGGTGGCTGGGTCGCCTTCGACGCCGGCCCGAGCGCGGTCGTCGACCTTGACGGGGGTGGGACGGTCCTGCTGACGACGACGGCGGTCCCCGCCGCCGGCGCCGGCCAGTACTCGGCGCTTGGCATCGACGCAGCCGACCATCGGATCATCGTCTCGAAGGCCGTCTACTCCACGCGGGACGGCTACCCGATGGCCAGCGGGTTCATCCCGGTCGATACGCCTGGTCTCGCGGCGGCCAAAATGAACCGGTTCACCTATCACCATCGGCGTCGGCCGATGCTGCCGTTCGAGGCCGACGCGAACTACGACTGAACACCATGCGATCGGAGACGACCATGCGCTTCGCGATCCTCGGCATCTCGCACGAGACTAACACCTTCTCCCGCGTACCCACGGACTATGGCCAGTTCGAGCTCTCGGACATCCTCCGCGGCCAGGAACTCGTCGACCGGTTCGGCGACTCGCTGTATACGATCGCCGGCTACCTGCAGGCCGCCGGTGAGCTTGGCTTCGAGGCCATCCCGCTGATGTGGGCCCAGACCGGCCCACTCGCGACGATCACCAGGGATGCCTACGACCGCCTGACGGCAGAGATGTTCGGGATGCTCCGCGACCAGGGTCCGTGGGACGGCGTCCTGATCGCCAACCACGGTGCCGCGGTCTCCGAGGGATTCCCCGACATGGACGCCGCCTTCGCCGAGCAGGTGCGGGCGATCGTGGGTCCGGATGTGCCGATCGGCGGGACGCTGGACATGCACGCCAACGTCTCGAAACGACTCGTGGACGTCACCGACATCACGATGGTCTGGCGGACCAACCCGCATCTCGACGCCAAGCAGCGCAGCCGCAAGTGCGCGGAACTGCTGTTCCGCACGGCGAAGGGAGAGATCAAGCCGGTCCAATGGATCGAAACCCCGCCATTGGTTGTCAACATCGTGCGGCAGTTCACGGGCGAGGAACCGATGAGATCGCTGGTCGCCGACTGCGTGGCAGCGAACGAACGCACCGGCATCCTGGACACGAGCGTCGCTGAGGGCTATCCATACGCGGATGTCGAGCAGATGGGGATGGCCTGGGTGGCGATCGCCGATGGCGACCTCGACGCTGCGCGCGACGCGGCCGTGTGGATGGCGTCGCGCGCCTGGGAACAGCGAGACGCGCTCAACACGCCGGTCCCATCGGTCCGCGAGGCCCTCGAGTCGGCGGTCCATCGCTATCGCGGCCCGCGAGCGCTCGGTGACGTCGACGAGGTGCCGGCCGACGGCAGTCCGCTGTCTGCGCCGGCCGCGTCGATGACGGGCGAAGATCTGGCGCCACGCCCCGGCCCGATCGTGCTGATGGACGTCGGCGACAACATCGGCGGCGGCTCGTCGGCGGATTCCACCTTCATCCTGGCCGAAGCCAGGCGGATGGGGATCACGTCGCTACTCCAGACGCTGTACGACCCGGCCGCGGTCGAGGCCTGCGTCGCGGCCGGCGTGGGTACCCAGGTCACGCTCGCCGTCGGGGCCAAGACCGACGACATGCATGGCGCGCCAGTCACCGTGACCGGCGTCGTACGGACGATCGTCGACGGCAAGTGGGAGGACCCTGGGGTCACCCACGGCGGCTTCCGGTACTTCGATGCCGGCCGGTCCGCTCGGCTCGATACCACCGACGGCCACACGCTCCTGCTCACGACCAAGCGCTCCGGCAACACGTCGCGCTATCAGATGTACAGCGCGGGGATCCTGCCGGAGACGTACCGCATGATCGTCGCCAAGGGCGTCGTCTCACCGCGGCCGGCCTACCAGCCGATCGCCGGTGAGGTGATCCTGGTCAACACGCCAGGAGTCACCTCGGCCGACCTCTCGACGTTCGACTACAAGCGTCGCCGACGCCCCCAATACCCGTTCGAGACCGACGCGACCTACACGCCGTAGGAATCCGGCGATCAGCGCATCCGCGACGGGACGGCCCACATGTCCGCGTTGGCACCGAGCTTGGCCTTGACCGGGTCGGTCACCGCCGAGAGTCGATCGATGACGTCGCTCGTCAACGTCACGGCGTCGACCGGCAAGTTCCACGACAGCTCATCCGGGTTGCGTGCGCCCACGAGGAAGCAGGTGACTGCCGGCTGCGCCTTGACCCAGGCGAGAGCCATGGTCGCCATCGACATCCCGGCCTCGGCGGCGAGGGCCCGAAGCTCGCCAAGCGCGGCGAACACCTCGGACTCGACGCCCGGCTCGCCATGGCCGGCGAGCGGCCGCACGCTGCTGTACCAGCGGGATTGCGTCAACCCCTCAGGAACCTCGTCGGCGTTGGTGTAGCGTCCGCTCAGCAGTCCCTGGGCGAGCGAGCTGTAGCAGATCGTGCCGATGGCATGCTCGACGAGCAGTGGCTGGATCTCGCGCTCGATGACCCGCCAGAGAAGGCTGTAGGGAAGCTGGTCGGTCTCGACGTGGGTCAGCGCCATGACATCGGTCAGATCGCGGACCGCGAAGTTGCTCACACCGATCGAGCGGATCTTGCCCTGCTCCTTGAGCCGCTCAAGGGCCCCCACCGTCTCGGCCAGCGGCACGTCGTGGTTCGGCCAGTGGATCTGGTACAGATCGACGTAGTCCATCTGCAGGTTCTTCAGGCTGCGCTCGCAGGCGATCGCGACGTCGTCCGGGCGGAGGTTGGAGGCCGAAACCTTGGTCGCGACGATGGCCTCGCCGCGGCGGCCGACGAGGGCCCGACCCAGGATCCGCTCGGAATAGCCGTCCTCGTAGCCCTCGGCGGTATCGAAGAAGTTGATCCCGCCCGCGAGCGCGGCATGGACCGTGTCGATCGAGGTCTGGTCGTCTTGGTCGCCCCAGTACTCCCCGCCCGCGAACGGCCAGCAGCCGAGGGCGATGACCGAAACGTCCATGTCCGTGGTGCCAAGTCGTCGATGCTCCATGGGTCTCCTGCCTTCTGACTGCTATGCCGGGTCGGTGATCAGGGCACGGGCCGCCGCCACGATCTCGCTTGTCTGCGGGAGGACGGCACGCTCGAGGACGTCGCTGAACGGGATCGGGGCGTCCTTCGCGGCGACGCGGACGATCGGCGCGTCAAGGTAATGGAAGTCATCCTGCGCGACGCGGGCCACGACCTCGGCGCCCCAGCCGGCGGTCCGGTTCGCCTCGTGAGCCACGATGAGGCGGCCGGTCCGGCGCACCGAGGCGCTGATCGTCGCCATGTCGAGCGGGCTGATGGTCCGCACGTCGATGACTTCCAGCTCGATCCCCTCGGCCGCCAGGGTCTCCGCGGCGTCGAGCGCCTGGCCGACGAGCAGCTGGTTGGCAACCACGGTCACGTCGTTCCCCTGGCGACGGACGGCGGCCACGCCGAACGGGACGGTCCAATCCCCCGCCGGCACGTGGCCCTTCGTGAAGTACAGGCGCTTGTGCTCGAGAAAGATCACCGGATCGTCGTCGCGGATCGCGGTCTTGAGCAGACCCTTGGCGTCGGCCGGTGTCGCCGGCGTGACCACCTTCAGGCCAGGGATGTGCATGAACCAGGCCTCGAGCGACTGCGAGTGCTGGGCCGCCTTGCTGCCCGGTGCGCCGCTGTTGGTGCGGATCACGAGCGGGACCGAGGCCTGGCCGCCGAACATGTAACGCATCTTGGCGGCCTGGTTGACAATTGGATCCATCGCCAGCGTCAGGAAGTCTGAGTACATGATCTCGGCCACCGGCCGGAGGCCGACCAGGGCGGCCCCGACACTGAGCCCGACGATCCCCTCCTCCGAGACCGGCGTGTCGCGGATGCGCTCCGGCCCGAACGTCTCGACCAGGTCGCGGGTCACCCCGTAGACACCGCCGCCACCACCCCATACCGCGATGTCCTCGCCGATGCAGAAGACCGCCGGGTCGCGTTCCATCTCCTCGCGCAGCGCCTCGTTGAGCGCGGCGGCGTACGTCATCACCCGATCGGACGCGTCGATGCCGGTCTCGGCCGCGGGTGCGGTCGTCATCGCGGCGCCGCGTAGATGTCGTCCCAGGCCCGATCCGGGTTCGGGATCGGAGCCGCCTCGGCGGCCTCGACGGCGGCGGCAACCAGCGCGGTCTCCTCGGCGACGATGCGGTCGGCCGTGGGCTGGTCGAGGACGGCCGCCTCGACCAGACGCGCCCGGAACGTGGCGATCGGGTCGCGGGCGTGCCAGGCCGCCGCTTCGTCCGCCGCTCGATAGTTCTCCGGGTCGCCGACGTGATGGCCGCCGAACCGGTAACAGGTCGCCACGACGAGGGTCGGGCCGTCACCCGCGCGGGCCCGGTCGGCGGCCGCGCGAACGACCTCGTAGGTCGCCACGACGTCCATCCCGTCGACGCTGACGCCCGAGAACCCGAACGCGGCCGCTCGGTCGGCTACGTGCTCGAGGGCGGTCGATCGAGCGGACGGCATCGACATCGCGTAGCCGTTGTCCTCACAGACGTAGACGACCGGGAGGCGGTGGATGGCCGCGTAGTTGGCGCTCTCGAGGAAGGATCCCTGGTTGAGGGCGCTGTCGCCGAAGAAGCAGGCGACCACGTCGTCCGATCCCAGCAGCCGGAGTCCCAGGGCGGCCCCGGTCGCGATCCCGAACCCGCCACCCACCACCCCGTTCGCCCCGAGCATCCCGACCGAGAAGTCGGCGATGTGCATCGACCCGCCTCGACCGCGGCAGCAGCCCGTCTCACGACCGAACAGCTCGGCCATCATCGGCTCGACGGCGACCCCCTTGGCGATGGCGTGACCGTGACCGCGATGCGTCGACGTGATGCGATCGCTGGACCGCAGGGCGAAACAGGTCCCGACCGCGACCGCCTCCTGTCCGACGGCGGCATGCGCCGTCCCCCGGATCCGGCCCATCTTGACCAGGATCGGGACGAGCGTGTCGAACTCGCGGATGCGGACCATCCGGCGGTACATCTCGACGGCGACGACGCTCTCGATCGCCCGCAGGGCCGAGTCAGCCATCGGCTTCCCTCACGAAGCTGCCGCGGCTATCGCACCCAGGTCGTGATCGGTCGAGATCCGCTGGGGCGGCCGTAGGACGACGGACATGGATGTGCCTCAGGTGGCCGGGGTCGTGCGTCGGTCCACGACTTTCCAGGACCGTATTGCGATTCACGAACCCAGGGACCATTATACGAAACATTCCATACGACAGTACCCTTCGTTGACCCGTCCGCGTCGCGCGGACTCGGACCCTCCAGGCTTGGGTGGACGATGACACGACAACTCGACACGAAGCCAGCTGCGGCCGCCGGTCCGGTCGCGCCGAACACGGCCGATCGCTACGCGAACTCATCGGCGGCGTTCGAGCGGGCGAGGCGATCGCTGGCCGGTGGGGTCAGCAGCAACTTCCGGGCCGGCGGCGATCCAATCCCGCTGTTCTTCGACCACGGCGCCGGGGCGCACCTGGTCGACGTCGACGGGAACGACTACGTCGACTACGTGCTCGGCATGGGCCCGGCGATCCTCGGTCACGCCCCGGCTCCCGTGGTGGCGGCGGTCCGCGAGCAGATCGACCGCGGGCAGTTGTTCGCCGGTCAGACGATCGGCGAGGTGGAACTCTCCGAACGGTTCCTGTCGATCGTTGCCTGCGCCGAGCGTGTCCGCTTCGGCAGCTCCGGGACCGAGATGGTCCAGGCCGCCCTTCGACTCGCTCGGGCGGCGACGGGGCGCGACCTGGTGGTCAAGTTCGAGGGGCATTATCACGGCTGGCTGGCCCCGGTCCTGGCCAGCATCGCTCCGCCACTCGACGACGTCGGGCCCGATGACGAACCGACGCCCCACCTGCCGAGCCTCGGTCAGCTCGCCTCCTCCGCCGAGCAGGTCGCCATTCTGCGCTGGAATGATCCGGCCGGCCTCAGGCGACTGTTCGAGGGTCCGCGCCGCGAACGTATCGCCGCGGTCATCTGCGAGCCGATCATGTGCAACACCGGTGTCATCCCCGCGGAGCCCGGCTTCCTAGAGGAGCTCCGCGAACGTACGGCCGCAAACGGCTCGCTGCTCATCTTCGACGAGGTCATCACCGGCTTCCGGGTGGCGCTCGGCGGTGCCCAGGCCGTCGCCGGCGTCACGCCCGACCTGGCCGTCTTCGCCAAGGCGATGGGCAGCGGCTTCCCGATCGCGGCGATGGTCGGCTCGGCCGAGGTGATGGAGCTCACTTCGCAGGGCGTCCTCCATGGCGGGACCTACAACGCCAACGTCACCAGCGTGGCGGCCGCCAACGCCACGATCGCCGCGCTCGCCGCGGATGACGGGGCCGCCTACAGCCATATCGACCGGATCGGGACGCGGCTGATGGAGGGCCTCCGCGAGATCGCCTCGGGGCTCGGCAGCGACCTGCTCGTTCAGGGCCGGCCGGCGGCGTTCAACACCACCTTCGGCGAAGGCCCCGTCCGCGACTACCGGACCTACGCGGCCACCGACCGCGGTCGCCAGCGCCTCTTCCTGCGGGCGCTCCAGGATCGCGGCGTCCGGGTCACCTCGCGCGGGACGTGGTTCCTGTCGGCCGCCCATAACGACGCCGATGTCGAGCGGACCCTGGTCAGCGCCGCCGAGGCGCTCACGGTCGTCGGCTAGCCCCGCCACCGCGCCCTCGATGAAGATCACTCGGATCGAGACGATCCGGCTGGCCGACACGCCGTTCGTCCTGTACGTCCGGGTCCATACCGACCAGGGCCTCGTCGGGACCGGCGACACGTTCATGATGGCCGAGGCGCTCGAGGGCTACATCCACGGCCGGGCGGCGCCGAAGCTGCTGGGCAAGGACCCGCTCCAGATCCAGCGCCACTGGACGGCCCTGTATGACAACGACGCCGCCCGGTTCGGCGGTCAGGGCATCGAGGTCCGGGCCATCTCTGGCATCGACGTCGCCCTGTGGGACATCCTCGGACAGGTGACCGGCCAGCCGATCTACCAGCTGCTGGGCGGGGCGTCGCGCGACCGGGTCCCGATCTACAACACGTGCGGCGGCCCGGCCTACGGCCGCCCACCGTACGAGGCGCATGGCCGGCCGGGTGTCCTGGAGGACCTGTGGGCCTGGCACAACACCCCGGAGGGGCTGGCGGCCGACCTCCTGTCCGAAGGCATCTCGGCCATGAAGATCTGGCCGTTCGACGACTTCGGGATCCGCAACCAGGGCCTGTCGATCACGCCCGACGAGCTCGAGCAAGGCCTCGAGCCGGTGCGCCGGATCCGGGAGGCGGTCGGGTCGCGGATGCGGATCATGATCGAGGGCCACGGCTTCTGGCGGCTGCCGGCCGCGATCCGGATCGCCCGCGCCCTCGAGCCGTACGACATCGAGTGGCTCGAAGACATGCTCCTGGCCCACGACATCGGCGCGATCGCCGAGCTGAAGGCCGCTACTACCATCCCTGTCCTGGCCAGCGAATACCTGGTCACCCGCCACCAGTTCCTGCCACTCCTCGAGCGGCGCGCGGCGGACATCGTCATGCTCGATCCGACCTGGACCGGGGGCATCACCGAATCGCACAAGATCGGTTCGCTCGTGGACAGCTTCGGGCTGCCGGTCACGATGCACGACTGTACCGGCCCGTTCACCTTGCTGGCCGGCGTCCACCTCGCCCTGGCGGCGCCCAACGCGACCTACCAGGAGACGGTCCGCGCCTACATCCGGACCTGGTACCGCGACGTCGTGCCGCACAGCGTCACGATCGAGGACGGCCACATCCTGCCCCCGTCCGAACCCGGCATCGGGACAAGCCTGCTGCCCGGGGTGCTCGAGCGGCCCGACGCGACGGTGGTCAGCAGCGCGCTCTAGTCAGCGGCCAACTCGATCGCTATCAGGGCGCCGTCGATGATGTCGTCGGTCCCGATCCCGGCCCATCGGTAGAGGTCGTCGATCGTCCCCGACCGGCCGAACGGGTCGACCCCGAGCGGGGCGACGGGTACACCGAAGACGCCGCCGAGGAAGCCGAGCGCGTGCGACGCGCCGTCCAGCACCGTGATCCCGATCGACGACGGTCGGAGACGGGCGGCTCGTAGCCGCCGTGCGGGACCTCCGCCGCAGTCGGCACGTAGCCGAGGATGCCCTTGGCGTACCCGGTGAAGCTCGTGACCGCGGCCGGCGATCTCGCCCGGCGCGCCGACGGTCGCGCAACCCCAGAGGTGCGCGGCCCAGATCTCGACGTCGAGCGTCGACGGTCGCCGGTCGGCCGTGCGATCTCGCGCGCGCCAACGGCCGGCGGCCGACCCCACACGGGGGCTATGCGATGATGCGGAGCCATCGCACCCGAGGCTGACCGACACGTGTCTTCTGATCCATCCATGCCCCCATCGGACGGCCCGGCCCCCGCGGATCCACCGACCGAGGTCCCGCCGCCGGTCGCCCGTCGGGCCTTCCTGCGGTCGTTCTCGCGCGATGCGGCGAATGCGGCCATCCGGGCCGCCGGGGTCGCCGTCAGCCTGCAGCGAGCGACCGGCGAGGCGATCGGCTCGGCGCTCGGGATCACCCCATCGCCCGACGCTACCGGGGCGACGGTCGAGGTGCCCATCGCGACCCCGGCCACGATCAGCGGCACAACATTGGCTGGGCCCGCTGAGCCCGCCGCGCCGACGGCGCTGACGCCGACCGGGCCGGCCGGTCTGGGCGGCACGGCGGTCGTTTCGCAGTACCGGGTCGACGACGAAGCCCTGTGGATCGTCGACCAGCGAGGCGGCCGGCGATCGGCGGGCGAGATCCGCTGCGCGAACCTGACCGAGCTCTCGGCCGCGATGCACGGTCGGCTCGTCTTCGGCGCGCCACTCCTGGCGGAGCTCACCGCATTTGGGCTCTGGCTCGCCCTGATTGGCGTCCGCGGCGCAACCCCGCAGGCCAAGCGAACGAGGATCAGGACAAGCGGGGCGGTCCTCCGCGGGGCCCGCAGCAACGTCGCCACGATCGATTGGGCGGTAGGCCGGATGGTGGCGGCCTGGGATGCCGCGGTGGCGATCTCGACCGACGAAGCGGGGCTCGAGCACGAGATGCTCGTCGCGGCGCACGAGGTCGCCGCCCGGATGCGCTCGGACGTGTCGAGCCAAGGCACCGTGGGCGCGGACGCCATGTCGGCCGCGGCCGGGTCAGCCTTCCGATTGCTGACGCTGGGATCGAGCGGCTACCCGGCCGACCCCGACGGCGGTGGGGTCACGGGGATCGCCCGGGCGCTCGTCGCGCGGGGCGGACCGGTCTATGCCTGGATCCTCGAGACCCGACCGGTCGAGGACGAAGCGCGCGCGACGGCCCGGGGACTCGCCTTGGCGGGCGCCGAGACGAAATTGGTTGCCGATGCCGCCGCTGGTTGGCTGCTGGCCACGAAGCCCATCGATGCGGTCATCATCGGCGCCGACCAGATCGCGCTCGACGGCGCCGTGACCTCGGTCATCGGCACGTACGGCCTGGCCGCCCTCGCCCGGCGGCACGGCGTGCCGTGCTTCGCGGTCGCGACTCAATCGGCCATCGACCACCAAGACCGCGACGCGGGCGACCCGGGCGTCGAAGCCGAACCTTCCGCCGCGGTCGATCCGCGCGACCCACTGTCCGCCGCCGTCTCGCAACGGATCGGCTCGCGCGGCCCGCTCCAGGACATCGCGACGCCCGACCTCCTCGACGGAATCATCACCGAATCCGGGGTCCTGCGCGCACCATTCGACGAGGCGATCGCCCGGTTGTTCGAGGTCGACACGGCCGCGCTAGTCTGACAGTCAATGAGGCGCGGATGCCGCCTCGAACCCGTCTGCCTTCGCCGCCCGGTCGGTCTCCTCGACGGTCGGGGTTCCGCTCAAACCGGCCATCAGGTGGATGAGCGCCATCGGCGTGAGCTTGGACGCGGGACCTTCATGGACCACACGGCCCAGGCGGAGGACGACCACGCGGTCGGCGACCGCGAAGACGTCATCGATGTCGTGGCTGATCATGATGACGCCCGTCCCACGCTGGGCGAGCCCTCTGACGAGCTCCAGAACGTTCTTCGTTTGCCGAACACCGAGGGCGGCGGTCGGTTCATCGAGGATCGCGACCTTGACCCCCCGGCCCGCGATCCGTGCGATCGCGATCGACTGCCGCTGCCCGCCCGACAGGAGGCGAACGGGTCGCTCGTCGTCGGTCAGATAGATGCCAAGCTCCTCCATCCGGGCGTGCGCTGTCTGCTTCGCCTTCTTGTCGTCACGCACCGACAGCGGGCCGAGGCGGATCCGGACCGGCTCTGCCCCAAGGACCAGGTTGTAGGCGGCTCCCAGGTTCGGGCAGAGAGCCAGGTCCTGGTACGCCGTCTCGATCCCGAACGAACGCGCGACGTGGGGTCCCGAGAAGCGCGCGGTCTCCCCGAGCACCTCGATCGTTCCCTCGTCGGGCTCGATCGCACCGCTGAGCATCTTGATCAGCGTGCTTTTGCCGGCGCCGTTGTCGCCGACGAGGCAGACCACCTCGCCCGCGGCCACCGAGAACGAGATTCCCTGGACCGCCGCGACCGCCCCGTACGACTTCTTGAGGTCATGGCAGGCGAGCAGCGTCGCGCCATGGGTGGCAACGGGCCCGTTGATGGCCGGGTCCGGGGATCGCGACGCCAAGGTGGGTCTCATGCTAGACGCCATCGGTTCGACCTCATCGGACGGGCGCGCCCGGGCCCGCCGGCGGATCGCATACTGATCCGCGCCCAACGCCAGGATGAGCACGGCCCCCTTGGTGATCTGCTGCCAGAAGTCCGGAACGCCGGCGAAGATGATGCCCGCGTCGATGACTCCGATCGTGATGACTCCGAAGAGGATGCCGAGCGGGTGACCGCTGCCACCCGCGAACGCCGCGCCGCCAAGGATCGCCGCGGTGAGGACGTTGAGCTCGAATTGGGTGCCGATCGATGGTGACGCACTGCCCAATCGAGCGATGGTCAGAACCGCGACCAGGCCGATGAGCGCCCCGTTGACCGTGTAGAGACTGAGCTCCAGCAGTTCGGTTCTGACGCCAGCCAGCTTGGTCGACGCCAAGTTGCCCCCAGCCGCGTAGATACGCAGCCCGACGACGGTCCGAAGGAGGATGTAGCCGCCGATGATGAAGATCAGCGCGCCGATGATGACCGGTACCGGGATCGGGCCGATGTCGGTCCGACCGATGGCCACGAAGGCATCCGGAAACCCGAACACAGTATGGGCGTCCGTCACGACATAGCCGAGGCCCCTGTAGATCGCTCCCATCCCCAGGGTCACGATTAGCGGGTTGATGTTGAGGGCGCGGATCAGGCGTCCATTCGTGAAGCCGAGGGCCGCCCCCATCGAGATCGCGAAGACCACCCCGAGGAGCGGGCTCTGGGTGTCGCGTACGACCGTCGCGGTCGAGACGGCCACGAGGCCATACATCCCGGCGATCGACAGATCGACGTTGCCGGAGATGAGCAGCATCGACGATCCGAACGTCGCGATGCCGATGGCCGTGATGTTCAGGAGGATCGTGAACGAGTTGGAGACGGTGAAGAAGTTGGGGAACACGATCCCGAACGCGGCGATCATGACCAGGCACAGGATGACCAAGCCGAACCGATTGGCCGGATCCCACGGTCGATCAGACCCGATCAGCGATCGGCCGATGGCGTCCAGGACTCGTCGCGACGCACTGGGTCGTGGCAGACCCGAGGCAGGGATCGGTGCCGTCGCCTGAGTCACGGGGATGTGGTCCTCATCGATCGGAATCGTGGGGTCGAAGGCTGAGTTTGACAGCCCCCCGACACCCCGGCGTGGACGCCGAGGTGTCGGGGGGCGATGCTTCCGGGATCGGACAGGGTCGGACTCGACCATGCCGCTACGCCCTAGGTTAGGGCGTTGGCGGTGTAGTTCATCCGGGTGTCGTAGTTGATCTGACCCCAGAGGGCGAGCCCGAGTGTGTCGTAGTCCCCACCGATGAGGTTCGGGTAGGCCGAGG
>CAYRTS010000024.1:15027-41874 GCA_964427285.1 uncultured Anaerolineaceae bacterium
ATCCGGGCTCTGACCCTACGGAGCGATCGCTCGTCGGGGCACCCAGTGACCATCACGGCTCGCGTTGTGAAACGCTAGTTCACAGATTCGGCCTTGTCAAGGTTTGCCAAGGCACGTGCATCAAGCATCGAGAATCGCCTAGCCGCGCTGATCCGGCCCGCCGAGAGGGTTTCGAGCGCCTCCCGACAGGTCCTTCGTTCGCCCAACGCGCATCACGGTGCGCTGCTCGGTCGTGCCCGCCCGGGTCATCGCCCGGGAGAGCTTCAGCTTCGGACATCGGACGGACCGCCCAGCCGATTCAAGAATCAGGCCCATTGCGGCGTGGACGCCCTAGGTAATGGCGTTGGCGGTGTAGTTCATCCGGGTGTCGTAGCTGATCTGACCCCAAAGGGCGAGCCCGAGTGTGTCGTAGTCCCCACCGATGAGGTTCGGGTAGGCCGAGGCGGGATCGCCCGTGAGCGCATAGAACGCATCGATCTCGGCCGCACTCAGGACCGGGATGACACGGCCCTGTGCGACCGCCGGAACCTGGAGCCCAGCGAACCAGTCGGCCATGTTCTGGCCGACCACGTAGCCGATCAGGTTGTTGTTGAAGCCGTAGCTGTGACGGAAGAACGAGGTCCCGGTCTTCATCGCGGCAAAGCCCGCATCGGTCCCAGCCAGCCCGCTGCACAGGGTCTTGTTGGTCGCCGTATCCTGCTTCTTGGACTTGAGGTAGGCATCCACACCCAGCACAGTGTCATCCGGCCCGAGCCAGACCATGATGTCCGGGTTCGCCTGGAGCATCGTGCTTGCGAACTCGAAGCCCTCGTCCGCAGTGATCTTCTGGAGCTCTTGCTCGATGAGCGTGATCCCGGGGCCGCCGGTCTTGAGGGCATCCTGGGTCCCGAGCTTGCGCGGGATGAGGATCTCGATGTGGTCGAGGATGAAGCTGACGACGGTCGCCTTGCCACCCAGCTCCTTGGTGATGTACTCGACCGCCCCGAGCGCCTGCTGGTAGCCGAGGTCGTACTGGTCGGCCATCGCCTGAATCGTCGCCGGGTGGCCACTGAACCACGTGCACACGCCGCTCGGGATCGCATTAATGATGATCTGGCCCTGCGCGACCGAGTCGTCGGGCTGGATCCACATCCCACCGATGCCCTTCTGGAGGGCGGTGTTCATCTGGTCGATGTTCTTGACCGGGTCCGCGTCCGAGAGAATCAGCCCGCCGTACTCGATATTGCGGTCGGTCGCGGCCTGCTTCGCGGCGTCGCTGAGCCCGCTGAAGTACTCGCTGGCCGACGGGACGAAATACGAGAACGTGTTCGGGACGGGCGGCTTGGTGCCGGCGGTCGGATTTGGCACGTACGGCTTGAAGTCCTTGAGCGTGGTCGCCTGGTTCGGGGTGATCTCGGCCGCCGACGGGGCCGCCGACGGGGCCGCGCTCGGTGCGCTGCTCGGTGCGCTGCTCGGTGCGGCCGATGGGGCCGCCGACGAGCTGCTGGTCGAACAGGCCGCGATCAACGCCGGACTGAGGATCAGGCCGGCGCCGGCCACCGCGCTCCGGGTCAGAAACCCACGCCGCCCGATCAACATCGGCTCGGTCGCAGGGGCGATGGGCTCGCTAACAGCCATGAGCGATTCCTCCTCCAAGTGAACCTCTGAATCAGATCCGGGCTCTGACCCTACGGAGCGATCGCTCGTCGGGGCACCCAGTGACCATCAGGGCTCGCGTTGTGAAACGCTAGTTCACCTGCGGAACGGCGTCAAGACGTATTTCGGCGGCAGACGTATTCGGCGGCAAACGTGTTTCGGCGGCTGTTGATGGGCTGAGACGCCGTCACCCCTCGTCGGGACGGAGACTCTGTCACCGGGGGTCCGGCCGACCGTGTGGCGATGGATACCCCTCCCGTCATCCTGGGCCCGGATGAGCAGCGCCGGCCGTACGTGTTGACCGAGCTGCTGGCCGGCCGCTTGACGACAATCGAAGCCGCGCTGACCCTGGACCTCAAGATCCGTCACCTCAAGCGCCTGAAGGCTCGCTACTGGGACGAGGGGGGTCGGCGCCCTGATCCACGGCAGGCCGACGGCAGCCGCCACCGCTGGTTCGGGCCCTCCCCGGCGTTGCTGGCGGCCGGGGTGACAGAGTCTCAGCCCTACGACATAGTCGGGGGGGCTCGTACGCGTGTCTCGAGACCCCGTGGTACTCTCGAATCCTGGAAGCGGTCCTGGCGACCCCCATCGCGAACGCGCGATCCGAAAAGGGCGATCCAGGGACCATCTCGCCGACTGACTCGCGAACTGAACGTCGAATCGTTATTCGGAGGATCCTGCGATGCGTCCAGGACGTCTGGCGACACGAAGCATCCTGGCGCTGAGCGCAGTGCTGTTGTTGACAGCTTGCAGCGCCTCGGGTCAGTCCGGCGCAAGCGCCCAACCGGGCAGCTCCGGGACTGTGCGGTACGGCAATCAATACAAGAACCTGGATCCGAACGCCGCGGCGTGCAAGCTGCTGACACAGGCGGAAGTCGAGGCCGCGCTGACACAGACCCTGGACACGCCGACCGGGACCGACTCACCGAGGGCGGAATGCTTTTACGTGAACGCCGCCGGGTTCGGGGTGACCGTTGAGATCATCCGCTCGACGAACGCCCTAGCCGACCTTGCCGCGCGCAGGAAGGACAACGAGCCGCAGGTCTCCGATCTCCCAGGTGTCGGCGAGGCCGCCTACGTGACCACCGGTCGGCGGATCATCGAATTCGTCAAGGGTGAGTTGATCGTCAACCTCTACACCCAGTCGCGAAACGACGTCCTGACGCCGGACGAGTTCGCCGCTCTGGCCAAGGCGGCCGCGGCACGGGTGCAGTGACGAGTTCGCACCCGGGCGGGAAACGGGGACGATCCGGCGATCAGGATCCGGGCTGACCCGCTTCCGCCATCATCGCTTCGACGGCGGCGCGGACGATGCCGGGACGCTCGAGCCATGGGTAGTGGCCGCACCGGTCGACGATCTCGACCCGCGCGCCCGGGATCAGCGCGGCGGTAGCCACGGCCACGCTCGACGGGAGTGGATCGTCATCACCGTGGAGGATCAGTGCCGGACCCTGGTATGAGGCCAGACGTCGGACGAGCGTCCCGAGTTCGAAGTGTCGGGCGATCGATTCGACCGTCCCAGGCTCACCGTCGACCGGCGCCTCGATCCGCGGCAGCTCGACGGGCCGCATCGAATGGTCGTGGTAGTACGACGGCCACAGGATCGCCATGATGTCGTGCCATAGGGCGGGATCTTGGTCGCCAGCTCCCTGACGAGCGACCAGCGGGTCGAGCCGGCCGCGCTCGTCGCGCGTCAGCCTCGCGACAAGATTCTCCACCAGCGCCGTACTCCCGCCGTCCGGGACAGCACCGAGGGTCCCGATCAGCACCAGGCCGGCGACGCGTTCAGGGTGCGCGACGGCGATGTGCATCGCGAGATGACCGCCCCAATCGTGACCAATCAACAAGGCCCTGTCCCAGCCCAGGAAATCGAGCAATGCGACCTCGTCGGCGACGTGCGTCTCGATATCGCGCGGCCCCGAGACGACGCTCGGCTCGAGGCCGCGCTGCTGTGGGAGGACGCCCTCGACGGTCTCCATCAGTTCATCGAGGAGGCCCAGCATCGATTCGGCGCCAAGCCCCGGGCCCCCGTGGAGCAGGACGGCTCGCTGCCCGGAGCCTCGCTTCATGGCGAAGATGACCCCTCCGGGGACCGGCGCGCGGTAGTACAGGGCCGGCTTCCCGTCCGCCAGCCGGCGCGTGACCCAGGGCCTTCCCACTCGTCCCTCCGTCGTTTCCCTGCCGCTGCCGACGACGGCCTCGGCAGTCTCGATGGCGACGATACCCTACCGAGCCCGAAGCCGATCGAGCTCGCCGTGGTCCTCCTACCCGTCGAGGTGTTCGCGGACCTCAGAAATTCTGGCGATGGTTTCGCGATCGTAGGGGGCCGGGAGCAGCGCCACGAACGTCCTGAAGCCGAGTTCGACGAACGGCCGCAATCCGTCCGCGACCGCGGCCGGTTCGCCATACAGGCCCGGATACACGACGTCGACGCCCGCGCGCTTCATCGCCTCGGCGATCGCGGCTTCGGCCGCCCGTTGGGTGTCGCGCACGACGATGGGGACGTGGAGGACTCGCTCGATCGTCGACTCGTCGCGTCCGACCGCGTCACAATGCTCACGAAGCAGGCGGTCCCTGGCCGAGACGACGTCGAAGTCGCCGGCCGTGTCCCAGGCATCTGCATGGCGCGCCACGATCCGCATCGTCTTTCGCGGACCAGAGCCTCCGATCAAGATCGGTAGTCGCTCGCGGACCGGCCTGGGGGCCTGATACCCGTCCTTGATCGAATAGAAGTGACCGGCGAAGTCGAAGCGATCGCCGCGCAGCCAGCGGCGGATCACCGTCAGGGCCTCGTCGAGCCGGTCGAGACGCTCGCCAGGCGATCCCCCGAAGCCGATATCGTGGGCGATGTGCTCGCGCTCGAACCAGCCGGCTCCGATCCCGAGGATCGCCCGACCGCCGGACAAGTGATCGAGGGTGACGGCGAGCTTCGCGGTCAGGCCGGGATTCCTGAGCGTGTTGGCACCGACCAGCAAGCCGAGTTCCACTCGCTTGGTCAGTACGGCCCAGGCGCTGAGCACGCTCCAGCCCTCGAACGTGGGCTGCTCCCACGGACCCTCGACTGCCAGCAGATGATCCCACGTCAATAGGAGATCCCAGCCGGCGTGATCCATGGCAATGCCGGCATCCCGGAGGGTTGGCCAATCGGTCGACTGAGCCCAGAGTTGGGCCCCGAAGCGCAGCTTGGTGGGCGACGGGTCAGGGTCTGGCGACGAGGCCTGGCTCGCTTCTGCGACATCGCTGGCCGAAACCGGAGTTCGCACCGTGGTAGCGTAGCCGGGCCCCGCGATCAATGTCAACGGTCCGTGGCGGAGGACTCCGCGATTGCACGATCCAGGTGATCCAGCTCATTCGCCTCCGAGAACTCGGGCCGGCGTTGGTCGCCTCTCTGGTCGCGTTGCCGTCGTCACGGGAGCCGCCCGAGGCATCGGTCGAGCGATCGTGGAACGCCTCAGTTCAGATGGCGCGGCCGTCGTCTTCTCCTACCGCGGCCATGCGGCCGAGGCAGGCGCCCTCGCCGACGGATTGACTTCGGCTGGTGGGACTGCGATGGCCGTGCGGGCAGATGTATCCATCGCCGCCGATTGCGACCGTCTCATGACGACGGCCGTCGAGCGGTTCGGCCGCCTCGACATCCTCGTCAACAACGCCGCCGAGACCGACACCCACCGAGCCTGGACGGCCATCTCCGAGGACGACTGGGATCACGTCATGGCGGTCAATGCCAAGGGGGGCTTCCTGTGCTTCCGTGCCGCGTACCCGCACCTCGCCCGCTCGCCCGCCGGCCGCGTGATCAATATCGGCTCGGTGACGTTCCAACGTGGCCAGGGCCGGCTGCTGCATTACGTGGCCTCCAAGGGAGCCGTCGTCGGGTTCACCCGATCTCTGGCACGCGAGATCGGGCCGGAAGGGATCACCGTGAACGGGGTCGCGCCAGGCGCGATCCGAACCGAGGCCGAGCAAGAGTTGTTCCCCGGCCGGGAAGAGGAGACCGCCCGGGTGATGGCCGAGAGGCAATCGATCCCACGCCGGGGCGTGCCGTCGGACGTCGCCGGGGTCGTGGCGTTCTTCGCGTCCGATGACGCCGGGTTCATCACGGGGCAGACGCTCCTCGTCGATGGCGGCTGGGCGATGACATGAAGAGCTCGAGGCGTCGTCCCGCGTTCGGCCGCGTCTGATGCAACCTTGCCGGATTGGGATCATCGGCGTCGGCGGCATCGGGCGACGACATGCCAGCGTCGCCACTGACGAGCCTGGCTGTCAGCTCGTGGCGCTGGCCGATCCCGACCCGGCGGCGCTCGAACTGGCAAGGGAACTCGACGCCGCCTGGTATCCCGATCATGCCAGCATGCTGGCCAACGAGACGCTCGACGGCGCGATTGTCGCGGTCCCGAATGCACTTCACATGACGGTCGGCAAGGCGTGCGCTTCGGCCGGCGTCCACATGATCGTCGAGAAGCCGGTCGCCGACACCGTCGAATCCGGGCTCGAACTCGTGGAGGCCGCCGAAGCGGCGGGGGTACGGATGCTGGTCGGCCATCACCGTCGCTACGATCCGGCCGTCGAGCGGGCTCGCGCCGTGGTCCAGTCGGGCGACCTCGGACGGCTGGTCGTGGTGTCCGCCATCTGGGCCGCGCACAAGCCAGAGAGCTACTGGAACGTCGATTGGCGCCGGGAACCAGGCGGCGGACCGATCCTGATCAACCTGATCCATGACATCGACTGCCTGCGCTATATCTGTGGGGAGATCGTCGAAGTCCAGGCGATCACCAGCAATGCGATCCGGGGATTCAAGGTCGAGGACAGCGCGGTGATCCTGCTGCGCTTCGAGGCCGGCGCCCTTGGGACGGTCACGCTTTCCGACGCCGCAGCCTCGCCCTGGAACTGGGAGGGCGGCACGAATGACAACCCGGCCGTCGCGTGGTCGGGTGAGAACAGCTATCGGTTCATGGGAACACGAGGTTCGCTGGAGTTCCCGAACCTGGTGACGTGGGGCCAGCAGGGCGACCGGGCGACCGGCTGGGACCTGCCCTTCCGGGCGACGCCCCTTGGGCTGGGGCCGAGGGCGGCGCACGCCGTCCAACTGCGGCATTTCTGCGCCGTGATCCGCGGCGACGAGCGTCCTCGGGTCGATGGTCGCGATGGTCTCGCCACCCTCGCGGCCACACTGGCGGTGCACGAGGCCGCGGCGACCGGTCGCCCTGTCGCCCCACTTGATGTGAGAGCTCCGGCGGCGTGACCGGCGTGGAAATCCGCGGGGCCGCCGACTTGGCGCCCGTGGGTGACGCCGGTCCGCCCGCCGCCGCCACGCGTCGAGTATCGCTCGATTACCTGACGGTGCGTGGAGCCGACCCCGTCGAGCAGATCGAAGCGGCTGCGGCAGCGGGGTTCGATTCGGTCGGACTGCGGTTCCTCGCGCCACCTGACCTGGCGCTCGCCCACGAGGTGGTCGGCAACCGTTCGCTCATCCGGGCCATTCGAGCTGCCTGTCGGCGAACCGGTGTCGAGCCGCTCGACGTGGAGGTCTTCTTCCTCAGCCCGGCCATCGAGCCGGCCAGCCACCTTCGCGCGCTCGACGCGGCGGCCGAGATCGGGGCGTCGATGATTCTGGCCGTGTGCGCGGATGGGGAGCACGGGCGAGCCGTCGACCGGTTCGCTCGGCTGTGCGACGCGGCGGCACCGTCGGGTATCCGCGTGGCCCTCGAGTTCATGCGCTGGTCCCCGGTGGCGACCGTCGACGACGCGCTCGCATTCGTGACGGATGCGAATCGGCCGAACGCGGGCGTCTGCGTCGACGCGCTGCATCTGAGTCGCTCAGGCGGGTCGCCTCGAACCCTCCCGGTCCTTCCCCGGGCCGGGACGTTCGTCCAACTGTGCGACGCGAGGCTGCCGGGCCCACCGCCCGAGGGTCTCCTGGCGGAGGCTCGCGAGGATCGGCTCTACCCCGGTGAGGGCGACCTTTGGCTCGATGACCTACTCGACGCACTTCCGCAGGACACCCCCATCAGCGTCGAGGCGCCGCGCCGTGCCGATGCCGGACGGGGGATCAGGGAACGGGCGATACTGGCGGGACAGGCGATCCACGCGCTCGCGGCAAGACATCGAATGGAGGGCTGAACCGTGAAGGGACTCGACCTGCTGAGCCTCGAGGGCAAGCGTGCGCTGATCACCGGGGGAGGGACCGGCCTTGGTCAGTCGCTGGCGCGCGGCTTCGCCGAAGCCGGGGCGGACGTGGTCATCTGTGGCCGCCGGCGGGAACCGCTCGAAGAAACGAGATCCGTGGTCGTCGCGGCCGGCGGGACCTGCGACATCGTTGCCTGTGACGTCACGGTCGAGGCCGACGTCCAGCGCCTGAAGGCTGCGGCCGGTTCGATCGACATCCTGGTGAACAACGCCGGGATCGCACCCGACGAGCCGTGGGACACGGTCCCGCTCGATTCATGGAGGGCAGTCCTCGATGTCAACCTGCTCGCGCCGTTCAGGCTATGTCAGGTCTTCGCCCCACCGATGAAAGACCGGGGCTGGGGCCGGATCATCAATATCGCGTCGGTCTATGGCAGCATCGCCGGGAAGCCGCACCTCTACCCGATCGGCTGGGATCCGGCGTCGTATTTCGCGTCCAAGCATTCGGTCCATGGGGTCACACGGTACCTGGCGGTGCGCCTTGCTCCGTACGGCGTCTGCGTCAACTCATTGAGTCCGGGTGGCGTCGCCGGCGGGACGAACCGCGGCCTCACAGCGGACGAGCAGGCCCAGTTGGCAGAGGCCAAGACGCCGGCGGAGCGCGAGTCCGAGGCCCAGCGGACGGCGCGCTTCCTGCACGATGAGATCCCGATGGCCCGGCTCGGGCAGCCCGACGACTTCGCGGGTCCGGCGGTCTTCCTCGCGTCACCTGGAGCCGCGTACGTCACGGGCCAGAACCTGATCGTCGATGGCGGCTGGACCGTCTGGTGACCGCCGTTCGCGCTGGCGGACACGACCTGATCGTCATCGGCGGCGGGGTCATCGGGCTGAGCACGGCGTGGGAAGCCGCATCACGCGGCCAGGACGTGCTGCTGATCGACCGAAGTCGGCTGCCGGATCCGGCGGCGGCGTCGACCGGACCTTCGCGCAAGTTCCGGACGACGTACGAGAATGTGGCCTACTCGCGGCTGGCCGTCGCAGCCCGGACGGGCTGGGCCCGGATCGAGAGGGATACTGCTGAGACGCTCTACCTGCCCTTGGGCAATCTCGTTTACACGGTCCGCGACGCTCATCCGACCCTGGATGCGTTCCAGACGGCGAGCGAGAGCGCGGGCGGCTCGATCGAACGGCTCGACCAGACGGCCCTGCGGGCACGGTTCCCTCAGTTCCGGCTCGCCCGGACCGCGATCTTCGAGAAGGATGCCGGCGTCCTTCTGGCCACCGCCGCGACGAACGCCGTCGCCCGACTAGCCGAGGAAGCCGGCGTGGCGATCCGCGAAGCCACTCCGGTCGCCCGGGTCGACCTCGACGGGACATCGCCGGCCGCGATCCTCGAGGATGGTCGACGACTGGTCGGCAGGCGCATGGTCGTGGCGGCCGGCGCCTGGTCGGCCACGCTCATCCCTGGTCTGCGCTCGATGATCACCCTCAAGCGCCAGGGCCTCGCCTATGTGACGACGCTCCCGGACACGTTCGACGCGCGCGGCCTGGCGCCGTTCTCCGAGCTCGAAACCGTCTTCTACGGTTTCCCTCGCCTGGCGGACGACCCCGTCAAGATCGGCTGGCATACGTACGGCGAGGTCACCACGGACCCGGATACTGATCGCAACCAGGCCCCGGGTACATTCCTCGACGGCGTGGTCGGGTTCTTGCGCGCACACCTGGGACTCGACGTGCCACCTGCCACGATCGTCGGAGCCACCTGTCTCTACGACCTCACACGAACGACCGACTTCATCATCGACTTCGTACCCGGCAGCTCGACGACGCTGGTGGCGACGGGCACTTCCGGCCATGGCTTCAAGTTCGGGTCCATCATCGGCCAAATCGTGATGGATCGACTCGACGGCGTCCGGGGTGGCTGGCTGCCGGAGTTCTCATGGGGGAGGGCGTGATGACGCGACCGCTCGTCTGGACGCCGGCCTGGACGCCGGCCTGGTCGAGACACCGGACCGAGACGACCGGAGATGAACCGCTGCTCCTGCTCTGGTTCTACGCACCGGCAGGCAGCGAACGTCGATGGCAGCCGGACGACAGCGCCGCTGCTGAAACCCCGATCGAGGAGCGTGCGGCATGACCGGCCGTCGGACCGTGCCCGCTCGCCGCAAGTGGGGCTCCGTGGTCGGATACTCGCGGGCGATCCGGGTGGGAGACGTGATCGAGGTCAGCGGGACCTCGGCGACCCGCGAGGACGGGTCCGTGGAGGCGCCCGGCGACGCCTATCTCCAGACGCAGTCGATCCTGCGCACGATCGTCGACAGCCTGGCGGAACTCGACGCCTCGGTCGGCGATGTCATTCGTACCCGTGTCTACCTCACCGACATCGGTCAATGGGCAGATGCGGCCAGGGCACATCAGGAGGTCTTCGGGGCGACGATGCCGGCCTGCACATTCGTCGAGATCGCGGGCTTGATGCTCCCCGGCCTGGTCGTCGAGGTCGAAGCGAGTGCCATCGCTCATTCCAGTCGTCCGCAGAGCTCGGGATGACCATGGCGCCAAGGCGGACCGCCGTCGCGGCCACGACCGATCGCTGAGATGGATCGCGACACGCGTTTTGCCGTCAACCTCTCGAGCCTGGTCATCGGACCGGGCGCGACAGATGAGGTGGGCGATCATGTCGCCAGCCTTGGGGGCCGGCGAGTCCTGCTGCTCACGGACCCGATCGTCGGCCACCTTGCGCCGACCGACGTCGCTCGGCGATCCCTCGCGGCGGCCGGCATGGACGTCACCGTCTATGACGAGGTCGAGGTGGAGCCGTCCGACACCAGCTTCCAGCGGGCGGCCGCGTTCGCCCGCGAGGGCGGCTTCGATGCCTTCGTCGCCGTCGGAGGCGGCTCGACGATCGACACGGCCAAGGCCGCGAACCTCTACTCGACGTACCCACGGCCGTTCCTCGATTACGTGAATGCGCCTATCGGCGGCGCCGTCGCCATCCCCGGCCCCCTTCGACCACTGGTTGCGATCCCCACCACGGCCGGCACCGGTAGCGAAACGACGGCGGTCGCGATCTTCGACTACGAGGCCATGCATGCCAAGACGGGCATCGCTCACGGTCGGCTGAGGCCGACGCTCGGGATCGTCGATCCGGACAACACGACGACCTGCCCGCCGATGCTCGCCGCCTGCGCCGGCTTCGATGTGCTCTCGCACGCCCTCGAGTCGTACACGGCCATCTCATACACGACCCGCTCCCGCCCCGATCGGCCCTCGCAGCGGACCACATATCAAGGCGCGAACCCGTTCAGCGACATCTGGGCGGAGCGCACCATCGGGATGATCGCTCGCGCGCTCCCTCGGGTGGTCGCGGATGCGGCGGATGACGAGGCGCGCCTCGAGATGTGCCTCGCAGCGAGCTATGCAGGCATCGGCTTCGGCAACGCCGGCGTCCACCTCCCGCACGGCATGTCGTATGCGGTGTCGGGCCTCGTGCGCAGCTACCGCCCGGCGGGCTATCCGACGGCGAAGGCGCTCGTGCCCCACGGCATGTCCGTGATCCTCACCGCGCCGTCCGTCTTCCGCTGGACGGCGTCCGCGGACCCGACGCGGCACATGCGCGCGGCGGAGCTCCTGGGAGCCGACGTCAGAGGAGCCAGTCCCGACGACGCCGGGACGGTACTCGCTGGTGCCATCATCGATCTCATGCGCCAGACCGGCATCCCGAACGGGATCGAGGCGGTCGGCTTCACCGCCGCCGATGCGCCGGCACTTGCCGAGGCAACCCTCCCGCAGCATCGCGTGACGAAGCTCGCGCCACGCGCGGCCGGGGTCGAGGAGCTGGCCGAGCTCTTCGTGGGGGCCTTGCGCTACTGGTGATGCGCCCGCACGATCCCTGCCAGCCGAGTTCGGTGGGCAGCGACCGATCCCTCGCATCGGGCAAGGCCTGACAGACATGGAGGACAGTGTGGAGAGGGTTGGCATCGTCGGCCTTGGACTCATCGGCCGCGGCTGGACCATCGTCTTTGCGCGCGCCGGTCATACCGTCGCCGTCTACGATGTCGATCGCGGCGCCCTCGACCGGGGCATGGAGGCGATCGAGACCAGCCTGCGAGAACTGGGCGACGCGGGCTTGATCGGCGAACCGCCGGATGTCGTGCTGGCCAGGATCATCCCAGTCGCGTCGCTGCAGGCGGTGCTCGAGGGGGCCGAGTACGTTCAGGAGTGCGTCGCCGAGACCATCGACGCCAAACTCGGGATCTTCGCGGCCATGGATGCGCTCGCGGCGCCGGGCATCGTGCTGGCCAGCTCGACCTCGTACATCCCGGCCTCGGCCTTCAGCGCGGATCTGACGGGGCGCCAGCGATGCCTCGTCGTCCATCCTGCCCATCCGGTCCACCTCATCCCGATCGCCGAGCTCTCGCCGGCGCCGTGGACCACCGTCGACGTCATCGAGTGGACGTACGACTTTCTGCGCCGCGTCGGGCAGTCCCCGGTCATCGTCCGCCGGGAGATCCAGGGCTTTGTGCTCAATCGTCTCCAGGCTGCATTGCTGAGCGAGGCGATGACCTTATGGGAAGCCGGCTACGCGTCCGCCGACGATATCGACCGGACGGTCCGCGACGGTCTCGGCCTGCGTTGGTCATACATGGGCCCGTTCGAGACGTTCGACCTGGCTGCCCCGGGTGGCGTCGTCGATTCCAACGCTCGTTACGGCAGATCCATCGGCGAGATCGCGGCGAGCCAGATCGGGGTGGAGTGGACGCCGGCGTTGATGGCGCGTCTCGAGGCGGAGCGGGCCGAGATCCAGCCGCGTGAGACGCTCGCCGCCCGAGCCCGATGGCGCGATCGACGCCTGATGGGGCTGATCGCCCACAAGCGTCGGGCCGCCGAGGACGATGGGTCCTGACCAGATATCCCGCATCGAACGGAGGGCCCCACATTGGAGGTCAAAGAAATGGTCAAGGTCCTTGTCGCCTCTGTGTACCATGAGGTCAACAGCTTCGCTCCAGGCGTGACGACACTCGACGACTTTCATCGACTCGGATGGTCGGTGGGCCCCGATTCGCTGCTCCTCGGGAAGGGCCAAGACCAGATGGCTGGCGCCGTTGACGTCGCCACGACCGAAGGGGTCGAGATCGTGCCGGTCCTGTTCGCGCTGGGAGGAAGCGGCCCGCCGGTGACGGACGTGGCGTTCGCTGCGATCCGACAGGTCATCCTGGGATCGGTCCGGCAGCACCGGCCTGAGCTTGCCGGGATCTACCTGTCGCTCCACGGAGCGATGGCGACCGAAAGCTTGAGCGACCCCGAGGGCGCACTCCTGGCGGACGTCCGCCGCATCGTCGGTGGGTCCATGCCCGTGGCTGCGAGCTTCGATCTGCATTGCCACTTCACCGACCTGATGGCCAGGTCCGCGGACATCCTGGTCGGGTTCCAGACGTGCCCGCACGTCGACTTCTTCACGACCGGCCAACGCGCGATGCGCTTGCTCGTGCGGTCGATCAGCACCGACACGCGCCCGGTCGTGCGCTACCGGAAGATCCGCATGACCGCCTCCTCGGAGAACCACGACACGCGTCGCGGGCCGATGCACGAGGTGATGATCCGGCGGCAGGAGCTGGAACAGCAGGACGACATCCTTGATATCAGCATCTTCGCGACACAGCCGTGGTTCGATGCCCCCGAGATCGGCTGGTCGGTCGTCGTCCTGGCAAAGAGCGACGGCGACACCGCTCAGCGCCGTGCCGATGAACTCGCCAAGATGCTTTGGGATCGGCGCGAGCGCTTCAGGGTCCCGAAGACGCCGATCGCGCAGGTTCTCGACGCACTCGAGGACGCCCGCGGATCGGGCGATGCGCGCCCGATCGTCGCCTCCGATGGCGCCGACAGCACCTCCGCCGGAAGTACTGGTGACGGTGTCTCGATGCTGCGAGCACTCCTCGAGGCCGGCGCCTCGTTCAATGTGCTGTTGTCGGTCACCGATCCAGACGCCATCGAGGCATGCTTCGCCGTTGGAGTGGACGGCATGGTGGACGTGGAGCTCGGCGGGCGACTGTCCCCGGCATTTCATCATCCCGTTCGCGTCTCTGGGCGAGTCGCGACGTTGTGTGACGGGCGGTATCGGTCGAGATATCCACCGTTCCCGGTGGATGTCGGCCGGACGGCTGTCCTCGTTGTCGGCACGATCAGCGTGGTCATCACCGAGCGCCCTGCGTACCTGCTGGACATGGAACTGTTCCGGCGCGTCGGTCTGGACCCCGCCACATTCGAACTGGTGGTCGTCAAGTCCGCCGGCGGGTATCGCGAGTACTACGAGCCCATCGCGTCACGCGTGTTCGACATCGACACGACCGGGCCGGCCGACAGCGACCTGACCCGTCTTCCGTTCCGCCATCTCGATCATCCGTTGTGGCCGTTCGAGGGCGAGTTGGAGCGACCCTGGTAGGGGCGATCGGCGGGCTGCCGGTCGGATTCTTCAACGGTTATCGCGCGGCCCCCGTTCGCCCGGGTGTCGCGGCGTCCGCGGAGACGACGCGATCAGGGGGCGGCCGTCGGGCTGGAGGCTCCGATGTTCCCGCTCGACGACCCATGATGCCTGGCGACTGACGTCGCGGACCAAAACGCCACGCGGCCGATGCGGACGAGAGGCCCTCACGGGGCGGTCGACCGTCGCGATCTGAGCTCGGTCGTGGCCTCCGCGTCCACCCTGCCGGCGCCCTCATCGATGACCACGCCGTACTCGCGTTCGACGTAGTCCGTGGTCAGCTTTTCCTCCAGGACGTCGAATAGGACCGCGGCCGGGTCGCGCAGCAACGGATGGCCCCACCCGCCCGCCCCGGCCACGACATGGCGGAACACGTCGCCGGCCCGCACGCGCCTGGTGAACTTGGCGGGCACCTCCACGCGCTCGCTCGATGATGCCAGGGTGCTCGACGATGGCGTCCCGTCGCGTCCGCCGGCGAGGCCATACGGCAAAAAGCGGCGGCGGTCGCTGCGCAGCGAGAGCGTCCCGTCCTGGTTCAGGAAGCGGTAATCCCGGGCGACGGCGAGACCGCCGCGGTGAAGACCGGGGCCCCCGGTGTCGGCGACATACCCGTACCGCTCGATGATCAGCGGGTACTCCGCCTCGATGATCTCCACCGGGTTGTTCGAGAAGTTGACGGTCATGCTCGCGCACACGTCGACGCCATCGAGCTTGGGCCGTCCCCCCCATCCCCCGAACACGAACTCGACGAACACGAATGCGCCTCGATCGGCGTCATAGCCGCCGTAGCTGACACCCGTATCGCCGCCCACCTCACAGGCTGGGATCCGATCCGGGGCGATCCCGGCCAGCGCGCCGAAGATCGCATTCGTGATGCGATAACCGGTCAGCCCACGGGCAGCCACGGGAGCAGGCGATACCGGGTTGACGATCGACCCGATGGGAGCGCGGACCTCAATGGGACGGAAGTAGCCTTCGTTGTTCGGGGGGTCCCCGCCGATCAGATGGCGCACGCAGGCGTACACCGCGGATTTCGTGTAGGGCAGCGCCGAATTGATGGCCCCTCGGACCTGCGGCGCACTGCCCTCGAAATCTGTGATCAGCCGGTCGCCCGTCACGGTGATGGTGACCTTGATCGGGATCGGCGTCGGGTCCATCCCGTCTTCGTCGATGTGGTCGATGAACGAGTAGGTCCCGTCCGGCATTGCCGAGATCGCGTTGCGGGCGAGCCGCTCGGCCTGATCGAGGAGGGCCGTTGCCGCCGCAGCGAAGTCGTCAACGCCGTACCGTGCCTGGAGCGCGAGGTATCCGCGCTCGCCTGTGAGACAGGCGGCGACCAGCGCCCTGACATCGCCGAGCACGAGTCGCGGGATCCGGACATTCTTGGCGAGCAGGTCGAACAACATCTCGACCGGACGACCGCGTTCGTAGAGCTTCAAGGGCGGGATCCGGAGGCCTTCCTGGAAGATCTCCGTCGCATCCGCTCCATTACCGCCGGGCGTCTTGCCGCCGACATCCATCATGTGGCCGATGCTGACCGACCAGCCCATCCGCCGGTTGTCCAGGAAGATCGGCTTGAACACATAGAAGTCGGGCAGATGGGTTCCGCCCTGGTACGGATCGTTGAGCAGGAAGATATCGCCGGGTCCGATGCGGCCGTCGAACTTGGCGACCAGCTGGGCCATCGCGTCAGGGATGGATCCAAGGTGCATCGGGATGGTCAGGCCCTGCGCGATCAGACGACCGTCCGCGTCGCACAGCGCGCAGGACATGTCCATGGAGGTCTTGAGGTTGGTCGAGTAGGCGGAGCGCATGAGCGCGATGGCCATCTCGTCGACGATCGCGTCGAGTGCGTTCTTGATGAGCTCCAGGCGGATCGGGTCCACCCCCGTCGTGCCGGTCATCGGGCCTCCGGGGTCGCGATCACGATGTTGTCGTAGGGATCCAGGTGGGCGGTCGCGCCCGGAGGGATCAGGGTCGTGGCGTCGTACTCGTCGACGAGCAGTGGACCCGGGCTGGGCGTCAAGGTCAGATCGAAGCGGCCGATGACGGGCGTCGCCAGGATGCCCACCGCCGTCCCGAACCAGGCCTCCCGGTCGGCGTGCCGGACGTGCGTCGCCCTCGGCATCCGCCACGCATCCACGTTCGAGGCACCTCGGACGCCGGCTGTGACTCGAAGGTTGACCAGGGCGATCGGGTCGTCCAGGGCGGCGTGCCCGTAGGTCCGCTCGTGCTCCGCCGCGAACGCGGCGCTCAAACGGGCCACGCCGCTCGCCGGGTCGGGATCCTGGGGCAACGGCAGCGTGAGCTCGTACGACTGGCCGGCGTACTTGAGGTCGACGAAGCGAGTCAGCTCCAGCCCGTCGACGCCGGTCGAGCCGGACAGGACCGACGCGGCTTCGGCCTCCATCGACGCAAGGACCGCTTCGATCTCGACCAGGGCTGCCGCGTCGAGCGGGCGGAGGAATGTCCGGACCAGGTGATGCTCCAGATCCGCCTCAAGCAGGCCGACCGCGCTGAAGACGCCCGGTGCGGGTGGCACGATGACCGACCCGATCCCGAGGCCGGCCGCCATCTCGGCGGCGAACAGCGGGCCGTTCCCGCCGAATGCGATGAGGCCGAACGCGCGCGGGTCGCGCCCACGCTCGATCGTGACCGAACGCACGGCCCGGCTCATCTTGGCGGCGCCCACCAGGAAGATCCCGTGGGCGGCATCCAACAGCGATAGACCAAGCCGGGCCGCGACCTGATCCCCCACCGCGCCGCGAGCCAGATCGGCATCCAATCGGAGCCCACTTGGGAAGCGCTCGGCGTGCAGATAGCCGAGCACGACGTTGGCATCGGTCAGGGTGGCTTCCGTTCCCCCATTGGCGTAACACGCCGGACCCGGGATCGCCCCGGCGCTACGCGGTCCGACGTGGAGCTGGCCGGCGTCGTCGACGCGTACGATGCTGCCGCCGCCGGCCCCGATCTCCGCGATGTCGATGGATGGGATCCGCAGCACGAACCCTGAACCGCGGTTCAGGCGACTGCCCTGCGACAGGCTGCCGCCGATCTCGAACTCGCCGGCGCGCTGGATCGTGTAGTCCTCGATGACCGAAGCCTTGGCGGTCGTGCCACCCATGTCGATACTGATGGTGTTCGGGCGCCCGATCCGACGAGCGAGGGCCGCGGCGGCGATGACACCGGCCGCGGGGCCCGATTCGATGACATGGACCGGGCGACGACGACCCTCGGCCGTGGTCATCACTCCGCCGTTCGACTGCATGACCATGACCGGTGCGCTCGCGCCCAATCCGGCGAGGTCGGTCTCGAGGCGGCCAAGGTACTGGTCCATGACCGGCAGGACGTAGGCGTTGGTGACTGTCGTACTGGTTCGCTCGAACTCGCGGACTTCCGGCAGTAACTCCGATGACAGGGTCACTGCAACTTCGGGGGCCCGCTCGCGGATGATCCCCGCGACCGCCTGCTCATGGCTGCCGTCGGCGTACGAATGGATGAGACAGATCGCGATCGATCGAACACCTTCCCCGAGCATCCGATCGAGGGCTCGATGGACGGAGGCGGGGTCGAACGGGATCAGGACCTCGCCCCGCGCATCGATCCGCTCGACCACGGTCTGTCGCCATCGTCGCGGGACAAGCGGCGCCGGACGCTCGAACTCAAGGTCGTACAGCCGAGGCAGCCGCAGCCGCCCGATCTCGAGCACGTCACGGAAGCCGTCTGTCGTAAGCAGCCCGGTGGCCGCGCCGCGCCGTTCCAGAACGGCGTTGGTGGCGACGGTCGTCCCGTGCAGGATCTCGCCGATGGCCGCGGCCTCGATGCCGGCCGCCTCGAGCAACTCCACGGTGCCGGCCATGATCGCGGTGGCATAGTCGTCCGTCGCCGAGAGGACCTTGCGAGTCAGGGCCTCCCTGTCCGGGCCGACCAGGACCAGGTCCGTGAACGTCCCGCCGACGTCGATCCCGAGGCGATAGGTCATGCCTTCCGCTCCACGGGCTCGATGGCAAGATACGCTTGGATGCGCGCCACGGACGGCTGCACCAACTCGTGCACGATGTCGTCCGGCCCGTGGAAGTAGCAGGCCAAGCCGCCCTTGTTCACCCCTTCGGTGATCTCGATCGGTGGCGAGAAGAACCGGACGCCTGCGGCGGTCAGCCGCTGGTAGAGGGCATGGGCGTCCTCCACGGCGATGGCGAGGTGTGCCTCACCAGGGTTCCTGATCTCGGGCTCGGAGCGGCGACCCCGCGGGACGATGTAATGGACGAGCTCGAGGTCATGGGTCGAGAACCCGCGACACTGGCCCGGGACGGCGAACTGGGCGACCTCGATCCGGGCGTCGGGGTATCCGACCAGGCGCCGCGTGTATCCGTTGTCCTGGATCTGTCGCTGGACGAACGTGAACCCGAGCAGATCGCGGTAGAACACGATGGCCGCGTCGAGATCCGATACCGTGAAGCTGAAATGGAAGACGCCGAACATGTGGTCGTGCGTCGACTCGGCGGTGGCCACCCTGGCAGAACCCTCGGTTCCTCGCACGGACAGTAGGTCGCCGATTGTACATTGCGAACCGCCTGTGTGGATCGTGAACCCCGACTCGCCCCAGGCCCTCGCCGGCACGGTCAGTCTCGCGCGAGAACGACGGTCGCGGCGGTGGACATGGTGCCACCGACGCCGTGGGCGACGGCGATCTCGGCATTCGGCACCTGGCGCTCCCCGGCCTCGCCGCGGAGTTGTCTGACCGCCTCGACCAGGAGCAACAGGCCGAGCGCTCCCGGGTGGCAATAGGAGAGCCCTCCACCGCTGGTCATGGACGGCAGACTGCCTCCGGGGGCGAGCCGGCCGTTTTCCACGAAGCGTCCGCCCTCACCCTTGGCGCAGAACCCGAGGTCCTCCAGGGCGAGCAGCACCGTGATCGTGAAGCTGTCATACGGCTCCAGGACGTCAACGTCCTGCGGCGTGATACCCGCCGCCCCGAACGCCTCACGACCGCTGATCGCTCCTGGTGACAGCGTCAGGTCGCGTCGCTGGCTCAAGTTCCACATCCCCTGGCCTTCACCGGCGCCGAGGATCCGCACCGGTCGCTTGGCGGCATCCCGAGCTCGAGCCGAACCGGTGAGGACGATCGCGCCTCCGCCGTCGGTCACGAGACAGCAGTCCGCCCGGTGCAGCGGCTCGACGATCGGCCGACTCGCGAGGACGTCCTCGATGGACAGTGGATCGCGCACGAAGGCTTTCGGGTTGCGCCGCGCCCATGCACGAGCGGCCACCGCGATCTCCGCCAACTGGGCACGGGTCGTCCCGAATTCATACATGTGGCGCGCGGCCACCATCGCGTAGTAGCCGATCGGCACAGGTAGCCCGTACTGGTCTTCGAATTGCTGCCGGAGGGGACTCGGGGCCGGCACCAATCGGCGACTCCGGAGCGACCGCTGGCGTGATGCGTATGCGATCAGGGCGACCTCGCACCGGCCTGTCGCGATCGCGACCATGGCGTGTCCCACGAATGCCTCGAACGCGGCGCCCCCGAGGTCGCTCGAATCGAGGTAGCGCGGCTCGATCCGGAGGTACTCGCCGACCTGGACGGTCCCTTCTTCGCCCATGTAGTTGACGAACAGGCCGTCCACGTCGCGGAGTGACAGGCCGGCCTCGTCGAGGGCCTCGTGCGCCGCGATGGCGACCATCGAAAGCTCGCTTTCGTCGGACACGTCCCCGAGCGGAGCCTCCGCAGCCCCGACGACGTACATCCGGCGGCCAGTGACGGCATCGACCAGGTCGCTCATCGGGCGACCTCAGGTCGATCCGGCTGCGCGTCCATCGCGGCAGCCATCGGGATCCGTTCCTGGGCCAGGGCGATCCGACGCACCTTGCCGACGTCGTCCCTGGGCAGAGACGCCACGAACTCCCAGGTCTTCGGGCACTTGTATGCCGACAGCTGGGTACGACAGTGCTGGTCGAGGTCACGAGCCGTCGCGGCGGCGGCCGGCCGCAGCTGGACCATGGCGTGGACACGCTGTCCCCAGTCCTCGTCCGGCAGACCGATGACGACCGCCTCGGCCACCGCGGGATGCTGGTGGAGGACGCCCTCGACCTCCGCCGGATAGACATTCGCGTCCCCGGAGATGATCAGGTCCGTGCGGCGGTCGGCGATGTACAGGTAGCCATCGTCGTCGAGCCAGCCGAGATCGCCGACGGTGGTGGATCCGTCCGCCAAGGTTCGCGCCGGTGGCGCACCGATGTACGTCGTCGCCGCGCGATCGACATCGGTACGGCGCAGGAAGATCTCGCCGACCTGACCTTCGGCCATGAGCGAGCCATCCGGGTCGACGATCCGGACCTCGGCGTCCACCGGCCGTCCGACACTCCCTGGACGGGTCAGCGCAACGCGTCCATCGATCTCGCAGAACCCGATGTCCTCGGCGGCTCCGTAGCGCTCGACGAGTCGGCGATCGAGTCGCTCTGCCCACTGCCGTTTCAACCAGATGGGGAAGGGTCCGCCGGACGCGTAGACGCCCTCGAGGCTCCGCAGCCATCCGTCGTCGGGCTCGAGCAGCGGGACGAGGCGGCGCAGCATCGTCGGGCTCAGGAACACCCATTGGATGCCGTGGTCCTCGATGGTCGCCCTCACGATGGCCGCATCGAAACGCTCGTGGAGGGTGATCTCGTGATCCTGGAACAGACCGAGGTGCATCCAGTAGAACGGCGCTACGTGATAGAGCGGGCCTATGACGAGCTGACGCTGCCCCGTCCGCATCGTCCCGCCGGGCGGTCCCGATGCCCCCGGCCTGAGGGGCATGCCCTGGAGTGGCTCCAGGCTGACGATCAGCTTGGAGCGTCCGGTCGAGCCCCCGGATCCGATGGCACGCCCGGGAACGGGCACGACGTCGGGCAGGCGCGGCCCCGTGGACATCTCGAGCGAGGACAGGTCCGCCGGATGCACGTTCAGGTAGGCGTCCGACACGTCCCATCCCGAAACGACGATCGACGGCCTGGCGAGGGCGAGCAGGGCGTCCCGCTCGGGGATCGGCAGGGCGTGACGGAGCGGCAGGACGAGGGCTCCAAGCTTCCAGGCCGCGTGGGTGACCGCGACATGCTCCGGCGCGTTCGGGAGGCCGACCACGACGACCGAAGCCTGGTCGACGCCTCGGGCCGCCAACCCCCAGGCGAGACGGTCCGTCCACCGATCGAGCTCGCCCCACGAGTAGGTCCGGGTTGAACCGTCCACCGCCAGGAAGCGGATCGCGGTGTGGTCCGGGTGCTCCCGGGCCAGCGCCCGGAAGCGCGCCGGCCACGAGACGACTAGGTCGCCGGTCACGAGGCGTCCTCGAAGACAAGCCGCGCCTTCCCGGGTTCTGAGCCCTGCCAGTGCCCTCGCACGACGTGCCCGATTTCGATCGTATCGGCGACCAGACCGAGCATCCGCGGACCCTCGTCCAGCTCGACGAGTGCCACGCGATACGGCGGGATGAGATCATCGAAGACCGCCAGATGGACGGTCACGACGCTGTGGACGACCCCTCTCCCCGAGGCCGCCCGCCAGCCCAGGTTCGAGCCCTCGCAGTGGAGGCAGAACGGCCGGGGGTAGAACTGGGATCGCTCGCAGTCCGCACAGACCTGGAGTCGGATCTCGGCGACGCGGACCCCCTCCCAGAAGCCGCGCGTGGTCGGATCCACGATGGAGTAATCCGTCATGAGGGCCCGCCCGATATCGGCGGATCGCCGGCGCCGGCGCTACTCGGGCAGGCGCTGACCCTCGAACGGGCCCATCCGCCACGCGAACCCCTCGCGCATGATCGCGTCCACGGTGTCTTCATCGGCCAGTCCCTCGTCGACGATCCGCCTTGCCTCTTCCCGCACAACTTGGTTGATCCGATTCCCAACGTGCCCCCAGGTCCTTGGATTGTCCCGCACGATCCGGGCGGACTTGCCGCATCGGCTCGCCCAGGACGCCACCCGGGCGATCGTGCCGGCAGCGGTGCCCTGGTGGATCACGAGCTCGTTGAGCTGCATGACCGCGCACGGCTGGAACCAGTGCCACCCGATGACCCGATCCGGCCTCTCGGTCGCGTAGGCGATGGCTGCGACCGAAAGCCCCGCCGTATTCGTGGCGAGGATCGCGGCTTCCGGGGCGAGTCGGTCCAGGCTCCGGAACAGGGCCATCTTGAGTGGAAGGTCCTCGAACACGACTTCGATCACACCGTCCGCACCGGCACACGCATCCTCGAGCGATGTCGTCGTCGATATGCGTCCCAGCGCAGCGCGCGCCTCCTGCGCGGTGAGCTTGCCTCGCGCCACACCCCGATCCAGCCCGAACCGTCCGCCCTCGATCCGACCGACCGCGGATGCGAGGCGTCCATCGTCCAGATCGTGCAGCCGAACCTCGAATCCGAAGGTGGCCAGTACCTGGGCGATCTGCGCGCCCATGACTCCTGCGCCCACGACCGCGATCCTGTCGCCCACCTCGCCCTCCACATTCGGCATCAGTACATCAACATCCCGCCGGAGACGTTGATCGTCGCGCCATTGACGTACCGCGCGTGGTCCGATGCAAGGAAGACGACGACGCCCGCCAGGTCCTCCGGTTCCGCGACATAGCCGAGCGGGATCTGGCTGGTCATCGCGGCATAGGCCGAGGGATCCATGTCCGTCGTGATCATCGGCGTGTTGACCAGTCCCGGCGACACGCTATTGACGGTGATCCCGTGCGGGCCGAACGCTCGGGCGAGGCCGCGCGACATGGAGACGATCCCACCCTTCGAGGCGGCATAGGCAGTCGAGCCCGCATAGCCTCCCGTCCACCACGCCTGTGAGGTGAACGTGATGATCCGACCGCCGCGGCCCTGGGCGATCATGGCCGCCCCCGCCGCACGGCAGAGGAAGAAGGCTGACTTGAGGTTGATGTCGTGCTGGAGGTCCCAATCATCCTCGGAGACATCGCCGAGTTCGTACTGGCGTCGCACGACGGCAGCGAGATTCACGAGCCCGTACGCGTCGCCGAACTCGTCGCGCGCTCGGGCCACGAGCATGTCGTGTGTGGCGTGGTCGCGCAGATCCGCGGCCGCGGCGAGGTGACCGCTGCCGTCGAGCCCACCGACGAGTTCGTCGAGGCTCCCCTGCTCGAGATCGGTTGCCAGGATCTGCGCGCCGGCGCTCGCAAGCGCCGCGGCGACAGCGCGGCCGATGCCTCCCGTCGCGCCGGTCACGATCACACCCTTGCCGTCGAGGCCCGCCCCCACCGTCCAGGTCATGCCCAACCTCCGAGCATCGCGGCCGGATTGGCGACGAGCAATCGATCGATCTCGGCGTCGCTGAAGCCCCTTGTCCGCATCCAGGGGGCGACATTCGAGAGCAAATGGTCGTATCCGTGCCCGCCGTACCGCGCGAGTCGATGCTTCGTGCAGATGTCGTGGGAGAGCAGGACGCGGTCCCCATACCCGGCATCGATGAGGTCGCGGACCAGCCTCAGGCGCTGCGCGTCGCTGAGTCCCTCGGCCACGCCCGGCCACGGGTAGTACGAGGTCTCGAGGCCGAACAGGTCGAACTCGAGATACGGACCGAGCCTCGCCAATTCGATCAGCCCCAGCAGATCCTGGACAGTGCGGTCGAGGTGGCCGATCACGACCCGCCGGAGGTCCGCACCGGCCGCCACGAGGTGGTCCACGATCTGGAACGGGGCCGCGCGATCCCGACCCGGATGGATCGAGATCGCCATGCCCGTCTCCGCCTGGGCGCGCGCGCCGGCCCACAGGACACGGACCTCGACGTCCTCCAGCGGCCAGGAGCAGCCGAGCTCGCCGATGATGCCCGGCAGGATCCCGCCGGCGCCGACACCGCGACGGGCTTCGCCGGAGATCGCCGCTGCGATCTCCTCGATCGACGCATCGACGATCCAGCCGGGGTGCGTTACCGCGACGTAGGCACCGCTACCCATGACGACGTGGACGCCCGTCGCCTTCGAGATCCGCGCGAGCGCCGTCGGCGCCCGACCGATCCCGTCGAGGGTCAGGTCGACGAGCGTCCCGCCACCGGCCGCCTTGAAGCGGGCCAGCTCGACGATCGCGAGACGCTCGCTGTCCAGCCTGACGTTGTCCGCGCTGGCCGACCAGTGCTGGCGAACCCGCCCAAGGTTGGCCAGCGTGAGGGGCTCGTTGAAATGCGGATCCGCCCGTTGTTCCGGATGGACGTACAACGCGCAGAGCAGGTGCTCGTGCGGCAGGACGACCCCCAGGTCGCCGAGCGGGACGGGACCCAGCACCGTCATGACGGTCCGAGCGCTCCCGCCGTCCCCGGGCGGGGATGGATCGACGTCGATGCCGTCGGCGTTCAGCGTCGTGGCGACCTCGGTCTTCGTTCCTGCTACGCGTCGAAGACGATGATCGAACGGGCCAGCTCACCGGCGGCCAGCGCCCGGTGTGCCTCATTGATCTCGGGCAGGGCGTAGCGTCGGCTGATCAGCTCGTCGATCTTGAGCCGACCTGCGAAGTAGAGCTCGATGAGTTCGTGGAAATCGGTGGCCGGTCGCGCTGAGCCGTAGCGCGAGCCGATCAGGCGGATTTCCTGGCCGATCAGGCGGTTCCAGCGCGGGTTGACCACGTCGCCATCGCTCATCACCCCGAGCATCACGCAGGTGCCGCCCGGTGCCAACGATTCCCAGGCCGTCTCGAGCGCCTGCGGGCTCCCGACGGCCACGATCGCGTAATCGACGCCGTCACCGGTGATCGACCGAATCGCGCCGGGGACGTCCGGGCCGTCGGCGCGCACGCGATGGGTCGCGCCCATGGTCTCGGCATACTCGAGCTTGTTGTCGGCGATGTCCACCGCGATGATCGGGTGGGCGGACGACAGCGCCGCGCCCTGGACCGCGTTGAGTCCGATCCCGCCGCAGCCGAAGACAGCAACGCTCGCGCCGACCGGGACCTTCGCGGTCTTGGTCACCGCGCCGATGCCGGTCATCACCGAGCAACCGATGAGGGCCGCTTGATCGAGCGGCATGTCGTCGCGGATGACGATGGCGCAGCTCTCCGGGATGACGATCTCGGGCGCGTAGGTCCCGGGTCCATAGTTATGGACGTCCGCGCCGTCGAGATGCATCCGCGCCGTGCCGTCGCCGAGGAAGCCGAAGGGCGGCTGGTTGGCACACAGCACGGGACGCCCAGCGACGCAGTAGCGACAGCGGCCGCAGGTCGGCGCCCAAGAGATGATGACGTGGTCGCCGGCCCTGACGGCCGTCACGCCGGGACCGACCGCAGCGACCACGCCCGCGCCCTCATCGCCCAGGACCATCGGCATGGGTGCGCCGGCGACCGACCCGTCGAGGACGTGCAGGCAACTGTGGCAGACACCGCTGGCGGTCATCCTGACCTGGACTTCGCCGGCCTTCGGCGCATCGAGTTCGACGTGCTCGAGGCGCATCGGTGTCCGTGGCTGATGGAGTACTGGAGCAAGCATGAAGGGGCCCTCCTTCGAATCTGGGGTCTACCAGATGGTCCAGCCGCCGTCGATCACGATGTCCTGGCCCGTGAGATATGCAGAACCCGGCGACGCGAGGAACACGACAGCAGCCTGGATGTCATCGGTGCTGCCGATCCGCCCGGCCGGGACGATTGAGTAGAACCGCTGCGCCCGCTCCTCGCTCTGCGGCTGTGACCTGTCGTTCTGCTCGGAGCCGGCGAAACCACCGGGGCTGATGTCATTGATGGTGACGCCGCGTGGGGCCAATCGCCCGGCGAGATAGTGGGTGATGCCGTGGATCGCGTGCTTGCTGGCGAAGTAGGACGGGACGTCCCAGTCGAGCGGCTCATAAAGCGCCGGGTTGCCGCCCTGCTTGCCATAGACGGAGGCGATGTTGATGATCCGCCCCCAGCCACGATCCATCATCGCCGGGGCGAACAGTTGGCACAGCCGAAACGGGGCGTCGACGTTCACGGCAAAGACCGCCCGCCACTCTTCGAGCGGAACCTCCTGCCAGTGCTGATTGGGGGCGATCCCGACGTTGTTGACCAGGATGTCGACCTGCCCGGCCTCCTGGCCGAGGCGGATGACGTCCGGTTCGCTGGTGATATCGGCGGTGACGATCGTTGCCTCCGCGCCGATCTCGCGCACGAGCGCCGCTGTCTCCATGAGCTTGTCCCGCCGCCGGCCGACCAGGACGACATCGGCGCCGCCCTGGGCGAGGCCAAGGGCGATCATTTTGCCCAGCCCCGTGCCGGAGCCGGTCACCAGGGCACGTCGACCCGCGAGCGATAGCATCGGAAGACTCCGGTCCACACGGCCGGGCGATCCAGTCACCACATCCCTCCTCATAGCGGGCGCCTTGGGCAGGGTGGATCGTAGCATCGTTCGATGGTCCGATTTCGGATCACGGTCCGCTGGATCGGGCAACGATGCGATGCGCAACGTGCAGCGATTCGCTCGGTTCGAATCGCGATGATTCCGAGCGGTCCGCTTGTCGGACGGACACGGACTGATCGCGTCCAGATACGTCCGTGACACCGGGGCTGGGCGCGGAGCAGGGTTGATTCCGGGCTGACAAGGAAACGAGAGCCCTCGCTACGCTGGTGGTGTTCAGAACAACAGCAGCGGAGGCTCTCGATGGCGAAGTCTACTCGCGG